>CANKYR010000094.1 GCA_947488195.1 Flavobacteriales bacterium
TATTAAAAAGGCCTATCGCAAATTGGCTATTCAATTCCACCCCGATAAAAACCCTGACGACAGTTCGGCGGAAGAGAAATTCAAAGAAGCTGCCGAGGCTTATGATGTGTTAAGTGATAATCAAAAACGTCAGCGCTATGATCAGTTCGGTCACGCCGGAATGGGCGGAGGTGGACAAGGCTATGGCGGAGGAATGAATATGGACGATATCTTCTCGCAATTTGGAGATATTTTCGGGGGATTTGGCGGAGGTGGAGGAAGTAGATCAAGTTCTAGACGAGTGAAAGGAAGCAACCTGCGCATTCGTGTTAAATTGAATTTGGAAGAAATAGCCTTTGGAACCACCAAGAAAATTAAGGTGTTCAAAATGGCGAACGCCGATGGCGTCACCTACGATACGTGTTCAACATGTGGAGGTTCTGGACAAATACGTCGCGTGCAACAAACTATTTTAGGTGCCATGCAAACCGCAGCCACTTGTCATGTGTGCAGCGGTGCAGGAAAATCAATTAAGGATCGTCCGAAAGATGCCGATGCATACGGACAGGTTCGCAAGGAAGAAACGGTGGAAATTAAAATTCCAGCGGGTGTGGGTGAAGGAATGACGTTGAATGTTTCAGGAAAGGGAAATTCGGGTCCGTTTGGCGGAGTGCCCGGAGATTTACTTGTTCAAATTGAAGAAGAAGAGCACGCTGAGTTGAAGCGCGATGGGGTTCACTTGTACTACGATTTGTATTTGAATTTCGTAGATGCTGCTATGGGAGCGAGCATTGAAATTCCTTTGGTGAAGGGCAAGGCTCAAATAAAAATAGAGCCCGGAACTCAAGCTGGAAAAATTCTTCGTTTGAAAGGGAAAGGAATACCAGATGTAAACGGATACGGTTCTGGGGATTTGATGGTTAACATCAATGTTTGGACACCTCAGAAACTTTCATCCGAAGAGAAGGAAATCTTAACGAAGCTTCGCGAGTCAGAAAATTTCAAACCGAATCCTTCTGCCAAAGACAAAAGTTTTTTCCAACGTGTAAAAGAAATGTTTCAGTAATTAAGCAATGGAGCAGGAAGAAGAGAAAACAGAATTTGCGCGCTACTTCCTGCAAATAGCTTACGACGGAACCAACTACCACGGGTGGCAACGTCAACTGAATGCTCATTCGGTTCAAGAAGAAATAGAAAAAGCTTTGTGCAAAATATTGCGCTTGCCGAAAGTGGTTACACTCGGTTGCGGTCGCACAGATACGGGAGTGCACGCGAGCGATTTTTATCTTCATTTCGTTCCAGAAATTCATGAATTGAATGAAGAGGAAACGCTGTTTCGATTGCAGCAAGTGTTGCCGAAGGACATTGCGGCTTTCAAACTTTTCAAAGTAAACAACAGAGCGCATGCACGATTCGATGCGAATGAACGCTCTTACGAATATCGTATTGCAAAAAAGAAGGATCCCTTCCAACGCAATTACACGTATTTCTACGGAAAAGATTTAAACGTAGAGGCCATGAACAACGCAGCGCAATTAATGTTAGGTTCTCACGATTTTGCTTGCTTCTGTAAATCGGGAGGTGGGCAAATGACCACCATCTGCGATGTGCGAGAAGCAAGATGGGAAGAGAAAGAAGGTCTTTTGATTTTTCACATTACTGCTGATCGTTTTCTTCGGAATATGGTTCGCGCTGTGGTTGGAACCCTGTTGCAAGTGGGAAGAGGTGAAATGAATTTGGAAGAGTTTCAAGAAGTGCTGAATAGCAAATCAAGAAACGAGGCAGGAGAAAGTGTTCGTCCGAATGGACTGTTCTTAACTCGAGTTATTTATCCGGAATCTACCTTCCGAACAAATTAGAATATGGCATCAGGGAAGGCGTTTGATTGGAAAATATTTGCAAGGCTGTATCAATACAGCAAGCCCTACCGCGGGGGTTTCGCTGTTACACTGATTTTGGTTCTGGTGCTTTCAGGTCTCACGGTGGTGCGTCCAGAACAAATGCGGAACATGCTAGACGTTGCAGTCCCAGGTGGTGATAGCAATCAAATTCTGAATGTGGCCATTTGGTTTTTTGTTGTCCTTGCTATTGAAATTGGCCTTCAATACATTCAAACACTTGCGGCGAATAGCGTGGCGCAGAGCATTACGCTGGACATGCGTGAGCGCGTTTATGCTCAGGTGATTCGATATAAATTGAATTACTTCGATAAGACTCCTGTTGGACAATTGGTAACGCGACACATTGGAGACATCGACGGTATTGCGGAGGTTTTCAGTGTTGGGCTTTTAGATATTATTCGCGATATACTGAAGTTGCTGGTGATCGTGGGGTTCATGTTTTTTCTCGATTGGAAGTTGACGTTGATCGTTATGCTGCCAATACCTATTTTACTTTGGGCAACGCGCGTGTTTCAACAAGCGGTGAAGAAGTCGTTTCAAGATGTTCGAAACGAAGTTGCGCGTATGAATGTTTTCGTACAAGAACACGTAACGGGAATGAACATTGTTCAGTTTTTTAATCGTCAGAAAATTGAAAACGATAAGTTCGTAGAAATTAATGCGCAGCAGCGCGATGCTCACATTCGAGGTATTTGGGCCTATTCAGTATTCTTTCCTGTTGTTGAAATTCTTTCGGCACTCTCTGTTTCCTTGCTGCTTTGGTGGGGTGTTAAGTCGAGTTTGAATTTGGAAATGTCTTCGGGATTAATTCTCGAATTCAGCACGTTCATAGCCATGATGTACAGACCCATTCGTCAAATGGCTGACAACTTTAACGTGCTTCAAATGGGTGTGGTGAATGCGGAGCGCGTATTCAAATTAATGGACGAAGACCATTCCGAAGAAGATGCCCTGCATGAAGAAATGAAAGATGTCAATGGAAGAATTGAATTCCTCGATGTGAGTTTTCAGTATGTGGAAAATCAGCCGGTATTGACCAACTTCAACATGATTATTGAGGCTGGAAAAAGCGCGGCTATCGTGGGGTCTACAGGGTCTGGAAAATCTACACTTATTTCTTTGTTGAATAGATTCTACGAAATAAACAACGGTGAAATTTATATCGATGATTTAGCACTTTCGAAATTGCCTTTGGTTTCGCTTCGCAAAACAATAGGCGTTGTTCTTCAAGATGTATTTCTTTTCAGCGATTCCATTCGAAACAATTTGACGTTGTACAACAAAAAGATTTCGGATGAACGAATGATTGGAGCTGCGAAAATGGCAGGTGCGCATGACTTTATAATGGCTCTTCCTGGTGGTTATGATTTCGATGTGAAGGAAAGAGGAACATTGCTCAGCACAGGACAACGTCAGCTTCTGGCGTTCGTTCGCGTCTTTCTTCAAGACCCTAAAATTGTTATTCTCGACGAAGCGACTTCAAGTATCGATACCGAATCTGAATTACTGATTCAGCGCGCGACGGAGCTTCTTACAAAAGACAGAACATCCATTGTTATTGCACATAGACTTTCAACCATTCAGCAGGCAGACGTGATTTTTGTGTTGGAAAAAGGAGAGATCATTGAGCAAGGAAGTCATTCAGAGTTGATGACATTGAGCGGTCATTACCGTAACTTAGTGGAACTTCAATACAAGAAATAATGACCAACGCTGAAAAGATTGTAGATCTCATGTTCACCAACGACGCGTTTAGTCAATGGTTGGGTATCGAGCGTTTGCGCGTTGCTCCGGGAGTTTGCGATTTGCGCATGACTCTTCGAAGTGAAATGTTGAACGGATTCGCAATAGCCCACGGTGGCATAACGTATTCTTTAGCCGACACCGCTTTGGCCTTTGCAAGCAATGCACACGGAGTGAAATGTTATTCGGTTGAGACATCAATTTCGCATGTGAAAATGGTTGTTGAAGGAGATGTTCTTACAACTGTGGTTGAGGAGAAAAGTTTATCGAAGCGTATAGGCGTTTATCACATCACTGTTTTCAATCAGAGCAACGAAGCTGTGGCGTTTTTCAAGGGGACGGTTCACAGGTCTGAAAAATCTTGGGAAATCGCATAATTTTCAAGGACTTTCTTTCTTAAATCGTAAATTTGCACCATGCAAGAAAATACGCGCGTGGGCAAGGTTTCCCACTTGTTAGAAAAATTATCTGAATCGGCAACGTTGGCGATGGCTCGCATGGGTCGTGAACTGGCAGCAGAAGGGAAACCAGTGGTGAATTTATCCATTGGTGAACCTGACTTCAATACACCTGATTTCATTAAAGATGCGGCTATTGCGGCTATTCATGCAAACGTTACGCATTACCCACCGGTAAACGGATTCCTAGAATTACGTCAAGCAATTTCAAAGAAATTCAAACGAGACAACGACTTAACCTATTCACCCGAACAAGTGGTGGTAAGCACAGGCGCAAAGCAAAGTTTAGCGAATGTGATTTTGGCGTTGGTGAATCCAGGCGACGAGGTAATCATGCCGAGTCCATATTGGGTAAGCTATGCTGAATTGGTGAAGATGGCAGGAGGAAAAGTAGTTGAACTGCACGCGGGAATTGAAAGCAATTTCAAAATCACTGCGGAAGGTTTGAGCAACGCCATTAACGACAAAACGAAATTGATCATTTACAGTTCTCCGTGCAATCCAACGGGTTCAGTTTACAGCAAGGAAGAGCTTGAAGCATTAAGCAAAGTCATTCTTCAGCATGAAGGTGTTTATGTGATTAGCGATGAGATTTACGAGCTGATTAATTTTGTTGGAAAGACCTATTCCATTGGTGCTTGCGAGGGCATGTTAGACCGCACCATTACGGTGAACGGTGTATCGAAAGCATTCGCGATGACCGGATGGAGATTGGGATACATAGGTGCTCCGATATGGATTGCTCAAGCGTGTAACAAGATGCAAGGACAAATTACAAGCGGTGCGAATACGATTGCGCAAATGGCTGCTAAAGCGGCGTTGGAAGCAGAGCCGTCTGTGGTTAACGAGATGATTGCAGTGTTCAAGACGCGCAGAGATCGCGTGTTCGAAGGACTTTCGAAAATACCTGGATTGAGAATTAATCTTCCTGAAGCGGCATTCTATTTTTACATAGACGTTACAGCTTTCTTCAATACGACAGACGGTGAGACCGTTGTGAAGAATTCTGAGGACATGGCCATGTACTTGTTGCGCAAGGTGTATGTTGCAACTGTAGCAGGAGATGCTTTTGGTGATTCGAATTGCATTCGAATTTCATACGCGACTTCCGAAGAAAATTTAGATCAAGCCGTTTCAAGAATGGCTCAAGCTTTATCCGAATTAAAACCGTTATAAATTGAATAAAGAATCTGTACAGTCGTTCTTCAGCTCATTGTCTGAGAAAACCATTTTGGTGGTTGGTGATGTTATGATAGACGCATATTTGTGGGGGAAAGTTGAACGCATTTCTCCGGAAGCTCCCGTTCCTATTGTTCACATTCAAAAAAAAGAAAATCGTTTAGGAGGTGCCGCAAACGTGGCGTTGAATGTAAATAGTCTGGGAGCGAAGGCAATTATGTGTTCTGTAGTTGGTGACGGATCGAAGGGAGATATTTTCCGGAAGACCGCGAAGGATCTGGGTTTTAGTACAGAAGGAATTATTGATTCCACTGAACGAATGACAACCGTGAAGACGCGTGTTATTTCGGGCGGACACCATATTGTTCGAATTGACGATGAAATTACTTGGCCGCTATCTGCAACAGACGAGCGGAATTTACTCGATTGTATAGATCAGATTTTAAGCAAACAAAAAGTAGATGCAATAGTATTTGAAGACTACGACAAAGGAGTTTTGACTGAAAAAGTAATTGCACAGGTCATAGCGAAAGCGAAGGCTTTGAATATTCCAGTAAGCGTAGATCCAAAATTGAAAAATTTCAAGAACTACATTGGCTGTTCACTTTTCAAACCGAATTTTAAAGAATTGAAGGAAGGAATGAAGGTTGAATTCTCGGCAGACAATACAACTGCCATTGAACAATCGTTAGTGAATTTGCGAAATGAACTGAATGCCGAAGGTGTTATGGTTACACGTTCGGAACACGGAGTAACCTCTTTCGATGGCAAGACTTTTTCTACTCATTCCGCTCACAAACGTGAAATAGTTGACGTTTCAGGAGCGGGCGATACTGTAATTGCAGTGGCTACTTTGGCATTGGCTTCCAATTGGAGCTTGTCTGACATTGCCGAGATAGCAAATCTTGCAGGCGGATTGGTTTGCGAGAAGGTGGGCGTAGTTCCAATAGATAGAGAATTATTAAAGTTGGAAGCAGATCGAATTGCTGTTTCAGTTTGAACAAAATCGATGTAAATCGAATTCATGTAAGTATGGAAACAGTTAAGCCCTACAATCAAGGTGGAAAGAAGGAAGAGGTTGAGCAAATGTTCGATCAAATTGCACACAGTTATGATTTTTTAAATCACTTCTTTTCGCTAGGAATCGATATCATCTGGCGCAAACGTGCCATTCGTATTTTGAAGAAATATCACCCGAAGAAAGTACTCGATGTGGCTACTGGCACAGCAGATTTCGCGCTACAAGCAGTGAAATCTAAGCTGAACGCTTCTTCTATCGTTGGAGTAGATATTTCTGAAGGTATGTTGGAAGTGGGAAGGAAGAAGGTGAAAGAAAGAGGCTTCGAACAAATCATTGAATTAAGAAAAGGTGATTCTGAAAACCTTCCTTTTGAAGATCATTCGTTCGACGCTTATACCGTTGCTTTCGGTGTAAGAAATTTCGAAAATCTTGAACAAGGCATGCGCGAAATGTTGCGCGTTCTTCGTCCGAATGGAGTAGGAGTAGTTTTAGAATTTTCACGTCCAAAACATTTCCCCATAAAACAATTGTTCGGATTTTATTTCAAGTTCATTATGCCAACATTAGGCAAGTGGGTTTCGAAAGACAGTCGCGCGTATGCTTATCTCCCAGAATCAGTTGCTCAGTTCCCTTCCGGAAAAGATTTCTTGTCCGTTATGGAAAAGGTTGGATACAAGAGTGTGCGCTGCATTCCATTAAGCGGGGGAATTGCGAGTATTTATATTGGTGAAAATTGAAAATTGAAATTCTTCCTTCGGAAATTAGTGGAGTCGTTTCAGCTCCTGCATCGAAGAGTATTGCTCAGCGCTATGTTGCTGCGGCGCTCATGGCCGCAGGAGAAACAACCATTCGTCATTATC
>CANKYR010000095.1 GCA_947488195.1 Flavobacteriales bacterium
CATCGTTTCCCCAGATCCTTCAATGAAGCACCAAGATGGTAGAGTTCTTTTTCGTCGAGAATCAGAAAACGATCATGAGCATTTTTCAGAATTCGGATTTCAATGGATGGGTATTGCGCGTTGTGTTTTTCTAAATCGAGTTTTAACTGTTCTGTTAATTTTTCAGTGTAAATAATACAGGGCACTTTTTTATTTCTTTTTGAAAGTTGAAGCAGTGTGGTTTCATCGATGTAGTTGTCGATGAGAATGATTGACTTTTTTGCTTTTGAGATAAGTTCACTTGAAAAAACATAAGCATCGAAGATTTGGTTATCAAAAAAGATTCCTGATTTTGGAAATTCCACTCCCTCAAGCTTTTTATATAGCTCCTCAATTTTTATCTGATGAACGGCCAAGATTTGTTCAGTGTTCGAAACACGTGAAGTCAGAATTTCTCCTTGAATTTTGCCTTTTCGATATTCAATAAAGGCCTTTACGATGTGAATGCTTGTTTCAATGGCTATCGGAGATCTTAAAACTGCAGATACCATTGCTACACCATATTCTGTAAATACCAACGGCTGCTTGCGAAATCCTCTTTTCGTTGATTTGGATATCGCAAATTGCGATATCCACATTGTCATTTCTTCTTTTGTGAGTTGAAAACAAAAGCTTTCTGGAAATCGTTCCATGTTTCTTCGAACCTGCTCATTTAAGCGCATGGTGTTCACTCCATACAATTCTGCTAAATCCTTATCAAGCATCACCTGCATTCCGCGAATGGTAAAAATTCGCGATTCTATTTCTGATTTAATTAGGTTTTGTTCCATGAAGCAAACCTATTTCTGCAAGAGGGAAATGTCAAGAAATGGTTATGCGCTTTTATGCGGTTGAACTACGTTGTTTGAACTTCGTTGTTGGAACTGACGTTGTTAGAACTCCGTTGTTGGAACTGTGTTGTTTGAACTACGTTGTTGGAACTATGTTGTTTGAACTACGTTGTTGGAACTACGTTGTTTGAACTACGTTGTTAGAACTACGTTATTGGAACTACGTTGTTTGAACTACGTTATTGGAACTGCGTTGTTTGAACTTCGTTGTTAGAACTCCGTTGTTAGAACTGCTGTGCACTTAACGTATTAATAATGCAGTTTATGGTAATAATTTACGATTACTGACTTACATTTATTTATATTATCAATTTTGTCTATATTTTGTTGCGCAAAAAGCAAATAAGATAATCCGAAATTAAGGTTGTGAAAATAATAAAAGCGATCCTCATAAATTAAAACGAAATCAAATGAAAAAGTTACTCCCGATATTTTTGCTCTCTTTATTATCATTCGACGTTTTTGCTTCAGATGATCCAATTAAAAGTTACTACATCGTTGTTGAGGCTCATGGTCTAATGTGTCCTTTTTTAAGTCCAATGGTGGTTGATAAAATTAATAGTTGGTCACCTTTGGAATGCACTAGAATCGTGGAGGAATATGCCGTACGTGTACGCTTGTTAGGTTCAGATGGACATATTGCCAAGGACATTGAAAACATGATGGTGCAAATTGGTTACGAAAGGGAGAAAATTCATATTACTGAAACCATCGAGCAATGAAGAAAGTAATCTTTATTTTTTTGTCGCTAATGTGTTTTTTGAGTTTTGTCGGTCTGGGACAGAATAATACCTTCTATAGAAAGTATAACCTTTCAGGAATGAACGGGGGGTTGACGTTACAGCCAACTTCCGATGGCGGCTTCGTGGCTGCTGGTCAGCATGAAGGTAACGGCAGTGCGGGAGGTTGCGATATTTATGTATATCGGGTCGACGAATGTGGAAATCGCTTGTGGTTTAAGATTATCGGAGGAGGAGAGGCGGATGGCGCTAAATCAATTCAGGAGTTATCAAATGGAGATTTCTTAATTTCTGGCCATTATGATGGATCAACAGGTTTTGTCTCGAAGTTAGATCAGAGTGGTAACTTACTTTGGCTGAAAACTTATCCTGGTTTAGAATGGGTTTTTCATGCTGTTGAGGCAGCGAATGGGGATATAATTTGTGTTGCCAAGCAACCCAATTTATCTTGTGTATTAATGAGGTTAGATGGGAACGGCAATGTTCTGTGGTCCAAGAACTTTAGCAATTTTGGCCAAATGCCCCTATATGTTCATGAGTTAACTACAGGTGAAATTGTGTTTTTGTCTACTTATAATGTCCCAGGGAAAGACATGGCTTTGGCTAAGACTGATGCTAATGGAACAATAATTTGGACAATGGCATATGGTGTGGGTTATTCCGATATCGATCATACAGCCTGGTCTTGCTCAGCGAATGTCAATGAGACAAACAATACAATACTATTAACAACCCCTTCTCAAAATCAAGGTGGTCAAAGCGGAGATAATATTTTTGCTATTGAGGCATCCTTATCGAACGGAAGTATTATTTGGAGTAAATCATACGGAGGTCCAGGTTCCGATCAAAGCAGGGCAGTCATAGCAACACCTCAAGGTTATGCGATTTGCGGAAACTCGGATAGTTATCCGGTAAATGCCGGAGCAAATAACACAGTGTCTGCAGGAATGTATGAACGAAATATTCTATTGTTTCACATTGACTATGATGGAAATATTATTTGGTCAAGACAATATGGAGCTGAATCAAGAGATAAGGGAATAGGGGTTGGATTAGGTCTGGACGGAAGCTTCACAATTTCGGCTTATACGGCGAGTACTTTTTTCGGAAATGCCGATGGTAGTATGGATCCATTGTTTATTAAAACGGATAGCTTGGGCTTTGTCAATTGTCAAACAGCGGATTGTCCGCTGCAAATAGCCGATATTCAAGCAAACGCGAGTCCGATAGGTTCATCTAATGCGTTGTCTTTTTCAGCATCTATCAAATCTCCTGTATCAACTGATTTTGCGCCGAATGATATTTACCAATGTCAAGATTGTTACACCGTTCCTTTCTTTGGATTGAGCGACTCAATTGTTTGTGTTGGTGAAACCGTCTATTTGTTTAATCTTACAACAGTAGGTTTAACATGTTTTCAGGAGTGGCAAATAAATGGGATTACGTTTAACGGGAATCTTGATACGATTGCTTATTCATTTCAGAATCCCGGGTTATATCACGTTCTGCTAAGTTCAACGTGTGGGGGAGCATCTGAGACTTATGATTTAGCGATTCGTGTAAGTGAAGTTGTTGCAACTGTTGATTTAACTTCAAATTATAATGGATATGGTGTGAGTTGTAATAGTTCAAGTGATGGTTCAATAGAAATATCAGCAACGGGTGGCTATTTTCCTTCGAATCAGAATTGGAATTATACATGGACACCTTCGAATGTTTCTGGTGCAAATCTAAGTCAGTTGACAGCGGGTGTTTACAACTGCGTTATCCAAGATGCTGTTGGTTGCACCGATTCATTACAAATTGTAATTTCCGAACCGCCTGTGGTCCAAGATTCATCTGTGGTTTCAACTAATTACAATGGTTTTGATATCAGCTGCGCCGGCGGCAACGACGGAGGAATTACGTTGGCTACAAATTTCCCAGTGGGAGGTGTCGCTCCATATTCCTATGCGCTCATAGATGAGAACGGGAATACGATAACATCTCAAAACGGCACGTTTGCCAGCTTGTCTTCAGGAGTATATGAAATTCAAACAGTTGATCTAAATGGTTGTTCCTCTTCTGTAGAACTCATGCTGAATGAGCCTGAAGTTCTACTTTGTGTACCCATCATTTATCCAGATACGTGCTTATTCGATGTTGGTGCAATTCAATTTGCAGCATCTGGAGGTGTGCAGCCGTATCAATTTAGTTTGAATGGAAATCAATTGACGAATGTATTTTATATTGATAGTCTTTCACAAGGTGCCTATACTGTTTCAGTTCAAGATGGAAACAATTGTATTTCAGAGGAACAAATGGAAATTATTGGAATACTTTCTCCAGATTTATCAGGTGCCGAAAGTGATACAATTACATGTGGAAGAGAGTATGTTGGTCTGAGCCAATGGACAGATTTAAATTCAGATCCCACATTTATTTATTATTGGGAAGATGCACAGGGAGTTCAACTTGATAACGGTAACGACTATCCTTCTATTAATACCCCCGGGAATTATTATCTCATTGCATTTAGGAATGATAACTTTTGCAGGGATACGCTATTAATTCAAATTTACCTGGACTCATCTATTTTTTTCGATATAGAAAAATTGCAAATAGCAAATGTGGTTACCCGCAACAGTGATAATCTTAATGATTGTTGGAATTTCTTTCACACTTCTATTTCACCTGAATCAATTGAAAGTTATATTGAGATTAGTTCAATATTGATTTATAATAGATGGGGCGATTTGCTCGTTGAAATGTCTGATTCCTTTTCAGTTTGTGATGAATTGAATTCATTAGCAGACGGAACATATTATTATATTATTAAAGCGAAATCGACTTGTGGTCCTGAACAAGAATATAACCGAGCGAGTTGGTTTCTATTGAAGAGCGATTAATGTGACTCTCCTCACAACACCTTCCAATTTCATATCCTACCTTCGCTAAAAATTCAAAACAATGGATGTATTAGCAGCTTTAAAAAATGGAACAGCAACAATTGTTGATGTTCGATCAAGAGAAGAATTTCAAAGTGGACATGTGGTGGGTTCAATAAATATTCCGTTACAAGAAGTGCCAACGAAAGTAGAAGAATTCAAGAACATGCCGAAGCCATTGGTGCTGTGCTGCCTTTCAGGCGGAAGAAGCGGTCAAGCGACCGGATACCTTCAACAACAAGGTGTAGAAGAGGTTTATAACGGTGGTGGTTGGATGGAAGTAAAGTCGTTGGTTTAATCTCACTATTGGGAAAATATAAATAAGAGTTATATTGCAGTATGAAAATACTTCAAACTGCAATCTTATTATTTGCTTTTGTTTTTTCAGCCAATGCTCAGAACAAGTGGGAAAGGAAATATGAGCGAGAGCGAGTGTTTGTCGAAAATAAAGGTCAGTTTTCCAAAGAGGAAAAAGTAATCGGAGAAAAAATTCTTTATGCCGCAGACTGGGGCAGTACACGAATTTTCTTTACGCCGAAAGGTTGGGTTTATTCGTTTTTAGAGGTTGAAAAAAACGAGAAGCATTCCGAGAAAAAATCCATTCAAACCATTTCGGAATACAAAGAATCGGAAAGAGAAGATGCGAAGTTTTCTTTTCGAAATGATTTTGTAACTGTAGATATTGGAGAAGGAAATTGCAACTATGTGCCGTCGGAATTATGTGCCTTTTACGGCAATTATTCGATCGAAACAGACGGTGTTTGCAAAGGCATTCAAGGTGCAAAGTGTTACGAAAAACTTCGAATTGAAAACGCTTGGCCGGGTGTTGATGTAGTGTTCACTGTTCATCCGGAAAGCGGCATCAAATACGCTTTCGAGTTGCGCAATGGAAGTAAGTCTGAGCGCATTGAAATGACGTATTCGAAAGATGTGAATCTAATCGACGGAGCTGTTCATATTCCAACCGAATTTGGAGACATCATTGATCACGAGCCGTATTCCTTCGAAACACAATCGAAAAAATTTATTTCCTCTCGTTTCATTCAAAAGGCTTCGAACAAAATTGGATTTCAAATTTCAAACTACAATGAAAAGGTTCCAATAACCATAGACCCGTGGGTTCAAACTCCCACCTTTGCTTCGAATTGGGACTGTGTGTGGGAATGCGAAACCGATGCAGCTGGAAATGTGTATGCCATTGGCGGCGTAATGCCCATGCAATTGCTGAAGTACAGCAATGCTGGAGTTTTGCAATGGACCTACAACACGCCTTACGATACTTCTAACGTTTGGCTTGGAACTTTCGCAACAGACAATCTTGGAAATTCTTATATTACAGCTGGTTCAACAGCGGCTATTCAAAAAGTAAATACTTCTGGAGGTTTAGTTTGGAACAATCCCAATCCGGGTGGGTTATTTTCAAGCGATGAATTTTGGAACATCAGTTTCAATTGCGATCAATCGAAATTGGTTTTAGGCGGAACCACCGGATTTGCAACAAATCTCTTAGCAGCTATTTTCGAAATAGATGTGGCCACAGGAAACGTTTTGAATACTCAAACCGTTGCAAGCGGCAATGCCTTCAGTTTTCCGCCTACCATTCAAGAAGTCCGGTCCATAACCGCCAATCCGAATGGGAAATATTTCTGGCTAACTCAAGACACATTAGGTGTCATTCATCAGAATTTTGATTTGTGTGGAAACAACAACAGCCTGTTGTACAAGGTATCTTCTGGATATAATCTCGGCTATAAATGTGAAGATTTTCGTGTGAACAACAGCGGAATCATGGCCATTCGAGCCACCGATAGTTTTGTTTATACGCAGAATGGAACGCAAGTTCAAAAAAGAAGTTTGACATCTGGAGCAGTATTGAATACCTCGAATATTCCCGCAGGAAATGCTACCACAGCTTTCGGTGATTTTGTCGTAAGTAACAGTGGACTGGCCATAGATGATTGCGGAAATGTATACGTGGGTTCAACCAACGCGGTTGTGAAATTCGATGCGAATTTGAATCAGCTAGCGTCGTATCCAACAACATTCAAGGTGTACGACGTGCACATTGGATTGAACGGTGATATAGTCGCTTGTGGCAGCACTGGAACTTACAACAGCTCTTCTCGTTCGGGCAGTGTTCAAGTTATTGCTGCCGGAGCTTGCGCTGCTATTCCCGTTGCGTGTTGTGATGCCACCATTTGTCATCCTGCTGATTTTTGTATTACCGATGGCGCTGTAACCTTTACCGCAGCAACTGCTGGAGGAACATGGTCGGGACCTGGTGTTTCTTCATCCGGTGTGTTTACACCGTCTGCTGCTGGAACCGGCACTTTCACAATAACCTAT
>CANKYR010000096.1 GCA_947488195.1 Flavobacteriales bacterium
CCGATCTAGGCGCTGGAATGGTTGCGTGAAATAGACAAAGAATATACTCTTACAACAGACGAATACACCATGGAAGATTTCGTGGAAGACCTGAAGAAGAAAGGGTATTTGAAGGAAGAGATTCTTCCAGATGGAAAAGGTCAAATGGCCATTACAGCAAAGACTGAACGGACGCTTCGCAAGAACGCCATGGATCAGATCTTTGGTAAGATTCGAAAAAGCGGTGCAGGGAATCACAAGAGCAAGAAAAGCGGACAAGGCGATGAAGCAACAGGAGAGTTCCGAAGTTTTCAATTCGGAGATTCATTCGAAAATATTTCAGTGACCGAAAGTTTGAAGAACGCGCAAATCAACAACGGTGTCGGCGACTTCAAACTAACTGAACAAGATTTGGTAGTGGAAGACACCCATCACAAGTCGCAGATGAGCACCGTGCTTATGATTGACATTAGCCACAGCATGATTCTATACGGAGAAGACCGTATCACTCCGGCGAAGAAAGTGGCTATGGCGTTGGCAGAGCTCATCACGACTTCCTATCCGAAAGACACACTCGATGTAATTGTCTTCGGCGATGATGCTTGGCCAATTAAAATCAAAGACCTTCCATACTTAAACGTGGGTCCTTATCACACGAACACCGTGGCTGGTCTCGAGTTGGCTATGGATATTCTTCGAAGAAAAAGGAATACAAACAAGCAGATCTTCATGATTACCGATGGAAAGCCCAGTTGCCTTCGCTTGCCAGACGGACAATACTACAAGAACAGCAACGGGTTAGATGAACATATTGTAGAACGTTGCTATACCATGGCGGCGCAAGCGCGAAAGATGCACATTCCAATTACAACGTTTATGATTGCGCAAGATCCTTATCTGCAATCGTTCGTGGAAGAGTTCACGCGTTCGAACAAAGGCAAAGCATTTTATACAGGGTTGAAAGGATTGGGTGAAATGATCTTTCACGATTACGAAACGAATAGAAAAAAACGAATTTACTAAACGAATGAATACTTCGATCAACACATTCGGCGCATTGAAAGCGTCGGGATATATTTCAAAAAGCATAAAAAACGAGTTGCGCGATAATCTCATCGTTTCCATTCAAGAAGGGAAAAATACATTTCCTGGAATGCACGGATATGAAGACACTGTTATTCCGCAATTGGAGCGCGCAATATTATCGAAACATAACATTAACTTGTTGGGTCTTCGTGGACAAGGAAAGACGCGTATTGCGCGCCTGATGATCAACTTACTCGACGAATATATTCCCGTTGTAGCTGGAAGTGAAATGAACGACGATCCTTTTCATCCGATCAGTCGCTATGCGCGTGATCTCATGGAAGAGAAGGGAGATGATACGCCGATTACATGGCTTCATCGCTCAGATCGTTTTTTCGAGAAGTTGGCTACACCCGATGTGACCGTTGCCGATTTAATTGGGGACATTGATCCGATTAAAGCTGCTAATTTGAAGTTGAGTTATGCCGATGAGCGCGTGATTCATTTCGGAATGATACCTAGAGCGAACCGTTGTCTTTTCGTGATTAACGAATTGCCCGATTTGCAAGCGCGAATTCAAGTGGCGCTCTTCAATATTTTGGAAGAAGGAGATGTGCAGATTCGTGGATTTAAATTGAGACTTCCGTTGGATTTACAATTTGTTTTTACCGCAAATCCGGAAGACTATACCAACCGCGGAAGCATTGTCACACCGCTGAAAGACCGCATTGGCTCTCAGATTTTGACTCACTACTCGGCCGATATTCAAACCGCGAAGAAGATTACGAAGCAAGAATCAGAGAAGTTGGAAGATCGTTTGTGTGCTGTTCACGTACCTGAATTGGCTCGCGATATTCTCGAGCAAATCGCGTTCGAGGCAAGACAAAGTGAATACATCGATCACAAGAGCGGTGTAAGCGCACGCATGAGCATTACGGCATTCGAGAATTTAATCAGCACTGCTGAGCGTCGCGCGTTAATGAATGGAGAGACAAAAACATCTGTTCGCTTCAGCGACCTCATGGGTATGATTCCTTCCATAACTGGAAAAGTTGAATTGGTCTACGAAGGCGAACAAGAAGGGACGTCTTTTGTTGCGAATCATTTGATAGCTGAAGCCACAAAGACCTTGTTTGTTCAATACTTCCCGAAGATTGAAAAATTGAAAAAGCAAGATCAAGAAACTCCATACGATGAAATCGTCAATTGGTTTTTCGAAGCCGACGCCTTTGAACTCACCGACGAATCGAACGAAGAAACATACGTTAAAGCGCTCCTTTCCGTTGAGCCGCTTGTGATTTTGTTAAACAAGTATCAACCGAAGGTCGCTACTATAGACGTTCCTTTCCTCATGGAATTCGTGTTGTGGGCGTTGGTGGAATTCAAACAACTGTCTAAACACCGCACAGCGGGAGGGACGGCGTTTAATGATTCGTTTAACAATTACATTAAAGGATTATAACCTTCTTCGAAGCATGACGCAACGCAGTTGCGATGACACACTTTGTGTGATGACCGCTCCGCGGAATTACTTCGAAAGGTATAAGTTGCGCTCCGAAAAAATCTGCCTGAAAAACGGATCTTTCAAGTCTTTGATGAATCGGATGGCTTCGCCAGTTGATTTCATTTCCGGACCGAGTTCCTTGTTTACTTCTGGGAATTTTTCGTAACTGAATACAGGAATTTTGATTGCGTAGCCGTTGCGTTTCGGTTGGAAGTTAATGTCCTTCACTTTCAATTCACCCAGCATAACTTTCGTGGCGTAGTTAACATACGGTTCGTCGTAGGCTTTCGCTATGAAAGGTACTGTGCGAGATGCACGTGGATTCGCTTCAATAATGTATACAACGTCGTCTTTAATGGCGAACTGAATGTTAATCAGACCAACCGTTCCAAGCGCCAAGGCAATCTTCTTCGTGTGCTCTTCAATCTGTGTCATAACAAGGTCGCCCAAGTTGTACGGAGGAAGAACACCGTACGAGTCACCGCTGTGAATTCCAGCAGGTTCAATGTGTTGCATAATGCCAATGATGTAAACATCTGTTCCATCGCAAATCGCGTCGGCTTCGGCTTCAATAGCGCCTTCCAAGAAGTGGTCTAACAAAATCTGATTGTCTGGCATGTCGTTAAGAATATTCACCACGTGCTGCTCCAATTCGTGCTCGTTAATCACGATCTTCATCTTTTGTCCACCCAATACATAGCTCGGACGAACCAACAAAGGGAAGCCTAAGTTTTTCGATAATTCAATGGCTTGCTCTGCGTTTTCAACCACCCCGAATTTCGGATACGGGATGTTATTTTCCTTCAAACAATTTGAAAAACGACCTCTGTCTTCGGCCAAGTCTAAGGCATCGAAAGAGGTTCCCAATATTTTAATTCCGTAACGCTGTAGTTTTGCAGCCAACTTCAAAGCTGTTTGTCCGCCAAGCTGAACGATTACTCCCACGGGGTTTTCATGACGAATAATGTCGTAAATGTGTTCCCAGAAAACCGGTTCGAAATACAACTTGTCTGCGGTGTCGAAATCGGTTGATACGGTTTCCGGATTGCAGTTGATCATGATGGTTTCATATCCGCATTCCTTTGCAGCGAGCACGCCGTGTACGCACGAGTAGTCGAACTCGATACCTTGACCAATACGGTTCGGGCCGCTTCCCAATACAATTACTTTTTTGTTTTCGGAACGAACACTTTCATTCTCGTATTCAAAGGTGCTGTAGTAATAAGGAGTCTTCGCTTCGAACTCTGCCGCGCAGGTGTCTACCAATTTGTATACACGCTGAATGCCCATCTCGTCGCGCTTCGTATATACTTCGCTTTCCAAGCATTTCAGAAGATGGGCAATCTGTCTGTCTGCATATCCTTTTTGTTTCGCTTCGAACAACAATTCTTTCGGAATGGAAGTAAGCGTGTGCTTTTCAATCACACGTTCCAACTGAAGTAACTCTTCAATTTGTTTCAAGAACCACAAGTCGATGCGTGTTTTTTCTTGAATGGTTTTGAAGGGTATTCCCAATTTAATGGCGTCGTAAATGTGGAAAATACGATTCCAACTCGGGTGCTCCAAGGAGTTTAATATTTCTTGCTGATCGCGAAGTTCTTTGCCGTCTGCACCTAGACCGTTGCGGTTGATTTCTAAGGATTGACAAGCTTTTTGGAGGGCTTCTTGGAACGTTCTTCCAATTCCCATTACCTCACCAACGCTTTTCATTTGCAAACCTAACTCGCGGTTGCATCCAGGGAACTTATCGAAATTCCAACGTGGGATTTTCACAATCACGTAATCCAAAGTTGGTTCGAATAAAGCTGAAGTGCTCTTGGTAATCTGATTTTGAAGTTCGTCGAGGTGATATCCGATAGCAAGCTTCGCAGCGATCTTCGCAATCGGATATCCAGTTGCTTTCGATGCTAATGCTGAAGAGCGCGAAACACGCGGATTAATTTCAATGGCAATAATGTCTTCGTTTGCATCTGGAGAAACCGCGAATTGAACGTTGCATCCGCCTGCGAAATTTCCAATGGCGCGCATCATCATAATGGCCATATCGCGCATCTTTTGGAAAGTCGTATCGCTTAAAGTCATGGCCGGCGCAACAGTAATGCTGTCTCCGGTATGAATTCCAATGGGGTCGAAGTTTTCAATGCTACAGATAATTACCACGTTGTCGTTGGCATCGCGAAGCAATTCCAATTCGTATTCTTTCCAACCCATCAACGCTTTGTCAATCATGACCTCGTGAATAGGAGAGAGGTGCAGTCCGCGTGTAAGCAGACGATCGAAGTCTGACTGATTGTAAACCAGGCTAGCGCCCGATCCGCCTAACGTATATGAAGGACGAATACAAAGAGGGAATCCGAATTCCTGAGCAATTTCTTTTCCTTCCAAGAATGACTTTGCAGTTAATTGTGGAGCCATAGGCACTCCTATTTCAATCATTAAGTCGCGAAACGCTTCACGATTTTCAGTGATCTCAATGGCCTTGGTATCTACTCCCACCATGCGAACACCGTATTGTTCCCACAAACCGCTTTCTTCGCACTGAATGGCAAGGTTCAACGCTGTTTGTCCGCCCATGGTTGGAAGAACAACATCGATCTTGTGATTTTTTAGAATGGTCTCAATGCTTGCCGTTTCAAGGGGAAGCAGGTAAATGTTGTCTGCAACGACCTTGTCGGTCATGATGGTTGCAGGGTTGCTATTGATGAGGGTTACTTCAATGCCTTCTTCGCGCAAAGACCGCGCAGCTTGGCTTCCAGAGTAATCAAATTCACATGCTTGTCCGATAACGATGGGTCCAGAACCAATAATGAGGACCGACTTAATGCTTTTGTCTTTAGGCATTTTTTTTTTATCTCACTTCGTAGGATGAAGTAAGGCGCGTGTTTCTAATACGGTTACGAAATTACAACTAACAATCGTTATGGTGCAAATAGAGATTTTAACAGTTGTTGACAACGTTACATAAGTCTATGTCCCCTCTCAACAATCTCCCACCGCACAAAGGTCAGATTCGATGTAAGTCTTCGCAATTTGTCCCCATGCTTCCAAGGAATAATCACATCGTGTTTTCCGAAAATAAATTCAGTTGGAATTTTATTCTGTTCAATCGATTGCGCAATTAATTTCATTTCCGGATAGCAACGTCTGTAGCCCATCCAGACATCGAAAACCTGTTGGCGGACTTTGCGTTCGTGCATGTAGAATTCAACAAATCGAAACAACTTAACCGGAAGTAATTTTAAATTCTTTAATAGACGCGCCAAGCGAATAACTACGTTACCGTTTTTTTTCAATCCATTGGCAATACTTCTTCCCAACATTGTTCCGACTGTAAAGGCGTAGAGCTTGTTTCTTGTTAGTCCGTCGCTGGCCAAGAATTTCGCAGAAGAAATGTTTTCTCCAGCGTGTTGGATTAGCATGAGACCTAATCTCCCACCCATGCTGTAAGAGAGGAGCTTGCATTTTTCAACCCCGTAATGATTCAATATGAAATGAAACTGTGCCACCCACACTTCAACGGATAATCCTTCTTTTAATTCCTGTGGGGTGAAGGAATCACTTCCTTCATGAGACCAAAACCCAATGGCGACCATGCGCTCATGATCTTTCAATTCATGAGCAAAGATTTCGAAGTTTTCGGGTTGTCGGCCGAACCCATGAAGACAAAGGACTAGTTCGGTGGGTTCTTCCGACTTGGACCATTCAACAACTTTGAATGATTTATTTTGAAAGGATAACGAATTGATTTTTTGCTTCATGATTGTTTCGAATCACGAAGGTATTTCATTCAACAGAAATTAGCGAACAATTTCAATCACCACTTCGTTGCGTCTGCCGAAGAGTTGGTAAGGTGGATTGTATCCTAAAAATTTGAAATTACCTTTGGTCTGAATGCCTTTTGAATTCAAGTAATTCTGAAGTTCCTGTTTGTGTTTCTCGCGATCGCTGTCGTTCGCGAAACCTCTGAATCGAATGGCAGCCATCACTTGCTCTTCAGTCTTCGATAATATAACCTGACTGTTATTGGGCTTTGGAAGGTTATTCATATCGTACCCTTCCGGCATAACAAAACTCATGGAAGATAAACTGTCGTTAATGTCCATCTGAACAGGAGAGGTCATTGCAATCTGCGTCTCGTTTTCATTTCCACCAAAAATATATCCGGCCAATGCACGAAATCCTGGACTGGCCATTTCATCGTACGAACTAGCCTTCGACTGCACGGTAGCCAGAGTAGCTGAAGGATACAATCGGATTTCAATTTCCCCGTCTTTTTCAAGAACC
>CANKYR010000097.1 GCA_947488195.1 Flavobacteriales bacterium
ATCGAATCCGATGAAGGCGAAGAATACAATTCCTGCTCCACCTAAAACACCGCCCCATCCCCAATCGAAGAATCCTTCGTGTCCTTTAACCCCTTCTGGGATTAAGTAAGGCGAATAGTGATCTGGGTTAATGAACTGCCATCCGATAACAATGAACACCAATACAATCGCCACTTTCAAGAATACAATAATGGCATTTACAAAAGCAGATTCTTTAGTTCCTTTAATAAGAAGTAATGTCAACATAAACAGGATAACTAAAGCCGGAGCATTGATAATTCCTGAAGAAGTTTGAACAGCTCCTTGCAATGAGGGAAGTTTCTCTATCATCTCTCCAGATAAAATAAGTTTACCGTGGTGAACCGACTTAGACAAATCAGGAATCAAAGCTGTTGCTTGATTCATGGCCTCTCCGGTTAAGTACTGAATACTTTCAAACGGCGAGTGACACCATTCGTAAGGTATGGTTCCTCCAAAAAGATTATTCAAGTATTCGCTCCATGCGATAGACACGGTAGCCGCGCCCAATGCGTATTCCATAACCAATGCCCATCCGATGATCCAGGCAACTAATTCTCCCATGGTTACAAATGAGTAGGCATAAGCACTACCTGAAATTGGAATCATTGCTGCGAATTCTGCGTAGCATAGACCTGCGAACGCACAACCGATAGCGGCAACAACAAATGAAAGTGTTACTCCATTTCCAGAAGCCTCAGCGGCTGCAGCGGCTGTTCTAACAAACAATCCAGCACCGATAATGGCACCAACTCCAAGGGCTACCAACTGAAAGGCGCCCAACGTTCTCTTTAACGATTTTTCTCCGCCTTCTGCATCTGAGAGCATTGCGGCTAAATCTTTTTTCCTCCAAAGTGACATATTACAAGGTTTAGGTATTCCACAAATATAATGGATTCGAACAAAGTTCAGTTTAAGTGGTTTAAACTTTACAACAGAAAAAAATGATACACACAGAAAAAGAGCTGATTGCGATACAAATTGAGGAAATGGGAGATCAGCACGTGATGACTACGATTGAGACGCCAATGCGTGCAGATGCATTTTTACTGAGCGATGACGAAAAGATAGCACAGATTGAAGATAAGTTCAGAGACATCATGAATATCATGGGTATGGATCTTACAGACGATTCACTTCAAGGAACCCCACATCGTGTGGCGAAGATGTACATCAAAGAAATTTTCTCGGGATTGAATCCGGCAAACAAACCAGCGGTAAAGCTTTTCGAAAACAAATACCAATACAAGGAAATGTTGGTGGAGCGTAACATCACGTTCTACTCAAATTGCGAGCACCACTTCGTTCCCATCATTGGAAAGGCCCATGTGGCTTATATTTCAGGAGGAAAGGTTATTGGTCTTTCGAAATTGAATCGCATTGTTCAGTTCTTTGCGAAGCGTCCGCAAGTGCAAGAGCGCTTAACCATTCAAATTGCTGAAGAACTAAAGCGTGTGATGGAAACCGAAGATGTGGCAGTGCTTATTGATGCTGTTCACTTGTGTGTGAGCAGTCGCGGCGTGCAGGACTTCAACAGCGCAACAGTTACCTCTTCGTACTCGGGTGCTTTCAACAACGAAGCCACTCGCAACGAATTTTTAAAATACGTTAACCTCGACAAGTAATGAATTATTTAGTTATTGGTGGTTCGAAGGGCATTGGCGCTGCTACTGTAGAAATGCTCGAAGCGCAAGGACATACGGTTTACTTCACTTCACGCGAAGCGTCTTCCCATGTGAACAGTTTGGTTTGGAATATTGAAGACGATTCACTTAATCTTCCGGAAGGATTGGTTTTAGACGGATTGGTGTATTGCCCGGGGAGTATAAACTTACTTCCTGCACACCGTATTTCTCACGAAGTGTTTCTTTCTGACATGAACATTAACGCCTACGGCGCTCTGAAGGCGACGCAGTTGGCACTTCCCTATTTGAAAAAATCAGAGTCGGCCTCTATTGTATTCATCAGCACCGTTGCTGTGAAATTGGGCATGCCCTTTCATGCGAGTGTGGCTATGGCGAAAGGCGCATTGGAAGGATTGGGCAAAAGCCTAGCAGCTGAACTCGCTCCGAAGATTCGCGTGAACGTCGTTGCCCCATCGCTAACACAAACGCAATTGGCCGACAAATTCATCAACACTCCCGAAAAACTCGAAGCCTCTAACAAGCGCCATCCGCTAGGCCGAATAGGCCAACCGAGCGACCTTGCCGAAGCCATCACCTTCCTCTTAAGCAACAAAAGCAGTTGGATGACGGGACAGGTTATAGGATTGGATGGGGGGATGGGGGCGTTGAAGATGCTCTAAGGACGGAGTCCTTAGAATGTCCTATGGACGAATGCCCGAAGGGCGAATGTCTGCGACGAGGGCAAATGGCTTTGCGAGGGCGATTGCATCGCGAAGGTCCTTCGGACTAGGGTTTAACAACGATGTTCAAACAACGATGTTCAAACAACGATGTTCAAACAACGATGTTCAAACAACGAAGTTAAACGTTCCACTTTCCTTTCAAATCCATGCTCTCATGAAGAAATCGAACAACTTCTATTGATTTATTCTCTTGAATAAGATAGAAGATGATGTGTTTAGAAGCCTTCTTACCCATTAGATTGGGATAGATTTCATTGTAGTATTTTCCTAGTTTCGGATTCTTTGCAACGACAGAGCAAGCAGTTATTATTAGCTTGTAATAACTATCTGCTTGTTGTTCAGACCAAGTTTCGAAAGTGTAATTCCAAATTTCAGAGAGATCTGCAACGGCTTTATTGGTTAAAGTAAAAGCGGACATTTATTTCTTATTTGACTTCAACTTTTTTAAATACTCATTGGGGTTGAAATCTGCAGCTGTTCCACTTGCAATTCCTTCATTAATTGAATGTCGCAATGATGCCAATCTATTTTCTTCTTCTTCAAGCAGACGAAGTCCAGCGCGTACAATTTCACTAGCGTTTTTATAACGACCTTCCTTCAAGGTGTTTTGAATAAACTGTTCGAAATAGGTACCGAAAGTGATTGAAGTGTTTTTGCTCATGGCCAACTGATTTTTGTAAAAATACCCAAAATTGGTATTATTTTCAAAATTCGTTTGTGCCTTTTTTGGATTTGATTTCATGTCGACAAACTTATTCGTCACAATTGGAATATGAGCTAATTTTTATATGCAGGTTATATGCTGTTTATTCAACAATGGCGTTGCGAGGGCAACTAGCGTTGCGAGGGCGATTGCATCGCGAGGGCAACAAGCGTTGCGAAGGCGATTTCATCGCGAGGGCAACAAGCGTTGCGAAGGCGAATTGCTTCGCGAGGGCAACTGGCGTTGCGAGGGCGATTTCATCGCGAGGGCAACAAGCGTTGCGAGGGCGATTTCATCGCGAGGGTCCTTCGGACGAGGGTTTAACAACGTAGTTCTAACAACACAGTTCAAACAACGAAGTTCAAACAACGAAGTTCAAACAACGTAGTTCCAACAACGCAGTTCTAACAACGCAATTGATTCGTACTTTCGCGACATAAAATTCTACTATGGCGCTTATTGAAGAGATGAACAAAAGTGGGAACTGGCTATTTCGTTGGCGCAGCTTTCTTCCGCTGGTATTGTATGTTTTAGCGGCTTCGGTTATTTGGTTTGAAATGGACACCGACAATCCGTTGTTCGATAAGTCTTGGGCTTGGACGTGCTTGGGTATTTCATTTTTCGGACAATTGATTCGTGTTTTAACAATAGGATATACACCAAAAGGAACTTCAGGAAGAAACACAAAAGAAGGACAAGTTGCAGACGAACTGAATCACACAGGCATCTACAGCGTTGTTCGTCACCCACTTTACTTAGGTAACTTCTTCATGTGGTTAGGTATCATCATGTACGTTGGTAACTGGTGGTTCACACTTACTTCTTGCCTACTGTTCTGGTTATACTACGAACGCATCATGTTCGCGGAAGAATTCTTCCTTCGAAATAAATTCGGAGACGTTTACATCAAATGGACCGAAAGAACTCCGCCTTTCTTCCCGCGTTTCTCTTCATGGAAATCTGCACCGGTAGAATTCTCATTACGTAACGTATTGAAACGCGAATACAACGGATTCTTCGCGGTATTTATTTCCTTCGCTTTGCTAGACGCACTGAAGAACTACGTGCACTTCGGATATTTCGGTTGGAAGGAAATCCTTACTCCGTTTTGGCACACTGCCCTATTCAGCGGATTCATCGTTTTCATTGTTCTTCGTAGCTTGAAGAAATACACGAAAGTGCTAAACGTAAAAGGAAGAGAGTACAACGTATGATGCGTTGCCTAGCATGAAAACACTTTATATCATACGTCACGCCGAAGCGGAAGATCTTTTCGGTCAGCCCGATAGCTTCAGACCGCTGACAGAACGCGGAAACCTTCAATCATTAGCGCTTGGCAATCACCTCGGACAACTTCCAACCAACTGGATCGTAAGTCCTGCTGTGCGCACCTACTCTACCGCGCATGCGCTAAGCACCACCCAAAGTAACAAGCCTGTTCTTCACCTCGAAAAAAGAATTTACAACGCTGAACTTTCAGACTTGCTAGAAGTGATTGAAGTGCTTCCAACAGAATGGAACGATGTGGTTCTCGTTGGACACAATCCGGGTGTTTCAAATTTTTCTCAGTACCTCACAGGCATGCAGCATCCGTTTAAAAAAGGTGCGGTTGTGAAAATTGAACTCGACATAGCGGAATGGAACCAACTGATTCAGGGCTGCGGAAAAGAAGACTTTTATTGGTTTCCTTAAAGTAAAGTTGCATCTGACTTAACAAATGGCTTAACTTTGTCTCCCGTTATGCAAAAAAAGCAAGCGGTATCCTCAAAACGTTCCAAATATATCTTCGTAACCGGCGGAGTAACCAGTTCACTGGGTAAAGGAATCATCTCAGCATCTTTAGCCAAACTTCTTCAAGCAAGAGGCTATTCTGTAACCATTCAGAAGCTAGATCCCTACATAAACATTGATCCAGGAACACTGAATCCGTATGAACACGGAGAATGTTATGTAACCGAAGACGGTGCAGAAACCGACCTAGATCTAGGCCACTACGAGCGCTTCCTAGACATTCCGACTTCACAAGCGAACAACATTACTACAGGCAGAATATACCAAAGTGTCATCGACAAAGAACGTCGTGGCGAATACTTGGGAAAGACCGTTCAAATTATTCCACACATCACCGACGAGATTAAGCGTTGCATTCAACTTTTAGGGAACGCACACGATTACGATGTGGTCATTACTGAAATTGGTGGAACCGTTGGCGACATTGAATCGCTTCCGTACGTGGAGTCTGTTCGTCAGTTGATGTGGGAATACGAAGACGATTGCATTAACATTCACTTGACGCTTGTTCCATACTTGGCAGCGGCCGGTGAATTGAAAACCAAGCCTACGCAACACAGCGTGAAGATGCTTTTGGAAAATGGAGTTCAACCCGATATTCTTGTTTGCAGAACAGAGCACGAGCTTTCACCCATCCTTCGAAATAAAATTGCTAAGTTCTGTAACGTCTCATTGGATGCCGTTATTCAGAGCATAGATGCCGATACGATTTACGACGTTCCGTTTATGATGTTGGAAGAAAAACTGGATTTGGTTGTCTTGCGCAAGCTTGGCTTGAAGTCAAAGAAGAAACCCAATCTTAACAAGTGGAGCGACTTTTTAACCAAACTTAAGCATCCGAAGAAACGTGTTCGCATTGGTTTAGTTGGAAAATATGTTGAATTGAAAGATGCTTACAAAAGTATTGCTGAAGCATTCATTCACGCAGGAACAACACTTGAATGTGCCGTTGACATCGAGTGGATTCATTCTGAAGGGTTAAATAATAAAAACGTTAAAGCGAAACTCACGGGACTAGACGGAGTGCTTGTTGCACCTGGATTTGGCTCTAGAGGTATCGATGGGAAAATTGAAGCCATTAAATTCGTTCGTGAAAACAACATTCCGTTTTTCGGAATTTGTTTGGGAATGCAAATCGCAACTATTGAATTCGCTCGAAATGTGCTTGGTCTGAAAGACGCCCACAGTACAGAGATTAAGGCTTATACCAAGCATCCTGTTATCTGTCTTATGGAAGAACAGAAGAGCATCGTAAACAAAGGTGGCACCATGCGTTTGGGGGCATACCCTTGTACGCTTAAGAAGGGAACGAAAGCTCAAAAAGCCTACGGGAAAATCAACATCGAAGAACGTCACCGTCATCGTTTTGAATTCAACAACGATTACATGGAGAAATTCGAGAAGGCCGGATTTAAATGTGTTGGGACAAATCCGAAAAGCGGATTGGTTGAAATCATTGAGTTAGAAAATCACCCATATTTCGTGGCTTCACAATTCCATCCGGAATACAAGAGTACCGTAATGACGCCTCACCCCCTGTTCATCTCATTCGTGAAGGCGTGTGTGCCAACGAAGGCTTAATGAATAAATGTGAGTTGTAAGGTCTCTGTTTTCTTTCCATCTGGATTGGAACAATAGACATAGTACATGCCTGTTGCAGGACGTTGTCCGTCAGTAGTTTTTCCATTCCAGAAAACACGTCCACCTTCGCTTTCGCCTTGAAAGACAACGTTTCCAGCTGCATCTGTAATCCGAACAC
>CANKYR010000098.1 GCA_947488195.1 Flavobacteriales bacterium
GCGAGTCAGGTGGATGAGTTTAAGCGGGTGAAGTAACACACTTCGTGTGAAGGAAACATTTTTCCCACTTTTCGTTTCCAATGTCAAATTTGTGTCTATCTTTGCCGCGCTTTGGAAATAAAGAAACTACATATTCTCTCGGAAACACTTAAGTTGTTTTTGCAATTTGGGATCAAGAGTCTGACAATGGACGACATTGCTAAGAAGCTCTGCATCTCAAAGAAGACGCTGTATGCGCATGTGAACGACAAAGAAGATTTGTTGGAAAATGCGGTTGTACTATTCAGTACAGCAGAGCAACATCAGATTGAAGAAATTTGTGGAAGAGGACTGAACGCCATTGACGAAAGTCTGGAGATTAAGCGTTGGGTATTGGAAATGTTGCAAAACATTCATCCGTCTGTGGCCTACGACATGGAGAAGTTTCATCCGCGTGTGCATCAAAAAATGCTCGCTTCCCGTCAGGAGATTATTTACAAATGCGTTTTCGAGAACATTGTTAAAGGACAGAAGGACGGTTTGTACAGAAAGGAGATTAATCCAGATGTGCTTGCCAAACTTTATGTAGGAAGAATGGAAGTGATGTTCGATCAGAATTTGTTTCCAAGCAAAGAATACAACGTGAGTGATATTTACATGGAATGGTTTTCCTACCACATTCACGGCATGGCCACGGCAAAAGGAATAGAGTTGCTGAATAAGAACATTCTCAACTCATCTACTTCAACCAAGAAAAAAAATACTAAAAAGCAATAATTCAATTCATGATACAATTCAACATAAACAAAAAAATTAGCGTCCTCTTGGCAGTGGCGCTTGGTTTTGTTTCGCTTGGAACCGCTCAGCAGGCGCTTACTCTAGCTGCAGCAAAAGAGTTCGCAGTAAAGAATGCCTTCCAGGTGAAAACGAAAACACTCGATGCGCAAACAGCGAAGCTTCAGACCGAAGAACTTATTGCCATTGGTCTTCCGCAAATCAGCGGTTCTGTTCAATACCAAAATTTCATTGATCGTCCAACAAGCATTTTACCTGGAGATTTCTTCGGTATGCCTGGACAAAATGTGGCAGTACAATTCGGGGTACCTCAAACATTAACTGCTGGTATCAACGCTTCGCAGTTGTTGTTCGATGGTTCGTGGTTGGTGGGTTTACAAGCTTCGAAAGCATACGCTGCTCTGCAAAACAAGAACATCATTAAAAGTGAGATAGAAATAAAACAAGCTACAGAAGAGGCTTATCACTTAGCAGTAATTGCGCAAGAAAGCATTGCTTTATTAACTGCTTCTCGCGAGCTGTTAGCGGCATCACTCGAGCATACGAAAGCCTTGAAGAACGAGGGTTTTGTAGAGACGCAAGACGTGGAACAGTTAACCCTTTCGTTGAATGAATTGGACGCGCGCATTCGCACGGCGCAAACACAAGCACTCATTGCAAAAACGTTGTTGAAGTTCACCATTGGAATGAATGTGGACGAAGAAATTACCTTGGCCGACAACAGCAAAACGATTTTAGATTCGTTCAATGCACAGTTGGTTCAATCGCCTTTCAATGCAGATGTGCTTATAGACAATCTAATTATTAAAGACGGTCTTGCACTGCAGAAATTAAGTGTGAAAAATCAGCAAGCGCGCTTGCTTCCTAACATGGCAGCGTTCTACAGTGTTCAAAGACAAGCACAGCGTCAAGAATTTAATTTCTTCGACGGCGATCAAGCTTGGTACCCAACGCAATTGTGGGGAATATCCATGAACGTTCCTATTGTTTCAGGCGGAGCAAAATCAAAAAGCATTCAACGCGCGGGCGTAGAGGTGAAGCGCATGGAAGAGACGTTGGCGTTTTCAACCAATGCTGCTAAGCTAGAGTATCAAGTGGGCTATGCCGAATACTTGAACGCTACGCAGAATGTGGACTTGGCCATGCAATCCTACATCTTGGCGGAAAGTATCATGGAAAAGACGGAAATTAAATTCGATCAAGGAACTTCTTCAAGTTTCGAATTGTCGCGCCAGACTTCACAGTTGTTGCAAGCGGAAGTGTCGTTAATTCAAGCGCGTTTAAGTTTAATGAACGCACAAACTAGACTTTCAAAATCGTTGAACGCATTATAATCAAAAGAAAAAATGAAACCAATGTATATATCTAAAATCGCAGCATCATTTGTTTTGGCTGCTGTGTTATTGGCCTCTTGCGGACAAAAAGACAAGAGCGCGGAATTGAACGATTTGAAAGCGAAGCGTTCTGAACTTGATGGAAAAATTTCAGCCTTGGAGCAAGAGTTAGGAATTACCAATGCTGCGAAAGCAAGAAAGATCATGACCACCGATGTGGTAACTGCACCATTCAAACACTGTGTTGAAATTCAAGGAACAGTAGATGCAGAAAACAACGTAGTTGTTGCTCCGCAAATTCCTGGATTGGTGACGAAAATTTATGTGCAAGAAGGCGATGCTGTTCAAGCAGGTCAGCTTCTAGCTGAAACAGACAACAGCGCTTATGCTGCGCAGATAGCAGCTATTCAACCGCAGTTGGAATTGGCGAAAGACGTTTTCCAAAGACAACAGCGTTTGTGGGATCAGAAGATCGGAAGTGAAGTGCAATACCTTCAGACGAAGACACAAGTAGATGCATTAAACAAACAGATTAACGCCGTGCAAGCGCAGATTGAATTAACAAAAGTGAAGTCACCCATTTCAGGAATTGTTGATCACGTGGGTGCACGAGTTGGACAATTCGCAACCGCACAAAATCCTGATCCTTGTTTCCGAATTGTAAATCTAGCTTCATTGAAAGTGAAGTCAGAAGTTGCTGAAACATACGCGAACAAAGTGAAGAAAGGAAACAAAGTGTTGTTGTACTTCCCGGATATCAGTACTGAAATTGAAGGAAGCATTTCCTTCACCGCGAAGTTCATTAGCCCAATGTCGCGCACCTTCACCGCAGAAGCCACACTATCCGGTTCAAACGAAATGCTTCGTCCAAATATGGTGAGCGTAATGAAAATCGTAGACTACGAAAATCCAGCAGCGATTTTAGCTCCGTTGAATTTAATTCAAAACGAAAACAACTTGCAATATGTATATGTTGCAGTGAACGAAAACGGAGTGCTAACTGCACGCAGAAGAGCGGTGACTGTTGGACAGGTGTACGCTGGAAATGCTGAATTGACAAGTGGTTTGAGCGTAGGTGATAAGTTAATCACTACGGGCTATGCAGAGTTAACAGAAGGAATGGCCATTGAATTATAAGAAGCCGAATCATGCTAGAAAAATTTAAAGAGTTCAAACCCACCAGTTGGGCCATTGACAATAAGACTACCATTTATTTGCTAACGATATTTATTACGTTAGCGGGAATTCTTTCGTACAGAAGTATTCCGAAGGAACAGTTTCCTGATATTGTTATTCCTACAATATATGTGAGTACTGTTTATCCGGGTGCTGCTCCGAAAGACGTTGAGAATTTGGTTTCCAAAAACATTGAGAAACAAATCAAGTCCATCGCCGGCGTGAAGAAAGTAACCAGCACGAGCATTCAAGATTTCTCGAGTGTGGTGGTTGAATTCAACACGAACGTAGATGTTCCTGTTGCAAAACAAAAGGTGAAAGACGCGGTAGACAGAGCGAAGAAAGATCTTCCACAAGACCTTCCTGCCGATCCGAATGTTATGGAAGTTGAGTTTTCGGAAATGCCTATTTTGTTCGTGAATATTGCAGGTAATTACAGCCTCGATGAATTGAAAAAATACGCGGAAGAGCTTCAAGATAAGATTGAAGGATTAAAGGAAATCACGCGTGTGGACATGGTTGGAGCGTTGGAGCGCGAGATTCAAGTGAACGTAGATATGTACAAAGCCGCTGCTGCGAAAATTAGCATTGGCGATATTGAACGCACCTTGAATTATGAAAATTTAACCATAAGCGGTGGAAGCGTGGAACTCGACGACATGAAGCGTTCGTTGAGCGTGAGCGGAGAGTTCAAAGACATTGAAGAAATTAAGAATTCAATAATATCTGGACAAACCGGTGCGCATTTGTATTTGAAGGACATTGCTGAAGTGGTAGACGGACACAAGACGCAAGAGAGTTACGGTAGATTGAATAACAAAAACGTGATTACGTTGAACGTGATTAAGCGCGGTGGCGAGAATTTGATCAACGCATCCGACGAGATTCAGGAGATTATTGCTGAAATGAAGGCGAACAAATTTCCAAAAGATTTGGAAGTTGTTGTTACCGGAGATCAGAGCAGAACCACGCGTATTACGCTGCACGATTTGATTAACACCATCATCATCGGATTCATTTTAGTTACGATTATTTTGATGTTCTTCATGGGCGCAACGAATGCGATTTTCGTTGGATTGTCCGTTCCGCTTTCGATGTTCATTGCCTTCATGTTGTTGCCCGGTTTGGACTTCACCATGAACATGATTGTCTTGTTCGCCTTCCTTCTTGGATTGGGAATTGTGGTAGACGACGCGATTGTTATGGTTGAAAATACTCACCGCATTTACGATAACGGAAAAGTTCCTATTAAGATAGCAGCGAAGAAGGCGGCAGGAGAAATTTTCCTTCCTGTCTTATCTGGAACTGCAACTACCCTTGCACCGTTCGTTCCGCTAGCCTTCTGGGACGGCGTTATTGGAAAGTTCATGGGTTATCTTCCCATTACATTAATCATTACGCTCTCTGCGTCGCTGATTGTAGCCTACATCATTAGTCCTGTTTTCGCAGTAGACTTCATGAAACCGCACAAAGAAAACAAAGGAGTAAACATCAAGAAATTGGGAATCACTTCAGTTATTTTCATTGTAGTTGGAATTCTATTTTACATTTCTGGAAGTATAGGTATGGGGAATTTCACGCTCTTCATGCTACTGATTTACATCTTCTATCGTTTCATTTTGAAGCGCATGATAGAGTATTTCCAACACAAGACATGGCCGGGTGTTCAAGGGGTCTACGCAAGATTTTTAGTCTGGGCTTTGTTACGTCCGAAGACGATTTTATTCAGCACGTTGTTGCTGTTGATTGTCTCTTTCATGGTTACTGGATTGCGCAAACCTGAAGTCGTTTTCTTCCCGAAAGGAGATCCGAATTTCGTTTATGTGTACGCCAGTCTTCCAGTAGGAACGAAGCCTGAAGCAACAGACAGTGTTGCGAAAATTATTGAGAAACGCGTGTACAGTGTCTTGGGTGAAAATAATCCGATTGTTGAATCTGTGATTACGAACGTTGCTATTGGCGCGAATGAATCTCGAGATGACCGAGCTCCTTATTCGCACAAGGCGAAAGTGGGAGTTGGTTTTGTTGAATTTTCGAAACGCGGAGGACAGAGCACGTTAGATTATTTAGAAAAAATTCGTACTGCTGTGCAAGGAATTCCTGGGGTTGAAATCTCAGTCGACCAAGAGCAAAGCGGTCCACCGACAGCGAAGCCCATTGCTGTGGAAATTACCGGAGAGAATTTCGAAGACTTAATTACAGCGAGTGTGAATCTAAAAAATTATTTAGATGCACAGCAGATTCAGGGAGTTGAGGAGTTGAAGAGCGACTTGCAACGCAACAAGCCAGAGATTGTGATTGACATTGATCGCGAGCGATTGAATCGCGAAGGACTTTCTCTAGCGCAAGTGGGAATGGAATTACGAAAATCTATTTTCGGAATCGATAATCCATCGAACTTTCGCGACAATGAAGATGAGTATCCGATTCAAATTCGTTTGCGTGAAGATCAACGCAACAACTTGGAAGAGGTGCGCAATATGGTCATCACGTTCCGCGACATGAACATGATGGGTGTTGTTCGTCAAGTGCCTATTTCGGCATTCGCAGACGTGCATTACAGCAGCACATACGCGGGTATTCGCAGAAAAGATCAGAAGCGCATAGTGACATTGGGTTCAAACGTTATAACCGGGTTCAATCCGAATCAGGTCGTTGCAGCCATTGAACAAAAAGTAGCTGATTTCGATAATTTACCGAAAGGTGTTACGGTGAAAATGGGTGGTGAGAAAGAGCAACAGCAAGAGACTGCAAGTTTCTTGGGAATGGCCGGATTGATTGCAATTGGATTGATCGTCTTAATTTTGATTACACAATTCAATTCAATTGGACGAACGTTGATTATTCTATCTGAAATTATTTTCAGTGTCATTGGTGTTTTACTTGGATTGGCCATTTTCGACATGTCAATCAGTATTGTCATGACAGGTGTTGGAATTGTCGCACTCGCCGGAATTGTTGTCCGGAATGGAATTTTGTTGGTTGAATTCACCGACATACTTCGCGAGCGAGGAAGCAATTTACAAGAAGCCATTGTTGAAGCAGGACGTGTACGTATGACGCCGGTATTGCTTACAGCCACTGCAACCATCCTTGGTATGATTCCATTGGCAATAGGATTCAACATTGACTTCGTAACCATGTTCACTGAATTGGATCCGAAGATTTATTTCGGCGGCGACAGTGTTGCGTTCTGGGGACCGTTGGCATGGACAATAGTATTCGGATTAAGTTTCGCAACATTCATCACATTAATAGTAGTTCCTGTCATGTATCAAATGAGCGAAAACACAAAATCGCGCATGAAGAGAATTTTTGGCAAGAAAAATGAAGAAG
>CANKYR010000099.1 GCA_947488195.1 Flavobacteriales bacterium
CTTCTTCATTTTTCTTGCCAAAAATTCTCTTCATGCGCGATTTTGTGTTTTCGCTCATTTGATACATGACAGGAACTACTATTAATGTGATGAATGTTGCGAAACTTAATCCGAATACTATTGTCCAGGCCAACGGTCCCCAGAACGCTACGCTGTCTCCTCCGAAATAAATCTTCGGATCCAATTCAGTGAACATGGTAATGAAGTCAATGTTGAATCCTATTGCCAACGGTATCATTCCTAAAATAGTGGCCGTTGCCGTTAATAACACCGGCGTCATACGCACACGTCCTGCTTCAACAATGGCATCGTGCAGATTGCTTCCGCGTTCGCGCAAGATGTCGGTGAATTCAACCAACAGGATACCATTGCGGACAACGATACCTGCGAGTGCTACAATTCCAACACCTGTCATGACAATACTGATTGACATGTCGAAAATGGCCAATCCAAGCAATACGCCAATGACGCTGAAAATAATTTCTGAAAGAATAATCAATGTTCTTCCAATTGAATTGAACTGCGTGATTAAGATTAAAACAATCAATCCAATGGCAATCAATCCTGCCATTCCCAAGAAACTCGCTGTCTCTTCTTGCTGCTCTTTCTCACCACCCATTTTCACGGTTACTCCCTTCGGCAAATTGTCGAACTCAGCAACTTTTTGTTCTATGGTTGCAACAACCTGATTCGGATTAAATCCAGTTATAACATTTGAACCCAATGTCACTATGCGCTTCTGATCTTTTCTGCGAATACCCGCGTAGGTGCTGCTGTAATGCACGTCGGCGAATGCCGAGATAGGCACTTGACGAACCATTCCCATCATATTCATATCACGGAAAGTGATGACCATGTTGCGAACTTCCTCAAGGTTGTTACGTTGATCTTCCTGCAAACGAATTTGAATCGGATATTCATCTTCTTCATCGCGGAAGTTCGATGGATTGTCGATTCCGAAAATAGACTTACGCAATTCCATTCCCACTTGCGCTAAAGAAAGACCTTCGCGATTCAATCGCTCGCGGTCAATGTCAATCACAATTTCTGGCTTGTTGCGTTGCAAATCGCTCTTCAGTTCTTCTACACCAGGAATCTGTTGTGCGTCTAAATAATTCTTCAGATTCACACTCGCTGTAATCAAATCTTCGAAGTTCTCTCCGGTAATCTCCACGCTAATTGGCTTCGCAGTAGGCGGACCGCTTTGCTCTTGGTCTACAGAGATTTCAACCCCAGGAATTCCTTGCACAGCAGTACGAATTTTTTCTAAATAATCTAACGTGCTCTGTCCACCGCGCTTCGAAAATTCAACAAACCCAACACCTACTTTCGCCTTGTGCGAATACGGTGCTCGGTCATCTCGAGATTCATTCGCACCAATGGCCACGTTTGTTATGACAGATTCAACAATCGGATTGTTTTCACCCAACACACTGTAAACGCGTTTCTCAATAATTTTCGCAACACTATCCGTCGCTTCCGGCTTCGTTCCTACTGGAAGACTCGCATAGACATAAACGAAATTCGGATCTCCTTTCGGGAAGAAAACGACTTCAGGTTTGCGCAATCCAGTAACCATGAACGAGACAATCAACAGCAACAAGGTGCTGAATAAAATCGTCTTCGGACGTGCTAAAGCCCAGGCTAAAAATCTTGCGTAGACCCCTTGAACACTTGGCCAAGTCTTGTGTTGGAATCCTTCAATAAGACGCTTCAAAATGAAACGATAGAAGATATAAATCATTAGCATGAAGAGGGTGAAATTCCCCATACCTACATTTCCAGAAATATAAAATAGACTTCCAACTACAATGAAAATCACTGACGTGATTCCCAATTTCTTGAAGTTTACTCCTTTGTTCTCTTTGTGTGGTTTCATGAAATCTACCGCAAAAACCGGACTAATAATGTAGGCTACAATCAGCGACGCAGAGAGCGTAATGATTAATGTAATGGGAAGGTATCCCATGAACTTTCCAATCACACCATCCCAAAACGCGAGCGGAACGAACGGTGCCAGGGTAGTTGCAGTTCCAGATAAGACGGGAAGGAAAATTTCTCCAGCCGCTTTCTTCGCTGCTATCTTAATCGGAACTTTTCCGTTATCGTAAATGCGGTGGGTGTTTTCAACCATAACAATCGCGTCATCTACCACAATTCCCAATCCGAGAAGGAAAGCGAACAGGACAATCATGTTCATGGTGAAGTCTAAACCTGGCAGCAATAAGAAGGCAATGAACATCGAAAGCGGAACAGAAAGTCCAACGAAAATCGCATTCGTTGCTCCCATGAAGAACATCAAAATAATCGTCACCAAAATGAATCCGATGATGATCGTGTTAATCAAATCGTGCAGCGTAATACGCGTGGTTCTACTCTGATCACCGGTGACTACAACTTCCAAATCTTTTGGAAGTTTGTTCGCCTTCATTTCAGCAATAATCTCTTGAATCTCGTCAGATGCGTTGATTAAATTCTCTCCACCGCGCTTGATCACGTTCAACGTAATAACGTTTTTGTGATTCAATCTACCATAGCTCTCTTGCGTCTTGTGAGCGTCTACCACCTCCGCAATGTCCTTCAAATACAAATGCGCACCGGTTTGTCCAGATATAATTGAATTCTTAATTTCTTCAATGTCTTTGAACTCACCGCTCACGCTCAATGAGCGCTTCATATCGTCGAGTTCCACACTACCACCACTGATGGTTAAGTTTTCGTAATTCAACGTGCGTTCAATATCGCCAATGCTAATTTTTGCGGCTGCGGCCTTGTACATGTCTACGTTCACTTGAATCTCACGCTCCAAGGCTCCGACCATATCAACACGCGTGATTTCCTTCATTCCTTCAATTTTATCTTGAAGTTCTTCCGCGTATTTTTTCAATTCATCGAGGCTGTAATTACCTGCAATGTTCACGAACAAAATAGGCATTTCCGAAAACTCCACTTCCATAACATTCGGATCGGCAGGAAGGTCTTGCGGAAGATCTTTCTTCGCTCTGTCTACCGCGTCTTTCACCTTTTGCTTCGCAACAGGTACATCTACGTTCGTGTTGAATTCAACCACAACACTCGAGAAATCTTGAATGCTAGTGCTGGTTACTTTCTTCACGCCCGCAATGGACTTAATTTGTTTCTCTATGTTTTTGGAAACCAAATTTTCCACGTCTTTGGGAGCAGCTCCCGGATAAACGGTACTCACATATATTGTTGGAATAACAATATCTGGAAACTGTTCCTTCGGAATGCTTCTGTACGTAAGAATACCTGCTAACGTAATGAATATCGTTAGCAAATAAATGGTAGTCTTATTGTCAATGGCCCAACTGGTGGGTTTGAATTCTTTAAATTTTTCTAGCATGATTCGGCTTCTTATAATTCAATGGCCATTCCTTCTGTTAACTCTGCATAGCCCGTGGTGATTAACTTATCTCCAACGCTCAAACCGCTTGTCAATTCAGCGTTTCCGGCATACACTTGTCCAACAGTAACCGCTCTTCTGCGTGCAGTCAACACTCCGTTTTCATTCACCGCAACATATACAAATTGCAAGTTGTTTTCATTTTGAATTAAATTCAACGGAGCTAAAATCGCAGCTTCATTTTCATAGTCAACGATCTTCATTACGCTAACCATATTCGGACGAAGTAGTTCGTGTGATCCACCCAAAATTGCTTCTGCTGTGAAGGTGCGCGACATTGGACTAATGAATTTTGCAGTGAAAGAAATGCTTCCTTCAATTTCGGTGCTGATGTCTGGGAAGTACAACATGACTTTGTTTCCTTTCTTCACTTTGTTCGCGTATGTTTCTGCAACTTCAGCCTTCACTTTCAATGAAGCAAGATTTACAACTCGGAAGCATGGATCTGGATTTTGTGCAGTTGCGAACTGACCCAAACGAGCGCCAATGTGATCAACTATTCCTGAAATAGGTGACTTCACTTTCGTTAATTCAATCTGCGCTTGAACGGCGCTAATTTGCTTGTTCAACGCTTCTACTTGCGTCTTCGCTTGAAGGTATTGCACTTCACTTCCAATCTTCTGATCCCACAAACGTTGTTGTCTTTGGAAAACGTCTTTCGCTAATTCTAATTGTGGTTGAATGGTAGCAATCTGCGCAGCGTATGCGCTGTTGTCTGTTTCAGCAAGAAGCTGTCCAACAGAAACTGCATCACCTTCACTCACGTAAATCTTCGTCACCAATCCGGGAATTTGCGGAGCAACAACTACGTTGTTTTCTGCATCCACTGTTCCTTGAATTTCAACACAGTGTTTGAAAGGCGCAGTAACCACATCGGTTGTCATGATCTTACGCGCTTTCGCAGCGTTGGTAATTCCCAACTCTTGTTCCAAGGCTGAAATTTTTCCATCGAGTTCAGAACGCTTTGCTTTCAAGTCGTTCAATTCTGCGCTCTTGTCTTTCGATCCGCAAGAGGCCAATAACACAGCAGCTAAAACAAATGATGCTGCGATTTTAGAGATATACATGGGTTTCATTTTTTCTTATGATTATAATGCGTTCAACGATTTTGAAAGTCGGGTTTGTGCGTTCATTAAACTTAAACGCGCTTGAATAAGTGATACTTGTGCTTGAAGCAATTGGGACGTTTGTCTCGACAATTCGAAACTTGAAGAAGTTCCTTGATCGAATTTAATTTCCGTCTTTTCCATGATACTTTCCGCCAAGATGTAAGATTGCATAGCCAAGTCTACATTCTGCGTTGCGTTCATGTATTCGGCATAGCCCACTTGATACTCTAGCTTCGCAGCATTGGTTGAAAACGCCAACGTCTCTTCCATACGCTTCACCTCTACGCCTGCGCGTTGAATGCTTTTTGATTTTGCTCCGCCTGAAACAATAGGAACGTTCATGGATATTCCCCACAATTGCGTTGGATACCAAGCTTCATCGCCATCGAAGAAATTGAATTCTTGACGCTGTGCTTGTCTTTGAATACTGTAGAAAGCTGCCAAGTTAGGAAGCAAGCGCGCTTGCTGATTTTTCACACTTAATTTCTGCAGTGCAAGACCGTCTTTAATAATTAGATTGTCTATCAGCACATCTGCATTGAAAGGCGATTGAACCAACTGTGCATTGAACGAATCTAAAATCGTTTTGCTGTTGTCGGCCAAGGTAATGTCCTCATCTACATTCATTCCAATGGTGAACTTCAGCAACGTCTTTGCAATGAGCGCTTGTGTTTGAGCCGTGCGAATGCGCGCATCCAATTCATTCAACGAAAGGGTTAACTGTTCCACGTCTTGCGTCTCTACAAAACCTTCGTTCTTCAAGGCTTTCGTGTGCTCGAGTGATCCAGCTAACAGATCGCGAGAAGCAGTCAATAAAGCAATGCTTTCTTGGGCAATTACGGCTAGGTGATACGCCTCTTCCGTAGCACGTTTCACTTCGATTTCACTTTTAATGATGTTCTTGTTTTGCAACGCAGCGTAAGCTTTTGAAGCTTGCAATCCCACCAACCAAGAACCGTCGAACAACAACTGCGAAGCGTTAATACCTGCCGTTAATGTCTGTGGAACTCCGAATTGTACTGCCACATTTTGTCCAGGCATACCGAAGAAATCTCCCGGTAAAATGCTCGTCGGACGATCAATGAAATTCTGGTATTGAACAGAACCGCTGATTTGTGGAAGACCAATGGCAATCAGTTCATCCGTCTGAAGCTTCGCTGTTTGCGCATCGAGTGTTTTCGATTTCACTTGGAAGGCATTCTTCAATGCGAACTCTTTCGCAGCTGCCAAAGTCAGCGCCTGCTGTGCGGTTCCGAGCGAAACAAAACCAAGCGCCACTGCTAAGAGGACGCTAATTTTTTTGTTTATGTTGAATTGTATCATGAATTGAATTATTGCTTTTTACTGTTTTTTTTCTTGGTTGAAGGAGAAGAGTTCAGAATGTTCTTGTTCAACAGTTCTATTCCCTTTAAGGTGGCCATGCCGTGAATATGGTAGGAAAACCATTCCATATAAATGTCACTCACCTTGTATTCTTTACTTGGAAATAAATTCTGATCAAACATCACCTCCATTCTTCCCACATACAATTTCGCTAAGACATTCGGATTAATCTCCTTTCTGTATAAACCGTCTTTCTGGCCTTTGACAATGTTCTCGAACACGCATTTGTAAATAATCTCCTGACGGGAAGCGAGCATTTTCTGATGCACCTTCGGATGAAACTTCTCCATGTCGTAAGCCACAGAAGGGTGAATGTTTTGCAACATTTCGAGCACCCAACGCTTAATTTCCAAACTTTCGTCAATGGCGTTCAATCCTCTTCCACAAATTTCTTCAATCTGATTTTGCTCAGCTGTACTGAATAATATTACCGCATTCTCCAGTAAATCTTCTTTGTCCTTCACATGCGCATACAGCGTCTTCTTTGAGATACAGAGCTTCTTGGCAATGTCATCCATTGTTAGACTCTTGATTCCAAATTGCAAAAACAACTGAAGTGTTTCCGAGAGAATATGTCGTTTCTTTATTTCCAAAGCGCGGCAAAGATAGACACAAATTTGACATTGGAAACGAAAAGTGGGAAAAATGTTTCCTTCACACGAAGTGTGTTACTTCACCCGCTTAAACTCATCCACCTGACTCGC
>CANKYR010000100.1 GCA_947488195.1 Flavobacteriales bacterium
GTAGAATGAAGAAAAACAACAATTCTGAGGTGGGGAACATGAACATGTAAAGCATCATAACTGCGCTCACCGCTCCCGACGCGCCAACACTTGTGTAATAGATATTATCCCCGTGTTTCTTCAAAGCCGGCAAGGTTGCAAAAGCAGCTGCTCCCAGATATAACAAGGCAAACAAAGCGGGTGGCATGTAATGCTCCACCGCTCTTCCAAAACTAAAAAGGGCAAATAGATTGAAGAACAGATGGCCCATGTCTGCATGCACAAGTGTGTGTGACCAAATTCTATAAATCTCTTTGTTGTGCTTAACACGATAAGGTGAAAGAGACAACTTCGAAAAGAGTTCCGAATTGGAAAGCGCTTGCCAAGAAACTATTCCTGTAGCAAGGCACAATAAAACAGTGAGTGAAATTTGCATACTATTTTTTAGCTGGAATGGTCACTTACAATCACCCATCTTCCATTGATTCTTTTCCAAAGCAACGTAAAATGTCCGCTTAATGTATCTGCGCTTCGAAATAAATTCCATCGACCGTCTACATAGGCGTTCTTGCCGCTCAGAACTTCAATTCGTAAATCATCGAAACGAAGTGTTCCCATTTTATCTTTGGAAGGATAGGCTCTCTGATATCTTTCTAATGAAGATTTCCAACCTAAAGTAACGCCGTCCTTTCCTAAAAAACGAAGCGAGTCACTTTCCCAATATCCGTTCATGAATCCAACCAGATCGCCCATATTCCATGCCTTCTGCTGGGCTTGCATGGTGTCGGTTATTTCTTGTTGAATGGAAGATACAGATGCGCATGCTTCAAGGAGAAGCACGGATATTGCAATTATTGTGATTTGAATTTTACACATTGAAACGGAAGTGCATGATGTCTCCGTCTTGCACCACATATTCCTTCCCTTCTACCGACATTTTACCAGCTTCTTTCACAGCGGCTTCCGATTTAAAGCTTAAGAAGTCTGCCAACTTAATGACTTCCGCGCGAATGAATCCTTTTTCGAAATCGGTATGAATCACGCCTGCTGCTTGTGGAGCGGTATATCCTTCATAGATGGTCCAAGCGCGAACTTCCTTCACTCCTGCGGTGAAGTAGGTTTTCAAATTCAAAAGACGGTAAGCTGCTTTGATAAGCTTCGAAACACCCGGCTCTTCAAGACCAATATCTTGCAAGAACATTTGACGTTCTTCGTAAGTGTCTAACGATGCAATGTCTGCTTCAATAGCAGCACCGATAACCAATACCTCAGCGTTCTCGTCCTTCACTCCTTCTCTCACTTGCTCAACATAAGCGTTTCCGTTCACCACAGAACCTTCGTCAACGTTGCACAAATACAAAACAGGTTTTGCCGTCAACAACTGCAATTCACGAAGAAGAACGATTTGTTCTTCATTCTCAGGCAGCTCTGTACGTGCGCTCTTTCCTTGTTCTAGAGCCGCTTTCAAGCGCTCCAAGTAATCGAATTGTTTCTTCGCTGTTGAATCTCCAGCCTTTGCAGCACGTTGAACTTTCGCAATACGCGCATCGACAGCTTCAAGATCTTTTAACTGTAATTCAATATCAATAATTTCCTTGTCTCGAAGAGGATTCACTGATCCATCAACGTGTACAACATTCGGATCATCGAAACAACGCAACACGTGAATAATGGCATCTGTCTCTCGAATGTTCGCTAAGAACTTATTTCCAAGTCCTTCTCCCTTCGAAGCGCCTTTAACCAAACCGGCAATGTCAACAATCTCAATGGTTGTAGGAACAATTCGCTCTGGAGTGATCAGCTCTGCAATATCTGTCATGCGTTCGTCCGGAACGGTAATCGTACCCACGTTTGGCTCAATAGTACAAAATGGGAAATTAGCTGCCTGAGCTTTCGCATTCGACAAACAATTGAACAACGTCGATTTCCCCACATTTGGAAGACCTACAATACCGCACTTTAACGCCATGATTTTTGAATTAGGCTGCAAAGATAAAGGCAAGTGTTCACTTTTCCACAAAGAACAAACACATCCCTTTTCAACCTAAATTAAAAACTACTTTCGCAAAAAAATTCTTCAATGGTTTCTAATCAAGAACTTTCGCGAATAGCCTCTCAAGTGAGACGTGACATCGTGCGAATGGTCCACGCTGTTAACAGCGGACACCCGGGAGGAAGTTTAGGCTGCACCGACTTCATGGTTAGTCTTTATTTCCGTCAAATGACTATTAACCCAACTAGCTGGAACATGAACGGCGAAGGAGAAGACCTCTTCTTTCTAAGCAATGGGCATATATCTCCAGTTTTCTATTCGGTTTTAGCACGTTCAGGATACTTCGATGTTGCTGAATTAGCAACCTTCAGAAAAATAAACACACGTCTTCAAGGACACCCGACCACGCACGATAGCCTTCCTGGCGTGCGTATTGCGAGCGGTTCATTGGGTCAAGGCATGAGCGCAGCTGCTGGAGCGGCACAAGCCAAAAAATTAAACAACGATCCTAAACTTGTATTCACACTTCACGGAGATGGTGAATTGCAAGAAGGTCAAATTTGGGAAGCCGCCATGTATTGCGCGCATCACAAAATTGACAACATCATAAGCACTGTTGATGTAAACGGACAACAAATCGATGGTCCGACAGAGGTTGTTATGTCTTTGGGTAACCTTCGTGCGAAATTCGAAGCCTTCGGTTGGAAGGTTTTGGAAACAAACGGACACGACTTAGAACAACTCAACGCAACCATTGAAGAAGCGAAAAGTCTAACCGGAAACGGATATCCAATTATGATTCTCATGACCACCAGCATGGGTAAAGGTGTTGACTTCATGGAAGGCACACACAAGTGGCATGGCGTTGCTCCAAACGACGAGCAATTAGCAAATGCATTGGGACAGTTAGAAGAAACTTTAGGCGACTATTAATTTAAGAAACATGTTAGAATTCGATTTATCACCCGCGAACGATACTCGCTCTGGCTTCGGAGCAGGACTTCATGAATTAGGTCAGAAAAATCCTAAAGTTGTGGCATTGTGTGCCGACTTAATTGGTTCTTTGAAAATGGACGCATTCAAGAAAGATTTTCCTGAGCGCTTTTTTCAAGTTGGAATTGCAGAAGCAAACATGATGGGTGTTGCTGCTGGAATGACCATTGGCGGATACATTCCGTTTACGGGAACATTCGCAAACTTTTCCACCGGGAGAGTTTACGATCAGATTAGACAAAGCATTGCTTACAGCGATAAGAACGTTAAGATTTGTGCTTCACACGCCGGACTTACCTTGGGTGAAGACGGTGCAACGCATCAGATTTTAGAAGATATTGGAATGATGAGCATGCTTCCGGGCATGACCGTTATTAATCCTTGCGATTACAATCAGACTAAAGCAGCTACTCTCGCTATTGCCGATCATCACGGTCCTGTTTACTTGCGTTTCGGAAGACCGAAAGTAACGAACTTCACTGCTGTTGATCAGAATTTCGAAATTGGAAAAGCATGGCACATTCACGAAGGAAACGACCTGACAATCATAGCAACCGGACATCTTGTTTGGGAAGCTGTTGAAGCTGCTCGCGAATTGGAAGCGGAAGGGATTTCAGTTGACCTGATTAACATTCACACCATTAAGCCTCTCGATGAAGAAGCAATCGTGCGCAGCGCAATGAAAACCGGAAAGGTTATAACCTGCGAAGAGCACATGATCAATGGTGGTTTAGGAAGTCTGGTTGCCCAAGTATTAGCGAAACAAGCGCCTTCTTTAATGGAATTCATTGGCGTGAACGACAGCTTCGGCGAAAGCGGAACGCCTGATCAACTGATGGAGAAATACGGATTGAAGTCGAAGAATATTATCGCTGCTGCGAAGCGTTTGATGGAAGAGTAGGAACTACGTTGTTGGAACTTCGTTCTTCATTCACCGAAGGTCTGATCGCCCTGCGATTGATCCGAAGAATTAATCACAAAGTGATTGTTTCTCTTTTCTTAACTTCTTGAAGTTACTCGCGAAGCATTAGCCGAAGGCATTCGTTCGCAGAACATTCGCCGCAGGCATCAGTGCTTCACACATTTATACCTATTTTCGCAAAAACTAACCTGATGGAAGAAATTAACGAAACTAAAAGCAGAGTTTCAAAATTGGAAGTTGTCTCGAAGGTCAGGACCATAAAACAAGCCGAGCTATTGCCAAGTGCGCAGTCTAATTTAGATTCTACGCGAGCGAAATTTCATCCGATGTCCGATGAAACAATTCCTCATCGAAATTTAAGAAGTGTCGAATCGAAGAAAAGAAGTCTTCATAGAATAATTAGAAAGCTAGACGTGAAGAACAGTCTCCGCTACCAGCGCACTCCTGAGGACACCTATTGCAATGTATACTCATACGACTACTGTTATTTCGCGAAGGTTTATCTTCCGACTGTATGGTGGACAGACGATTCGATAGAGAAGCTGCAGAGCGGTCAGGATGTTAAAGCAATTTTCAATAATACTGTTGAGCCCATTTACTCAAGTGCCATTCACGATTGGTTTCAAGTATGGGGAGAAAGTTTTGGATGGGAAAGAATGAATTCACTTACTGAAATTCAAAGACGAGTAACTGAAGAAGGCGGTGTGGGAATGATTTGCGCAAAGAGAAAGACAGTGGGATTATCTGGACACATTGTTCCAATTGTTCCAGAAACTGAAAAGAAAAAAGCCTTTCGTGAAAACGGAGAAGTGCTATACCCTCTTCAGTCGCAGGCAGGGAAGTTGAACTACAACTATTTTGCACGTAAAAGAAGAGACTGGTGGAACCACATTCGCTATTCGTCATTCGTGTTGTATTACCACGAATAATGGCAGAACAATTCTCTTCACCCTTCCACAGAAAATTCAAGAATTTTAAAATATCAAAAAAATCAAATAAGAATGAAAAATAACCCAATCAAAAAACACTTCTGGGGCATTGGGTTAGAAAACGAAACGTACTTGCAATTCGAAGAATCGCTTATTGTTTCCGGACAATTCATTCAGGAAAAAATGGGTCGCGAACGCTATAGCCTCGACTATCTGAAATGCTACAAAGAAGGCTGTCTGGAAAAGGTATTATCACTTGCCTTCAACTCCGGAAAGAACTACCTCGTTAGCCAAATGATGAACAGTCATTCACTAGAAAAACTCGACGTTCATTTTCAACATAAGACAATACAATCGGCGCCACCATTATTAGACAACCCCGATTATTCTGGAAAATCAATTATTGAATTATTCCTCGAAAAACAACCGCATCAGATTCAAAGTATGCTCACTCAAAAGAACAATCCCATGGGATCTATTATTTTCGACGGAGACACCATTGAATTCGTTACAAAATATTATGAGAATAGGACCATTCAAGAATCTTTCAATGAGTTGAAAGCGTCGAAGAAAATCTTTCTCGACAAACTGAACGAATCGAAAATTCTTCCAGGACCATTGACTTATCCGCAATACAACATCGGAATAAACATGTTCATGTCGAATCAGAAGAAACTCGTTCTCTTCAATAACGGAACGTTTCACTTCCACATAACACTTCCAACCTTAACGGAAGACAGTCGCATTGTCGATTACGCCGCATTCGATCATGCGCATCACAAAGCCATTTACTTGCTGCAGTGGTTCGAGCCGTTGTTCATTGCGACACTCGGCAGTCCGGATATCATGTCTGTGATTAGCGATAAATTCGAGATGGAAGAAAAGTTTGCAGGAGGCTCTATGCGCAACGCCATGTCGAGATACACCGGCGTTGGTATCTACCACAAGTCAATGCCAAAAGGCAAAGTCCTCACTTACCCTGTTGATGAGTTTCGAAAATTCTTGACATTCAAAAAAGAAGAAAACGTTTGGTGGAGAGACCGCATAGAATCTGAACTGAGTTATGAATTGCTTTCCGATGTTGGACTCGACTTCAACCGCGAAAAATTGTATCAAAGTGGGTACGAATTCCGCAGCTTCGACGAATTCCCAACTGAATATCTTCCTGAAGTGCTGCATGCAATTGTTCTTATATCAGAACATGCGCAGCACGAAGAAGAAATTGAATGGGCGAGCAACAATGTCATCTGGAACAATCTTGTTTTCAAGACGCTTACGCAAGGATATAAAACAGAATTGAATGAAGAAGAGAAGAATGAAATTGTTCGCGTATTCCAACTTCCAGCTTCGTTTCAACTTGCATTAAAGGATGTTCATCGATTAGATGAATTCTTCTTTCAAATTCTTCAGTACTTGCATGACCTGCACAACGACAGCAGTGAATACTTGAGATCGTTCTTGTATGAGAAAACGGAAGACGCTCCGCGTTGGGACAATTTCAACGAGCATCAAGTAGAACAACACGCGAAGCAGCTGAACGAAGTTTAATATACCGAATTACGCCGTCTCTATGTTTTGCCTTTCGACCTTCTGCAACGTTCACTGCAATACTTCACCTCTTCCCAATTCTTCTCCCACTTCTTCCGCCAAGAATAAGGCAGTCCGCATACCGTGCACATCTTAGAAGGCAGATTCGATTTCTTCATTGCACCCCCTTCTTTATTTTTTTCCAAAACGAAAAGAAC
>CANKYR010000101.1 GCA_947488195.1 Flavobacteriales bacterium
TGCAGTATCGAGCACCACGTGAGATGCCTTCTTGAAGGAAGGCTGTCGTTTCTGGATTGTATATCAAATCGTACAAGACATGCTGATCGGTAAGACACGAATAATCCAAGTCTGGTTTTTCTTCGTTGTGCGGGAATTGCCCAACGGGAGTGGTGTTCACAATGAGCTTACATTTCTCGAGCAACAAGGGTGTTACTTGCTCGTAAGAACAAGTCTGATCGTTTTGCGGATTTCGACTAACAAAAAAATAACGGATGCCCAGTTCTTTCAATACATAAGCCACCGCTAGCGATGCTCCTCCAGTGCCCAATATGAGCGCGGTTTCTACTCTGTTTTCAATAAGAGGAAGAAGCGTTCGTCTGAATCCATTGTAATCGGTGTTGTGACCAATCCAACGGTTATTCTCTATACGCACACAATTCACAGCACCAATGGCTTTCGCTGCCGGCGAAAGCTCGTCGAGGTGCTGAATAATTTCTTGTTTGTATGGAATAGTAACATTGAATCCGGCAAGTCCTTGCATTACAGAAGTAACTCGGATGTTTTCAATTGAATCCAATTCTATGTTAATATATCTCTCTCCTTGCGAAGCGTCTTGTGAAACATCTTTCGCAGAATCTTGCGAAGCATCTTGCGAAGCATCTTGTGCAACATCTTTCGCAGAATCTTGCGAAGCATCTTGCGAAGCATCTTGTGCAACATCTTTCGCAATATCCTGTCTTTGAAATTTAGACATGAAATATGTTTGCGAAAAAGAATGCGCTAACGATTTCCCGAGAAGCCCATATGTTCTCATGCCTTCGATCCGAATTTGCTTTTCAAGTAAGCAAAAACCATTGGAGCAAGCGAGACCAGGATGATCAGAATAACAACCGCTTCGAAGTGTTTTTTAACGAATTCAATTTGACCTAAGAAATATCCGGCGAGCGACATACTTACAATCCAAAGTGCTCCTCCGAAAATATCATAGGGAAGGAATTTCTTGCGGTAATCCATTTTACCAATCCCCGCAACAAACGGCGTAATGGTGCGAACAATCGGAACGAAGCGCGCCATAATAATGGCTTTCGTTCCATGCTTCGTGAAGAATTCTTCAGTTTTGGTTAAATGCTTTTCAGCAATGAGCGGTTTTCCGCGAAATTTCATCTCAACTATTTTCGATCCGAAAAGTCTTCCAATGAAATAATTGCATTGATCTCCAAGAATAGCCGCAATGATCAACGATACAATTAAAATGGAAAGACTCAAATTGTTTTCACCCGCGCACATGGCGCCCGCCGCGAACAACAACGAATCTCCGGGAAGGAAGGGCATAACCACCAATCCGGTTTCAACAAAAATGATGAGGAAGAGTATGGCATAAAACCAAACTCCGTATTCATTCAATAAAAGAGGAAGCTCTTCATTCAAATGCAGAACGAAGTGCAAAAAAGATTGTATCATTTCCATATTAAAGCGAACACTTGATTTCTGGCGCGCATTGTTCCGCGTAACCTTGAACACCTCCAGTAAGGCTGTAGATGGCGTCTCCTGGGAATTTCTTTTCTATCATGTACACCAAAGCATCTGAACGTTTTCCACTGTTGCAATGGAAGACAATTGGATTTTCTTTTGGAAGGGAAGGGTACTTTTCAATGGCCTGCTCCATGGGAATGTGCATTCCTCCAAGTGTGCAAATAGCCACTTCATATTCTTCACGAATGTCTACCAACAAATGTGGTCTATTTTCGTTTTTCCAGTTGAGTAATTCTTCAGGCTGCAAGTGTTGCATATTATCCTTTCATTTTAGAAACGATCTCTTCGGGAAGGTAATCGAAGAAGGTATCTCCACGCAATCCCATACGCAAGCACTCCAAAGGAATGGTTTCGTTTTCCGCAATGTTTCCAAGGTTTACATTCGAACCGCAGTTCTTAATGAAATACACTTGTTGTGCTTTCTTCGGCGCTTCCCAGATGATATCGTTTCCGTTAATCTTACTTAAAATCTTGTTGATTAGCATCACGTGTGCTTGTCCGCTTGGACGATAGATTCCCACGTTGCCGCTTTCGCGCGCCTCAGCAATCACTTTCCATGAACCAGCGTCCAATTCAGCTTGCATCATTTTAATCCATTTAGCTGGACTAATCAAGATTCCTTCTTCCTTCGAACCAACTTCAGAAAGGACTTGGTAGTTTTTCGCGTACTCCGTGATAAGCGCACATTTCTTTTTGTGATCCAAAGCCATGCTACCGTCAGAAACTTCAACCATTTCAATTCCAAGACTGTCTATGTATTTGCGATACTTGTCTAGTTCTCCGCGCACATAGCACGCTTCGAACAGCGTTCCACCGAGGTACACTTTAATTTTCGCGTCGTGATACAACTTCACTTTTTCTTTCACTTGGGTTGAAAACACAGAGGTTCCAAAACCAAGTTTCACCATATCGATATATTCAGAACTGCTCGCGATCATGTCCTCGGCTTGACGAAGAGATATTCCTTTGTCCATAACCATCGTAAGTCCGAACTGACGTTCTTTCTTTTCGCGGCTAGGCATGTGGCTTAGTTGAATGTTCATAGTTTCTAATTTTGTGCGAATATCGGCTAAATTAACTTAGTGTGAAAATTACACTAACCCTAGGTCGCTTTTAAGTTGAATGTAAAACGGTAATTGAAGAATTTTTGGATAGTACTCTTCCAACTCGGAGAGTTGCGCGCTTTCATTTTGCATAAGGTAGTGAAGAAGTTCTTGTGCGTCTTGAATTTTTCCTAATTCCACCAAGTAAACTGCTCTTCGGTATCCAATATCTGGATTTGATAAATGAACCAAAGTGGCTTCTAGCATGGTGTCTAATGCTTTTTCATTGTTTCCGTATTTGAAAAACGCATCGGCAAGGGCCATCCACGTTTCTTCGTTTTCCGGAAACTCCTTCACTAATTTTTCTCCGAGCGAAATAGACTCCGCGAATTTTTCCATCTTCACCAATACTTCCATTTTGTATATGGCGTAATCGGGGTTCTTCGATTCTAAATCAATGGCTTTGTCTAAGAATGGAATGGCTTCCGCCAGTTTTCCTTGAAGATCCATTACTACACCAATTCCTAAATAAGCGTCTGCCCAGTATTCATCTGTTTCAATACTCTTGTGGTAGTAGAAAAGGGCTTTGTCGTAGTCGTTCAACTTCTCGAAACACTCTCCCACGTGACAGAAAATAGGAGCCTGGGGAGGCTCATGCACATAAGACTCTTCAAGCACTTCAAGTGCCTCTGAATATTTTTCTAATTTGAAAAGTGCATGCGCCTTGTTGTAATAGGCAGGGGCGAAGTCGCTTTGAATGGCTAAACAATAGTCGTAGGCTTCGATCGATTCTTCTGAACGATCGAGCTTTTGAAAAGCGTTACCCAAGTTGTACCATGCTGCGAAACTATACGGGTGCTCATCGATGAATTGCTGGAAGTAAATCGCGCACACAGCGGGCAGTCCTGCCATTTCAAAACAAAATGCAATCTCATAAAGCAAGGTCTCGTTTTCCGGACTTCGGTCTATTCCTGCTTTTAATGTGTTAATGGCCTTTTCATATTGCTCGAGGTTTTCATACTCAAGCGCAATCTCTAAATACACATCGTCTATTTCTTCTTCAGCACAAATGAGTAAAGCGCGCTTGTAATATTGAATGGCTTTGTTGTGCTCGCGCAATTGGCTATATACAGCGGCCATGGTCAATAACATTTCTTCGTTGTTCGGTTCGAATTTTTCGAGGACTTTTAAACGTGAAAGGGCTTTCGACAATTGGCCAATGCCTGAAAGAAGTTGCACTTCTTTGATGATTAATGCGGTGTTGTCTGGAAAAAGAGAATAAGCGTATTCAAGCGCTTTAATGGCTTTTTGGTAGCTTAGGTTCGCTTGATAACCGTCTATGATTGCCTCAAGTTGTTCAACGTCGAAGTAGTATGATTCGTTTTGTTGAATCATTTGCTCGAAGCGTGAGATAAGGTCTCCTGTGTTGTGGTAATCTGATGGTTCTTCGCTCATTGAGTAATTTCAGAGTTCAAGTCAAAAATAACCAATATTTCGCCGAGATTTCGATTAATATTTGAACACGTAATACACGAGTTTGATGTATTCGTTGAAGGTAGTAATTAGCCCAGCTTCAAAGGTCCACCACGACTGTGCCTTAAAGTCCTTGGTTTCAGTACCGAAGAAATGAACGAGAATGCTTTTTTCGTGAAACTTTTCCCCGAAGACCATGCTTAATCGGTGCAAGTGAAAATCGCTACTAACCACCGAAATTTCCTTCAAATTGTTATTTATACAATAAGCCAGTATCTCTTCAGACTCTTCGTAGGTGCTGGTGGCCTTTCCCAATTCAGTCACGCGAAGCGAATCGATCCCTTGTTCAATCATACATTTCCGTGTCAATTGAGCCGAAGTAAGGTTCAATCCCATTGCTCTCATTTCATTAAGGGTGTCGCCTCCGCCTGTACAAATAAATTGTGTAGTTGGAAATTCGCTTGCGAGCAGCGCGGCTCCTTTTCCTCGCTCGAATCCATTTCCACCTAAAACAAAAAATGTTTGGTTGGAAGGGGTAACGGCGCTCGATTCGGCTATTGTAAGGAAGTGACCAATTCCACCTAAAATAGAATTTCGGTAAATGAATAAACAGATGAAAAAAGTGAGGGTTACTCCGAGCACAATCCATTTCCATACTTTGCGAATTTGTTGCGTAGTGGGAAGTGAACTAAAGTAGGTGTATGTCTGATTCTCGTGATTTTTCAAACTGAAAATTTTACACTAAAGTAATGTTTTCTCCAAGCATGGCTGCATAGTCCGAAGGCGCTTCTAAATTCAAGGCGTCGTGAATAGCATCAAGTTCTATTTTTTTAATGTCGAAATTATTCTGGTAGGCCGTTGTGTTGAACCATTCGGTGGCTGCAGCCGTTGAAATTTCGAATCGATTCGAAACGCGAAAGATACTCTCTTGATCACTCATGAAGGCTTCGCAGCGCTCGTTCATGAGTTGCAATACTTTTTGAATGGACTCGTTTTTTTGTTCAATCGCATTGCTGTTCGCGACAGCAACAAATCCGCACCAAGGCGCATGAAAAGTATCTAAAAAACAGAGGTGTCCTTTTTTAACGGATGGAATAGACGTGTATTTTTCCCAGTAGAAATAATCGCTCTCGCGGTTCTTTAAACTTTGAATGGCGTTGTTTAAATTGGCGACTTCCACATACTGATCGTCGGCTGGATGAAAGCCCAATTGCTTCGCGTGAATGCGCGCCATCAAATGAGAACCCGACCCTTTTCTTGAAATAGCATATTTTCTGTTGTGGTTGGAAGTGATGCGTGGCGTGTCTGTGTATCCGCCGTAAATACCCCAGGTAAGCGGCGTTTTCGTGTACACCTTCACAATTTTCGCATCTAGTCCGCGATGAAAAGCACTCACAAATCCTTCAGTGAGCATAAGCGCCACATCTAGATCTCCTTCTTGCAAAGCTTCTGTCATGACGCCTGTTCCACCTGCGAAGTAGGTCCAAGAAACATGAACGTTCAAGGCGCTGAAAACGTCTTGTTCCAAAGCGAGTTGCCAAGGTAAATTGAAGTGTTCAGGAACACCTCCAATTCTCAGAGTAATTTTATCTTTCATTTTAATAGCTGCCGTTCCACTTCCTCAAGAACCACTCAATACTGAGCAACGACAAAAGTGCAATTAAAAGAGGAGCCCAGTCTATGAGTTCTCTCACTTTTTTCTCGTCGAAGGATACACTTGTGATTTCTTTTCTGTTTCGAATTTCATTCACAAGTTCATCTAGCGCATTTGCATTGAATCGTTTTCCGTTGGTGCTGGAAGACAATTGTTCTAACAACTGAAAGTCTGCAATTGTTCGTGCTGTCTCCACTGAAATATTGTTCACCGTGAATCCGCCTGATTTCGTAAATTCTGTTGTCCCATTGAAGGCTTTCGCAGTAAACGAGTATGCGCCTGGAGGAAGCATTCCCGCGTTCAACTGGTATCCCGTATTCGATGGCGAAAATTGAAACGACTGAACACTGTTGTCTGGGAATTTCAATTCCATATTCACCTGCTGATTTAAGACAGGCATAAAACTTTCGTCGTACAATTCCGCATTGAAATAAACGAGTTCGTTTTCTGCGAAATTCTTTTTATGTTGAATTCTGAATTTCTCTTTGTTTTCTTTTACGCCAATGAACTGAGTCGTTTGTGTGATGAATTGATTGAAGATCTCGTGATTCTCTTCCAACTGAAACAACCCCATTTTCCATCTCCAAATTCCTTCTCCGCATAACACAGCAATTCGGTGTTCCGGTGTTCCGCCGAAGCCGAGGAGAGGAACGTCTGTTGCAATCTTTCCAATGCGTTGTGTAAGCAAAGCTTGAACTTCTGGCGCAACGGAATAGTTCCCGAAAGGCACAGCCAATGGCGGAAGTAGTGGAAGAGCTTGGGTGAATTCATTGGAAGGAGAGAAGAAGCTGAAGCTTGGATTCAACGATGCTTTGATGTCTGAAAGTTTCGACTGATATCCGTTTAATGAAAATCCACTTCCCAAG
>CANKYR010000102.1 GCA_947488195.1 Flavobacteriales bacterium
TCCTTTCCGTGTAAAGATTCCAAGTGGAAGTATTTCTCGTTTGGGACACATTGGGCAGAGCTTCCAAATTACACAATGGTATCCTAAGCCAGCGGTTTATGATCGCAACGGATGGCACCAAATGCCATACTTAACGCAAGGAGAATTCTACAGTGAGTTCGGTTCATACGATGTGAGTATTACACTTCCGAAGAACTACATCTTAGGAGCAACCGGAGATTGCCAAACTCCTTCAGAAGTTGAATTCATGAATGAAGAAGCGGCTAAGGCTTCTCAGAAAATTGCAGAGTACACTTTGAAGGAAGGAGATCTTAATGAATTTCCAGAGTCGTCGAAAGAATGGAAGACCGTTCGTTACATTCAATCTCGCGTGCACGACTTCGGTTGGTTTGCAGACAAGCGTTGGATTGTTTTAAAAGGAAATGTTGAAACGCCTGCGAACAAAAATCAAGTAACTACTTGGGCGTTGTTCACTCCAGAAAGCGCGAAGTTGTGGAGCAAGTCTTCAGAGTATTTGCACGATGCGATATATTATTATTCATTGTGGAATGGTGATTACCCATACAATCAAGTAACCGCAGTAGATGGCACAATCAGCGCAGGTGGTGGAATGGAATACCCAAACGTTACAGTTATCGGCTCTGCCGGAAACGATCGCATGTTGGAGACCGTTATTATGCACGAAGTAGGTCACAACTGGTTTTACGGAATATTGGGAAGCAACGAGCGTGACAATGCATGGATGGACGAAGGATTGAACTCGTTTAACGAAGATCGATACATGGATACGAAATATCCAGATGCATCATTAGGCGCTGCAATCGGAATTGGCGGATTGGATAAAAAATTAGGGTTATCAGATTTTTCACAACGTTCATTGAGTGAGTTGTCTTATCTAATCTCAGCTTCTCAAAACCTTGATCAACCGTTGCAATGTCATTCCGACAACTTCACCGAAATCAATTACGGTGGTATCGTTTACAAAAAGACAGCTTTGTTGTTTTATTATTTGAAAGGTTATTTGGGCGAAACCTTGTTCGATCAGTGCATGCACAACTATTTCGAGAAATGGAAATTCAAACACCCTCAACCGGAGGACATTCAAGCGGTGTTCGAGGAAACAACTGGTCAGAAACTCGATTGGTTTTTCAATGAATTAATCAAGACTACCGAGAAGATCGATTTCAGCATTACTCGCATTAAACAGAATACGGTTGAACCTGGAAATTCGAAAGTGAAAGTAAAGAACACCGGCTATGCTGCCGGTGCAGTATCTATCGGCACTGAAGGAAGTAAGACTCCAATCTGGACGAAGGAAGCCATTGCTCCTGGAAAGTCTATCTGGATAACTGCTCCAAGTTCGTCTTCTTATTCAATCGATCCGGAAGGAGTAATCCCAGAAGTGAACAGAGAGAACAACACCATGAGAAGTTCAGGTCTATTTAAGAAAGTAGAACCGGTTAAAATGAAGTTCTTCTCAAGCATCGACAATCCGAAGCAAACAGAATTGTTCTACTTACCCATGTATGCGTACAACGTGCATGATGGTAGTATGATAGGAGTGAACCTTCACAACAAACAAATCCTTCGTAAGAATTTCGAATGGAATGTTTCTCCGCTTTATAGCTTCGAGAGAAAAGCTGTAAACGGATTCGCTAGCGCGGCTTACCACAAATTGAATTTTACCGCAGGGACGAAAGTTCAACGTTTTGGAATGGATGATTTTTCAGCAGCATCAATTTCAGGCTACAACAATTACATGTTGTTCAAGCCCTATGTAGCCTATACCTTCCGCAACAAGCCTTCGAATTTCAATAAAGGAACAGTTATCAATGTTGCTTTGGCTTATCAATTCCAATGGATGAGAAATACGACAATGAATAATCTTAATGATGAAAGTCTAGTAAAAGATGAAAGCCGTGAATTCATTCAATTCGATGCGAATTGGTCTCAAAAGATTGGTCCTCGTCAAACATTGAATGTAAACGGACGCGTGCTTCAGCAAGCGTCCTATGTTCGTGAAGCATCCTCTCAGATTGGAACATTGCTGAGTGCTGGTGGAGAATACCGCTTCAAGTATTCATTAACCAAAGATCGTCATGTATATGTGAAGGCCTTTGCCGGATATCAAGCCAACAACGATGCGCTATATGAATTAGGAAACGGTGCCTTCGGTTTATCTGGAGTTTCTGGAACGTATGACTACGCTTTCGACAATCTCTATTTCGGAAGAGGAGCATCATCTGGCTTTGCTGCAGAACAAGTGGCGAATGGCATGGGAAATCTTGGGGTGAATCTTCGCAATGTCGGAGCAACAAAAAGACTTTTTTCAACTACTGTGGGAATTCAACTTCCAATCGAGAAATTCAACATCTCGTTGCAAGGAACAATCCTAGATGCATGGAGCCCCGCTTGTCCAAGCTACAATGCGGAAGGAGTTTATTGGAACACCTCTGCTGTGATAGATATTATTCCGAATGTATGGAGTGTAACACTTCCGATATACGGAAACAGCAAAGTTCAAGACGCACAATTGCCGGGATACTTTAACGGTGTTATGATGAACATTAACCTTGTTGGATTAGAGCCATTCACGCTTATCAGAAGCATTGCAGGAAAATAAGATGAAGAATAAAATCTATTTCGCTTCCGACTTTCACCTTGGCGCTCCCAATTTCGAGGAGAGCCTTGTTCGTGAAAAGAAAGTGGTGCAATGGCTTGAAGAAGTTCGAAAAGATGCAAGCGAAATATTTTTAGTCGGAGACGTTTTCGATTTTTGGTTTGAATACAAACGTGCTGTCCCACGCGGATTCACGCGCCTGCTCGGGAAGATTTCAGAAATTACAGACAGCGGAATTCCAGTGCATTGGTTCATCGGAAATCACGACATGTGGATCTTCGATTACCTTCCACAAGAATGTGGAATCACACTTCATCGCGCTCACATTGTGCGTGAGTGGAACGGCAAGAAGTATTTCATTGGACACGGAGACGGCCTTGGCCCTGGAGACAACGGTTATAAAATCTTGAAGAAATTCTTCGCATCAAACTTCTGTCAATGGCTCTTCGCAAGACTTCATCCGAACTTCGGAATCTGGCTCGCACAGCAGAGTTCAGGATATAGCAGAAGTTCTACAGGAGAAAGCGAAAAGAAATTTCTAGGGGAAGAGAATGAATGGCTAGCGATCTTCGCGAAAGAACAACTTAAAAAAGAACACTTCGATTACTTCATTTTCGGACATCGCCATTTGCCTATGCAAATAAAAGTGGGAGAGAATTCAGAGTACATTAACATTGGAGATTGGCTGCATCATTACACCTACGGTGTCATGGAAGATGGGATTTTCGAGTTGAAGAAACTCAACGCATAACTTCAGCCACCACTTCCTTCCAACCTTTCCATTCGTTGCATTCCGAAAAACTTTCGTTGTGCCACAACAAACAAAAGGGTACTTGAAGTCTTGAGCAGGTATGCTTCAAGGCCTTCAATTTATCAATTGCTTCTTGCGCTGAAAGTTTCATGTATCGATTCATCGTCGCGTCCATGGCCACAAACGGATGTAACAACAAAGCAGTTTCTTTTTCCTGTTTGAAGTCGTACCAATAATGCGGCAGGGCAGTCCCTGATTTGAAACCTATTACATCAGCGAACCCCTTTGTATAATCATGCTCAATTCCGCATTGAATTAGATTGCGATAGGTTTCCGCTCCGTTCATTTTCAAGTAGTGCATGCGCGCATGCAAAACTTTTTTTTCATTAATGAATTGAAGTCTTCTAATTTCTTCTTTCAATGTGGAAAGGGAATCGTGCGACGCCACACCTGGATGAATGCCCACACGATACTTTTTCGAAAGAGATTGAATTAAATGTTGAAGGGCATTGCTCGAGTAAGGAACATTCTTATCGTAAGAACCGAAGTTGGCCAACAAAAAGAAATAGGTCAAATCAAATCCAGACTTCTCTTGAAGAGATTCAATGTATTCGTAAGTGTTGTAATCGTCTTCGCGCAAGCGAAGCAACACAAGCGTTCTTCGAAATAAATTTCCAAATTGAAACTTCACAACATCTTTCGCAAATCCTCCAGCTGTGCGATACATTCCTTTGTGCAAATAAGCATAAGCGCTATCCACATCAACCGTTAATTGAACTTGATGTGAAGTAGGCGAGTAGTCGAAGAATGGAAAACGTTCTTGAATGGCTCTAAGCAAGGCCAATCGCCATTCGTCAACTAACGGACGCTCGAGCCAATTGCGTTTGCTTAAAAGGCTGTGCTTGCTCTCAAATCGACCAAAGGCATCGCGTAATGAAACAACTTCCTCTTCGTATCTGCTGAGCAATATGAAACTGGCAGCAAATACATCGAAGTTGAAATGAAAGGCGCCATTGTCGGAAACTTCAAAAGGAAAGTCAAAACGATCCGATTTTTCAATTGAATCATCTTCGAAAAAAGTAGAGCGGGAAACATGCAAATGATTATCCCAAGTTTCTTCCGAATAAATCAACTTAGCTCCTTTAAATGCTTCGAATTCAGATTTGTCCTTCACCATGAAAAAAGAAACACCCACAGGACTGAACAGTGCTTTCAGCGAGTAATTCAAACGAGGAGAATCAATTTCAGAATAAATTGCAATCAAGCGAAGAAAGATTTTATACTGGACAAAATAATTTCAGCGGAATGTCCATTTCCATATAAATCAATGGATTCAGGCATTTCGTTCTTCAAGAAGGATTGACTTTCAGTTTTGATTTTATTCAAATCGTTGTGGACCACTTTTGCAAAACCGTTGTCAACCAATTCAACCCATTCCGTTTCGCTGCGAAGGATCAAACAAGGTGTTCCCATGTAAAAGGCTTCTTTGCACAATCCACCAGAGTCAGTCCAAACCAACGATGATTTCGTCAATTTTTCAAGTGTTTCAGAATAATTTAATGGAGGAAATAAAATGAAGTTCTCATTCAATTTCAATCGTTCCCATTCTTCTTTCAAGTCCGAATTCTCCAATGAAATAGCCGTTCTTGGATGAATCGAAAAATGCAATTCCATTCCTAAATCAATGGAAATTTGAAGTAGTTCTTGTAAAAAGGGGAGTAAGAATTCCGGATTATCTACGTTCGAAGGTCTGTGCAGCGTTAAGAATATATAATTTTCTCGCTCTTTCGCAATTCCGTTGGAATAGTAAAGAGCATTGTCCAACATCACATCTCCGCATTCAACAACAGCTGGGTTAGCAGCAGTGGCATTTTTTTCAGATGTATTTTGAAATCCTTCTTTTTGCAATTGTTCTGTTGCACCGGCAGTAGGCGTGAAGAGCAAGGTGCTCAAATGGTCAGTAGTTACGCGATTGATTTCTTCTGGCATTTGTCTATTGAAGGAACGCAATCCCGCTTCAACATGTGCAATGGGGATCTGCATATGGGCAGCAGCAAGAGCCCCTGCCAATGTGCTGTTCGTGTCGCCATACAACACCACCATATCTGGCTTGTGCTGTTGAAAGGCTTTTTGAAGTGACATAGACATGTGCGCTATTTGCTCAATGCTATTTCCGGAAGGCGCTTCCAGCAGGACATCGGGCAATTTTATTTTCAAATCTGAAAACAATTGTCCTGACATGCTTTCCGAAGAATGCTGCTGTGTATGAATCTTAATCTCTTGAAGAAAGGCATTGTTTTCTATAGCGCGAGTCAATGCCGCAGACTTAATAATTTGCGGACGAGCACCTACAACAGTTACGATTTTTTTCATAGCATCATTTTTCCTTCGTCTGCAAAGCTATAATAACTGCTCTCAGTTACAATCAAATGATCCAAAACTTGTAATTCAAGCACTCTTCCCGCTTGAATAAGCTTTTCTGTCACACGAATATCTTCTGTACTGGGAGTCAAATTTCCACTCGGGTGGTTGTGTGCCAATATAAGTTGTGAAGCTTTATGTTGAAGGGCTAAGTGGAAGATGCGCTTAGGATCTACAACTGTTCCGCTGAAACCACCTTCGGAAACTTTCTCAAGTTTTATCACTTGATTGTTTCTTGAAAGAAAAAGCACCCACATCTCTTCGTGATTCAAATCTGAAAGATGTTGGTGGAAAATTTCGAAGGCATGTGCTGAGCTTCCAACGGAAACACCTTTCTTTCGCTCTGCGGAGCGCTTTCTACGTCCCAATTCAAACGCAGCTAACAAGGCAGAGCACTTGGCAGGTCCAAGCCCTTGAATGGAAGATAGCTCCGAAAAGGAATACCGACTTAATTCATGCAAGCAGTTTCCTGATTTATGAAGAAGTTTATCTGCAATTTGAATGGCAGATTCTTTGGCGTTGCCCGAGCCAATTAAAATGGATAGTAA
>CANKYR010000103.1 GCA_947488195.1 Flavobacteriales bacterium
AGTTGACATTCGCTCCGTAATTGTTGCGATATCCATCATTTGTAGAATTCGCTTCCAGCGTACTGTCAACTCCAGCACCAGGCGCTATACTTCCAATAGGCGTTGACCCGTGGCTATCCCAAAGATCATTAGAAAGATTACTATTCACCGAAAAGCCGATGGTGTTTTTGTCGTTGATGGAAATATCAATACCCGCCTTTCCGTAGTGAGATTTGTTCTTAGAATAAGTGTACGAACTCTGATCGAAGAAGATTCCGTTCTGTTCTTTATAGAAACGCATGTATCCCCAATCCTCTGTGAATGCATTGCCGTAAGTTGCATAAACATTGGTCTTACCTTTTCTTCTGTTGTAGGCGAAGGAACCGTTGGTCTTTCCATAAATCTGATTTCCGTATCCCAATCCGAACGTTGCGTTCTGTCCGTAGTTGCTGTTCTTCTTCATCACAATATTCAAAATACCGGCAGTACCCGCAGCGTCGAAGCGTGCAGAAGGATTCGTGATAATCTCAATTTTTTCAATGGATGAAGAAGGCGTGCTTTTCAAGAAGTCCGCTAACTGCGAACCTTGCAGCGGAGAAATTCTTCCGTCTATGTACACCGTAATTCCCGACTTTCCCTTTACGGAAATGTTGTTGTTGTTATCGATCACCACACCTGGCGCGCGGCGCAACAATTCCAAGGCATTCAATCCAACTGCATTCGCAGTTCCTTCCACATTGAAAATGGTTTTATCGGCTTGCACTTGCACAAGAGGTTTCTTCGCCACAAATTCCATTTCAGACGTCACTGCTGAAGTGCGCATGAGCTCTATGTTTCCGAGATTCAGATTCGCACTTGCACTAATCTTCTTCCACATCGGTTTGAAACCAATGATATTGAAATACACCAATACTGAATCGGTACTTGCAATTTCCAAACTGAAATTCCCTGTATTGTCCGAAGCCGTCGCCTTCAGCAAAAGGGTATCAGCCTTAGCGTGCAGACTTACACTCACGAAAGCCAACGGGTCGCTCTTTCCTTGGTATACTCCCATTACCACTCCGGTTACAGTTGTTGTTTGAGCGAATGAAAATAGGGTGAATAAGATGAGAGAAAATGTGAGGAAAAGATTTTTCATGAGCGCGAAAATACAATAATTCCTGCGGATCAATCGCTACGCGATTTAGGGTTAACGCTCAAACCTCAAAGCTTCCCCACTTCTAGTACCAGTCAACTTCCCATTCTCAAACACCAACTTCCCGTTGCACCAGGTTGAAACGATAGTACTCGAAAACGTATGTCCTTCGAACGGAGACCAACCACATTTGTATAAGAGATTTTCTTTGGTAACAGTATACTGAGAAGATAAATCTACCATGACTAAGTCAGCGAAGTAGCCCTCGCGAATGTAACCGCGTCCTTCAATTTGAAACATATCGGCAACGGCATGAGAGGCCTTTTCTACTATTTTTTCTAAGGTGAAAACACCTTGTCTGTGAAGATCGATTAATGCTTGTAAACTGTGTTGAACCAACGGTCCGCCGCTTGGTGCTTTCAGGTATTCTTGTTCCTTCTCTTCAATAGTATGCGGAGCGTGGTCAGTTGCAATGACGTCTATTCTTCCGTCGTTCACCGCCTCCCGAATGTTCATTCGGTCGTTGAATGATTTCACTGCCGGATTCCACTTGATGTAGTTTCCTTTCGTAGCATAATCTTCTTCCGTGAACCACAGATGATGAATACACGCTTCTGCCGTAATGCGTTTTTCCTTCATCGGAATGGCGTTCGTAAACAACTCCAATTCACGTGCTGTGCTGATGTGAAGAATGTGCAAACGCGCATCGTGCTTCTTCGCCAATTCAACAGCCATAGAGCTTGAAGCGTAGCATCCTTCTGCGTTGCGAATTACAGGATGGTCAGCGGCAGTCAACGTTTTTCCTGTTGCTTGCAACGCTTCTAAATTTCTTTTGATAACACCGTCGTCCTCGCAGTGCGTAGCAATGAGCGTCTTCACCTTCGAGAAAATAATCTCCAACGCTTCGCGCTTTTCTACCAATAAATTTCCAGTTGAAGAGCCCATGAAAATCTTCACTCCACATACTTCCTTCGGATTCACATGCGCCAAAACATCTGCGTTCTCAGGAGTGGCTCCCATGAAGAAGTTGTAGTTCACGGTAGATACTTCTTCTGCGCGTTTGAACTTTTGCTCGAGCAATTCAAGTGTGGTTGCACTCGGACTGGTGTTCGGCATTTCCATGTAGGAAGTTATGCCACCCGCTGCTGCTGCTGCTGATTCAGTCGTAAGGTCTCCTTTGTGCGTCAATCCTGGCTCACGGAAGTGAACCTGATCGTCGATTAATCCCGGGAACAAATGCTTTCCGGTACCGTCAACAATGGAGTCTGCGTTGTTGTAATCCAAAGTTCCAACGGGCAACACGTGTGCGATTTTCGAACCGTTAATCCATACGTCACTAACGGTCTGTTTTCCTTCATTAACAACCGTGACATTTTTAATGACTTGCATCGTGCTTATAATTTTTGAAAGCGCATTTTCAGTACTCCGAAAAATGCTTCGTGAAAAATATTCAAACTCATCTTGCTCGTTCCCTTCACTCTATCTGCAAAGAGAATAGGAACTTCTGCTATTTTAAAACCAAGACGCTTCGCCTTGTACTTCATTTCAATTTGAAACGCGTAACCAATGAATTGAATGCCGTCTAAATTCATTTTGGAAAGGACATCGCGGTGATAACAAACGAATCCGCCTGTGCTGTCTTTCACGCCCAAACCTAAAATTAGGTTGACATAAATACTTCCGCCTTTACTAATGACTCTGCGGTGCCAAGGCCAATCGACAGTTCCTCCGCCTTTCACATAACGTGAGCCGACAGCAACGCCGTGATTCTTTTCGCACGCTTCAAGTAGACGAGGAAGGTCTTTCGGATTGTGCGAAAAATCGCAATCCATTTCGAAAATGTATTCGTAGTTATTCGCCAATCCCCATTTGAATCCCGCTATGTAAGCTGTTCCCAGACCGAGCTTCCCGCTGCGCTCTAGAATGTGCAATCTTCCAGCAAATTCAGTTTGCTTGTCTTTTACCAACTGAGCTGTTCCGTCTGGAGAACCGTCATCAACAACAAGTAAATGAAACCCATACGATTGATCGAGCACCGCGTGAATCATTTCAACAATGTTCTCGCGCTCGTTGTAGGTGGGAATTATGACCAGTTTCATTTGTAATGCGAAAATACAACACTCGAAAGGCAAATTCTAATTTCCATTTGAATATTCCATTTCCGCCATGTAGCGGGCATCGCGCATAATCATGGTGTCGAGCGGAACCTTGTTCTGCTTGGCTTTTTCGGCAATTGCCTTAATCCATGCTTCGTCTGAAAGTATATTATTCTTGAATTTTTGTACCCGAAATTCAAACGAATCAAATTTCTCTCCCAACACGAAATACTTGTAGGCGCTCGAAATAAATCCCCATCCCAACTTATCCATGTTGCATTCCGTTGCCATTACAAATACCACATTCGACTTTTCAATTTCCTTCATTTGTGAAAGCGGATCGGAGTTAGTCATGGTGCCTTCCGGACGCTTGTGCAATTGCTTGTTGTAAAAATAAAAATTCAACGATTCGAAAATATTCGGCGCCCAAGGCAATTGCATCAAATTGAAAAAATAACTATCCGAAATCACCGCTACTTTCGGCTGTATGCCTTTGTTTGCAGAGTCTACTTTGACCTTCACGCTTACCCGCGGATAAGCCATGGGAAGAACGTCTATGGGCAAATACAAATTCATGCCCAATCCAATGTCGTCGTCAACACTTTCCATGGTGGTTTGAAGTGGCAAATTATTCTTGTCCCACACGAACTCATTCATATTCTTTCCGAAAAGTTTCATGCAATAATTCACCAAAGAATCGGCTGCCAATGTTGCTCCATACTGACTCCAGTGAATGCCGGTTTTCGGGAAAAGCGGCGCAGGCGTTTTACCCTTCATTTCACGAAACCATTTTCCAAAGTCTATGTGCTGAATGCCCTGTGATTCCAATCCTATCTGGTATTCGGAATAATAACTTCGGTTGGAAACAATCGGGAATTCATCGGGAATGAATTCCGAATAGAATGACGCTTTGCCGGGATTCATAACCACAATCAACTCTACACCTTTTTCCTTCAACTTCGATTGAATGGCCTTCAACATAAATAAATTAGAATCGAGTTCAGACTGATTAATCTCTTCCGCACCTCGATAGGCGTTGATGTATTTAATCTCATACAAATAATCTTCCTTACCAATAATAACCCCGTTGGCCTTCGCCTTTCCGAAAAGTGAAAACGCAATCTGATTGTGCAAACGAACAGCAGTGTTGCGAAATCCGAATTGCTCGTTAATGTATTTGTTTCGATTCTCTTGGTAGGTGCCGTCGAACCACGCCTCCAGCGTGAGCGAATCTTTTGCAGTTGGGACAATAGAACCGAAAAGTGGACCCACTTCAACAAACGGTTTTACCATTTGTATCATGGGAAGAAACAAAGCCGCAATAACCAAGGCGAACAAAAAGGTATGCAGTTTATTACCCTTCATTAGAATCGAAAATAAATAAACGGATTAAACCCACTGGCCGTTACGTAACTCAATGACAAGATGAAGAGCGCAGCGGCAACGCAAGTCATTACTACGTGTCCAACGTTTCTCAAATCGCGTTCTCCGAAAACAGCATCCTGAATTTTTTGTGTTTTTGGAAAGAGAAGGAAAAAGGAAAATACAAAAGCCAGTGCTCCGAGCACGATCCACTCAATGTCTATGGGCATGCTCACGCTTCTTCCGTTTCCTCCGAATAGCGCAGCGGTATAGCCCCATGCCGAAGCGAGATCTTCCACCCGGAAGAATATCCATCCGATAACCACCACCACAAATGTGAAGGCCACGCGCGTAATCTTTCCAATGGAACTCATGGCTTTGATTAAAAACGCGCGCTCCAGGACGAGGAACAACCCGTGCCATGCGCCCCAGATGATGTAATTCCAAGAAGCGCCGTGCCACAATCCTGAAAGTAAAAATACCAACCACAGATTGAAATACAAACGTCCTTTGCTCACCTTGTTTCCACCTAAAGGAATGTAGAGGTAATTGCGCATCCAGCTGCCGAGGGTCATATGCCAACGACGCCAAAACTCTGTGATGCTTTGCGAGATATACGGATTGTTGAAGTTCTCTGGGAATTTAAAACCGATCATTCGTCCAATACCAATGGCCATGTCTGAGTAACCGCTGAAGTCGAAATAAATCTGCAGGGTGTATGAAATGGCCGCCAGCCAAGCTGTTCCTGCGGCCAATGTATTCGGATCGAGTGCACCCAAACCTGTTTCAGCATTGCCATACACGCTGTCTGCAAAAGCTGCGAAGGTGTTTGCGATGAGCACCTTCTTTCCGAGTCCAATGCAAAACCGATAAAAACCGAACAAACGTTCGGTACTGTTGTCTCGTGCAGAGCGATCGGTGATCTGATCGGCAATGTCGTGGTAACGAATGATGGGACCGGCAATCAATTTTGGAAAAAGAATAATGTACAACTGATAGTCCCAAAAATTCTTCAACGGCTTGTGCACTCTTCTAAAAACATCTACTACGTACGTCAGCGTCTCAAACGTGTAAAACGAAATTCCTATTGGAAGCACCAACTTCGTCCACGGAATGCTGCTGTCCAGCCCCATTCCCTTCATGGCAACATTCACATTCTCTATGAAGAAGTTCATGTATTTGAAATAGACCAGCAGTCCCAGGTTCATCAACACCGAAAACACAAGTATTGCTTTTCGCTCGTTCTCGTTCTTGCTTCGATCCATTCTTCCCACCAAGAAAAAATCGATGAGAGTAGTTCCTATTATTACAAAAATAAATTTCGGCGCACCCCACGCGTAGAAGAACACGCTCGATAGCAACAAAAATGGATTCTTCAATTTCTTCGGGCATATCCAATACAGCAGCAGGAAGGCTGGGAGGAAGATGGTGAGGAAGATGGCGGAGGAGAAGACCATCCTCCAAAGATAAGATGCCGAAGGCAAGATTCTTCGAAAGATACTTCGTAAGAAGCTTCGCTAATGAGCTACTTGCATTAGGCAACTTGCAAAGCAATTAGATCTTGTGAAACATCTTTCGAAGAATCTTGTGCAACATCTTGCAAAGCATTTGCATCTTGTGA
>CANKYR010000104.1 GCA_947488195.1 Flavobacteriales bacterium
CGATTTAGTGCTCCTAAACACTTGCGCCATTCGCGATAACGCAGAACAACGCATTCGCGGAAGACTCGAATTTTTAAATTCGGTAAAAAAACGCAAACCTGCAATGATGGTGGGGGTGCTGGGTTGTATGGCCGAACGTTTGCGTGAACAACTTCTCGAAGAAGAAAAGCTGGTCGACATGGTTGTTGGTCCAGATGCTTACCGCGATTTACCTCGACTCGTTTCACAAGTGGAACACGGAAGCAAAGCCGTAAACGTTTTGCTTAGCCGTGAAGAAACATATGGTGAAATTACTCCGGTTCGCTTGGACAGCAATGGCGTTACTGCATACATCTCCATCATGCGCGGTTGCGATAACATGTGTTCCTTTTGTGTAGTTCCTTTTACACGCGGAAGAGAGCGCAGCCGTGATCCGAAAAGCATTGTTGAAGAAGCCACCGATCTTTTCAATCGCGGCTACCGAGAGGTCACCCTTCTTGGTCAAAATGTTGACAGTTATAAGTGGAATATCACAGCGAAAGGAGATATTATAGACGCGAATGAACCCACCGTGAACTTCGCTCAATTACTTGCGTCTGTTGCTGAAGTGAGTCCGAAGCTAAGATTGCGTTTTTCAACCAGCCATCCGAAAGACATGACCGACGAAGTTCTTATAACTATGTCGAGATATGAGAATATTTGCGATTACATTCATTTACCGGTTCAAAGTGGAAATTCAGTTGTGCTCAAACGTATGAATCGCGGATACACCCGCGAGTGGTACCTCGATCGCATTGCGGCCATTCGCAAGTATATGCCTGAATGTGCAATTAGCACAGACGTGATTGCTGGGTTCTGCGATGAAACAAATGAGGAGCATGCAGATACACTTTCTCTTATGGCGGAAATTAAATATGACATGGCCTACATGTATAAATATTCCGAAAGACCTCGCACCTTGGCCGAAAGAAAATTCGAAGACAATATTTCGGAAGAAGTGAAAAGTCAGCGCCTGAATGAAATCATAGCCATGCACATGTCCTGCGTTACCGAACGAACAGCTGCCCATGTTGGCAAGCGACATAAAGTCTTAGTTGAAGGTGTTTCTAAAAAATCCCTCGAGTATTATTACGGACGCAACGGTCAGAACGTTGTGGTGGTTTTTCCGAAAAATGAAGCCAAAATGGGTCATTATGTATGGGTAAACGCTCTTTCTGCGACCGCGGTGACACTTATTGGAGAAATTGACTCTTACATCGATTGATTATTTAACATGACAGAATGTCATCTTGAACTACCTTTGTTTAGTTCTTGACTAAACGGCAATTATGGAAATTCAATCAGTAAAAGCACGCTACGGAATTATTGGCAATGCCCCGGCACTTAATCGTGCACTGGATATTGCCATGCAAGTTGCGGCAACGAACATGTCGGTATTAATTACGGGAGAGAGTGGCGTTGGAAAAGAAAGCATCCCGAAAATTATTCACCACCTGAGCTCTCGAAAGCACGGTCCGTACATAGCCGTTAACTGCGGAGCTATTCCCGAAGGAACTATAGACAGTGAATTATTCGGACACGAGAAAGGATCTTTTACGGGAGCTCATGAAAGTCGAAAAGGATATTTTGAAGAAGCCAATGACGGGACTATTTTTCTCGACGAAGTTGCAGAACTTCCCTTGGGCACTCAAGTTCGGTTGTTGCGTGTTTTAGAAACAGGCGAATTCATTCGCGTGGGTTCTTCTAAGGTTCAAAAAACGAACGTTCGTGTCGTTGCGGCAACCAACGTAAATTTCGCGCAAGCTATTCAAAACGGAAAATTCCGAGACGACCTTTATTACAGATTGAATCAGGTTCCGATTTTCATGCCCTCGCTCCGTGAACGCGGTGCCGATATTGCACTGTTGTTCAAAAAATTCGCAACAGATTTCGCAGAACGTTATCGCATTCCTGTTCTTCAGCTTACAGACTCTGGTGCGAACGCCCTAAGAGAGTATCGCTGGCCTGGAAATATCCGTCAACTTAAAAACATTACGGAACAAATTAGTATTCTCGAGACAGAACGTATCGTTTCTCCCGAATTGCTCATACGCTACCTTCCGCAGGACATGGCAACGAACAAGCCTGTATTCATGGGCGGTAAGGGTGGAAACGATTACAGCGAAAGAGAAATATTATACAAGGTTTTGTTCGACATGCGCAATGATTTGACCGACCTCAAAAAGCTGGTCCTTGGTGTGATTCAAAACGAGAGTGGTTTTGATAACTCCGATGAAAACGAAGCCTTATTTCAAAAAGTTTTTGAATCCGAGGAGCATAAAAATTCAGACTTGCCCGTTCGCATGACTCCTCAAAGTAATATCATACATTTGGGAAGCGGAAATAGCAGCGAAGAAGAAGAAGAAGTTGAAGAATCACTTTCATTGAGTCAAACAGAAAAAGACTTGATCAAAAAAGCGCTTCAGAAGCACAGAAACCGACGTAAATATGCTGCTCAAGAACTTGGAATTTCAGAACGCACGTTGTACAGAAAAATTAAAGAATACGATTTAGGTAAATGAAAAAATCTACCGTTGGACTGCTGCTTGTAATGCTTCTTTTCGCTTCCTGCGAGATAAGATATTCCTTTAGTGGCGGTCAATTCAGCGGAGCAAAGACTTTTTCCGTGTCTTATTTGAAACCGCAAACAGCGCTTGCCTCTCCGACCTATTCTCAAAGATTAACAGAGAATTTCAAAGACGTGATGCTTTCGCAAAGTCCACTTTCCTTGAGTGAAACAAATGGCGACTTGCAATTTGAAGGAAGTGTTACGAATTATGTGGTTGCACCAATGGCTATTCAAAGCAACGAAACAGCTTCCTTGACAAGACTTTCCATTACAATTAAAATAAAATACACGAATACATTAGAGCCTGATTTGAATTTTGAGAAATCATTCACGAAATTCGCAGACTTCGCGGCAACTGAAAGTTTATTCGCTGTTCAAGAAGATCTGTGGAAGCAGATCAACGATCAGCTCGCTCAAGAAATATATAACGCTAGTGTAGGCAATTGGTAATGGAAAACACACAATTCAATGAGCTCTTGAAGTCGCCACATTTGCTGGCTTCTATGCCTATTGAACATTTAGAGACTCTTACTAAGAATTACCCTTGGTTCAGTCTAGCTCATTCCTATTTGGCAAAGGCCTATCAGGAAAACAATAGTCACAAGACATCGGGACAAATTGCGTTAGCCTCTACCCTTCATTCGAACAGAACGTGGTTGTACGGATTTTTAAAGGAGCCTGTTCTTCGGAAACATTCGCCCATTACAATAATCGAGAGCCTTCCAACCGAAAATATTCCTGAAATAATTGTTGATGTTACTCCAGGCCCGGCAGCTTCTTCGACTTCGCTGGCTGAATTAGCGGCATCGATGATGGAAGAGCTAGAACCAGAAGTAAGAGAAGTTAAGAGAGGGGAAGAACCGGAGGTAAGAGAAGTTAAGAGAGGGGAAGAAAAGGTAAGAGATTTAGATTTTTTAGATAAATCAATTTTAGCAACAGCTGTTTCGAGTTCTATTTTTCTTGAGGTGAGTGAGGCCGATGAGGAGCATGATTCTGCGAAAGATGCCATGCAAGATTCTGCGAAAGATGTGAAGCAAGATGTTGCACAAGATTCTTCGAAAGATGCTTCGCAAGATGATGCATTGTTCACTTGGCTGAGGAGTGTGAGTGACGATGAAGGAGAATCAGAATCAGAAACAGAAAGTGAAAGAGAAACAGCAGCGACTGTTCATCCGTCGGTGGATTTGATAGAGAAATTCATTGCTACTTCACCGCGCATTACGCCGGGTAAGGTGGAGCAATACACCGGAATAAGTTTTGCCAAGGACAGTTTAGAAGAAAATTTCGATTGGGTAACGGAGACTATGGCGAAATTATATGCCACGCAAGGGAAAATTGAACGTGCGCGAAAGGCCTATAAACGCCTAATTGAACTTCATCCTGAGAAAAAAATTCACTTCGAAAATCAACTAAAAGTCCTAAACCAAAGAAAATAAAGGTTCTTCCTTTGTTCCTCCTTGAATTCGTGTATCTTTGTGCACTTCAAATTTTAACAGATCATGGAATTTATTGTAACCGTTTTAATCGTAATAGCAGCACTCCTTCTTGGATTGGTGGTGTTAATTCAAAGTCCAAAAGGCGGCGGATTGTCAGCTGGCTTCGCAGGTAGCGCGCAAATTGGCGGAGTTAAGCGTACAGCAGACTTCTTAGAAAAAGCTACTTGGTACTTAGGCGTTGCCCTTTTTGTACTTTGTTTAGCTTCAACGAGCCTTTCAACTACTGCGCGTCCAGTTGCAGATGAAGAACAGCAAACAGAACAAACAGACGGCGGTCAGCAACAAAGCGGTGACCAACAACAAGGACAATAATTGTCATTATAGCATTTTTTAAATGTCAGTAAATTAAACTACTGACATTTTTTTTGTCCTTTACTGACGAAAGTTCACACTAAATAAACAAAATCCCGCTTGGCACAAATAGTGACTGCGACGGGCACAAACATTAAAAACAAACAAACATGTCAAATAACGTTAGACCATTAGGAGATCGCGTTTTGGTAGAGCCAGCTGCGGCTGAGACCACAACCCTTTCTGGAATTATCATTCCTGAAACAGCGAAAGAAAAGCCTCAGAGAGGTACTGTAATCGCTGTAGGCCCTGGAAAAAAAGATGAGCCCACAACGGTTCAACCGGGTGATACCATTTTATACGGCAAGTATGCCGGAACAGAGATAAGCGTTGACGGAAAAGATCTTCTGATCATGCGCGAGTCGGACATTTTTGCAATTGTTTAATTACTAAATTTTAGAAAATCATGGCAAAAGAAATCACCTTCGACACCGTAGCGAGAGAAAAACTAAAAGCTGGTGTTGATGCATTAGCAAATGCAGTAAAAGTTACTTTAGGTCCAAAAGGACGTAACGTAGTTATCGATAAAAAATTCGGCGCACCGCACATCACGAAAGATGGCGTAACCGTAGCGAAAGAAATTGAATTGTCTGACCCTATTGAAAACATGGGCGCTCAAATGTTGAAGGAAGTTGCTAGTAAAACTGCTGACCAAGCAGGAGACGGAACAACTACTGCAACCGTTTTGGCTCAGGCTATGGTTGGTGCTGGTTTGAAGAACGTTGCTTCTGGCGCTAATCCAATGGATTTGAAACGCGGCATGGACAAAGCTGTTAAGGCTGTTGTTTCTGAGTTGCGTAACATTTCAAGAGAAGTCGGTTCTGACTATGAAAAGATTAAGCAGGTGGCTACTATTTCAGCAAACAACGATGAGACCGTGGGTTCATTGATTGCAGATGCAATGAAGAAAGTAGGAACAGAAGGTGTTATTACTGTTGAAGAAGCAAAAGGAACCGAGACAGACGTAAAGACTGTTGAAGGAATGCAATTCGATCGCGGATATCTTTCTCCTTACTTCGTAACGAATACAGAGAACATGGAAGTTGAGTTGGAGAACGCTTTCATTCTTATTTACGACAAGAAAATTTCTAGCATGAAGGAATTGCTTCCTGTGTTAGAGAAGACAGCACAATCTGGCAAACCTCTTTTAATTATTGCTGAAGATGTAGACGGAGAAGCATTAGCAACCCTTGTTGTAAACAAGATTCGTGGTGCTCTGCGTGTGGCTGCTGTTAAAGCTCCAGGATTCGGTGATCGTAGAAAAGCAATGTTACAAGATATTGCAGTTCTTACAGGTGGAACCGTTATTAGTGAAGAGACTGGGTTGAAATTAGACAACGCTACTTTAGAAGATTTAGGTCGCGCGGAAAAGATTTCAATTGATAAGGACAACACAACCATCGTAAACGGTGCTGGAGTTAAAGAAAATATCTTAGCACGTGTAAACGAAATTAAATCACAAATTGAAAAAACAACTTCTGATTACGATCAAGAAAAATTGCAAGAGCGTCTAGCTAAATTGGCTGGTGGTGTTGCTGTTCTTTATGTTGGTGCTGCAACTGAAGTTGAAATGAAAGAGAAGAAAG
>CANKYR010000105.1 GCA_947488195.1 Flavobacteriales bacterium
CTGGAATTTCTTCAACCTGAAATTGAAACATGTCAGCATATTCCAACAATTTCTGAAAGTTCCCTTCACGGTTTCTTCCGAAGCGGTGATCGTATCCTACGATAACCGTATGCACATTCATTCCAACAACCAATAAATCGCGCACATATTCGAACGCCGATTTTTTTGCGAATTCCATGGTGAATGGAAATTCAATCAGATGATCTACCCCGCAATCTGAAAGGAATTGTCTTTTTTCGTTGGTGTCTGAAAGCAATTGAATGCCGTGATCTTCAGGGAAGAGAATAGTTCGCGGGTGAGGCGAGAATGTAAGCACAACGGTTTCTCCGTTTACTTCGAGAGCCAGCTCTTTCATGCGCGAAAGCAAAGCCTGATGTCCCAAGTGAACACCATCGAACGTGCCGATAGTTAAGACAGGATTTTTAACTTCCTTGAATGAAGAAAAGTCGTGATGAATTTTCACGTTGAATTATTTTGAAAAAGAAGGCGAAACAGTTGTCTCTTTTGTTTCTCTATTCAAAATATAAAAACCTTCTCCAGATTTATCGCCTAATTTTTTTGCGGCAACCATGTTTACCAATAAAGGACAGGGCGCGTATTTCGGATTACCGAATCCGTCGTGCATTACACGAAGAATAGCTAGGCAAACGTCAAGACCAATAAAATCGGCCAAGCGAAGAGGACCCATTGGGTGTCCCATTCCGAGTTTCATTACCGTGTCAATTTCTTCAACTCCCGCCACACCCTCGTAAAGTGTGTAGATGGCTTCGTTGATCATGGGCATAAGAATGCGATTCGCCACGAATCCAGGGTAGTCGTTCACTTCAACCGGTACCTTTCCAAGTTGCTTCGAAATCTCAAATACCTTTTCGTTCACTTCGTTTGAAGTGCTGTATCCGCGAATCACTTCAACCAGCTTCATAACAGGAACTGGATTCATGAAGTGCATACCTATTACTTGAGAAGGACGATTGGTCACTGAAGCAATTTTGGTAATGCTTATGGAAGAAGTATTAGAAGCCAAGATGCAATTCGCCGGAGCGTTCGCATCGAGGATTTGGAATATTTTAAGTTTAAGATCTACGTTCTCGGTTGCGGCTTCAACAACTAGCTCTGCGTTTGCAACACCTGTTTCAATGGAGTTGGAAGTGGAAAGGTTCGCAAGGGTTTGTGTCTTTTGTTCTTCGGTTAAAGAACCTTTTGCAACTTGACGATCTAAGTTTTTAGAAATCGTAGAAACGGCCTTTTCCAATTGCGCTTCATTCAAGTCGATCAATTGAACGGTGAAACCGTTTTGTGCGAACACGTGCGCGATTCCATTTCCCATGGTGCCAGCACCGATAACTGCTATGTTTTTCATTGAAACGAATTTTTGCAAATATAGTATTTTGCTATTGCACTTCTTCCTTTAAAGCGCGATAACGTTTGCGAGCGTCTATAACGAACAAGCTTCCTGGAAAGTCGTTCAATAGGCGCTCGTATTGCGTTTGAGCTTTTGCTAAATCCTTGAAATGCTTTTCTTCTATTTCTGCCAGGGCGAATAACGCATCGTCCGCGTAAATTCCATCGAAGTGAATGTTCACCAGTTCGGTAAATAACAGAACGGCCTTTTCGAAATCTCCCTGTTTCCTATAAATATTCGCTTTGGTGAACAGGATTTCGTCCGTAAGCGAATGTCCTGGGAAAGCATTGATAATGCTGTCGAGCGTTTGGAAAGCAAGTGCAAACTGATTTTGATACGCGAGTAATTCAGCACGCGCATATTGCATCATGGGTAGCGGAATGGTATCCATGTTGAAGTTGTCTGTGATCAGTAAAGAGAGCTGTAACGCATTGTTTGAAATGAGTTTTGAAGTGGAGGCTTTCAAAACATCGAGCTGCCCTTGCGCCCATTCAAAATCTCCCGTGTAGAATGAAATTTTCGCGTTGCGAAATTTTGCTTCATGTCCGAGCACATCGTCTTTAAAGTCCAATTCAATTTGTGAAAAGAGGAGGGAAGCTTCCCAGATTTTATTTTGAAAGAGGAGCACATCGCCCAACTCAAGCTTAATCTCTGCAAGGGTTTTCGCATTTACACCACCCAAAGCAAGCGCTGCTTTCAAAAGCTCTTCGGCGTCTTTTGAATTGTTCAAATAAAAAGTCTTGAGGTGCGCCCAATCCTTTTTCAAAAGTGCCAATTCGTTAGCCTGAACAATGTCTTTTTGAATAGCAGCGTACTCGGTATCTAAAGCTAAGAATTCTTGGTTGGTAGTGAATTCATTCTGATTTAATAGCAAACTTAACATCTGAAGCTTTTTCACACTGGCTTGCTGATAGAAAACAGATGATTTTCCTTTCGCAATAACAGCGTCATAGCATTTCTTGGCAACGTTGTACTCTTCGTTGTTGGTAGCTTGAATGGCTAAATTCATTAAACGATTTCCGTTTTCGTTGTTTCGTTTGTCCAATGCGTTTAATTGAATAAACGCGCCATTGAAATCGCGACGTTGCATGAGGAACCACGCTAAGAATTCTGAATAGATGGCAGTGTTAGGATCTGTCTGAATTCGCTTAAGTACAAGTGTTTTCAAATCATTACATCGCACTTCGTCTTCTTGAAAATCGACTAACTGCATGAGAGAAGTTTCTACTTGTCCGAGATAAGATGGCTCTTCTTTTAAGATGTCCATATAAGCTTCGCACATGCCTTGAAAATTTCCTAATGAGCCCTGCACGCCAGCAATTTCAAACGAATAGGTATATCCGTCTTTGCCTAGTGTTTTCCCTTTTTCATAGGTCTTCAAGGCCCAAGCATACAAGTTAACTTCTAAAAATTTCTGTCCCAACTCAAGAATAGGCATCCGGAAAGCGGCTGTTTTATCCAACGCAGTTTGGTAAGCATCTGCAGCATTTTTATCGTGCTTGAAATGGGAGTATAAGTTGCCTAAATCAACATTTAAAGTAACGTCTTTGGTTTGCTTCAACCTCCTTTTGATAAGGGTTTCTGCCTCTTTTTCAAGGTTTAACTCAATCAGGGTTGTTTTGTAATTTTCGAAAATCTCATTCTCGAAGCCCTCTTTCGAAAGCTTCTCGTAATACATCTTCGCTTCGGTGAATTTACCGTCAAAGAAATACTGCTCTGCAATTTCAAAGTCGCGCTGACCGAATGAACATTCGGTAGCGAGTATTAAAAGTGCTATGAGCCAGAGTTTTTTCATAGATTATTTCGAAGCAGCAGCAATGCTGTCGCACCAGAATTTTGCTTGATTGTAATGGCGAGCGAAGCGGTTATTAATGGAATCAGATTTTTGAACAACGAATTCAATTTCTTTCACCAATGAGGCATTGATGGTTTTTTCTTGTTGAATTTGTTTCTTTAAATACTCGTCGTTGATTTCATTTCCAACCGCATCGTGAGTGGCGTTCTCGTTAAGTGCTTTCTTTAATGTGGAAAGTTGTTCTCTAGAAACAGTTAGTCCGTTGGCAATAGTCTCGCGACGTTTGCCGAACTCAGGTATAATCTTGCGAATGCTTCTGTACTTACCCAATTCAAATGCGATGCTCTTCTTCATGTCGCCTTTGTAATTCGCTTGAATAAAATCGAGATGTTTATTCACCGTATCTACTTTGGCTTGAAGTTCATCGAGATTAAGCTTTTCGTATGGACCTGATACATTTTCTAAGACGTTCGAAATGGAATCGATTTGTTTTACATATTCTGTTCTATCCGGTGGGGTACACGAATGCATGGAAAGCAGAAGTGCAGAAGCCATGAAGAAGTAAAGTATGCGCATATTCAAAAATTAAATTCGTTCAAATCCGCAGTAAGGTACAAGGGCTTGAGGTATTCTAACACCATTTTCATCTTGGTGATTTTCCAACAAAGCAGCCACTATACGAGGTAACGCAAGGGCGCTGCCGTTTAGTGTATGCACAAGCTGTGTTTTGCCGTCTGCCCCTTTGTAGCGACATTTCAAACGATTAGCTTGAAACGTTTCGAAGTTGGAAGTAGAGCTTACTTCTAACCAACGCTCTTGCGCTGCTGAGTACACTTCGAAATCGAAGGTAAGCGAAGAAGTGAATCCCATATCCCCGCCGCAAAGACGAAGAATGCGGAAAGGGAGTTCCAATTTATTTAAAAGTCCTTTTACATGGTTCACCATGTCTTCTAAAAGTGCATAGCTATCTTCTTGTTTCGACAATTGAACGATTTCAACTTTGTCGAACTGATGTAAGCGGTTCAATCCGCGAACATCTTTACCGTAGCTTCCTGCTTCTCGGCGGAAGCAAGGGGTGTAGCCGGTAAGCTTTATGGGAAGTTGTTCTTCCTTCAACAATACATCTCTGTACAAATTCGTAAGCGGTACTTCCGCAGTAGGGATCAAATACAAATCATCTACTCCCACGTGATACATCTGCCCCTCCTTGTCGGGAAGTTGCCCTGTGCCGTATCCGCTTGCTTCATTCACGAGGTGAGGAACTTGATGCTCCGTGTAACCAGCCTTCATGGCTTCTTCCAAAAAGAAATTAATCAACGCTCTTTGAAGTCTTGCTCCTTTTCCAATGTAAACGGGGAAACCAGCTCCGGTGATTTTAACGCCCAATTCGAAATCAATGAGCTTGTGTTTTTCGCACAGTTCCCAGTGTGGTAATTTGCTTTCACCGAGCGCTGTGATATCTCCGGAAGAGTAAACCACTTCGTTTTCTTCAGCGCCTTTTCCAAAGACTACGCTTTCGTGTGGAACGTTAGGAACAAGATAAAGCAGTTGCTTCAACTCTTCTTCCAATTGAGAAAGGTTTGTTTCAACGCCTTTGCATTCTTCTTTAATCTCGGTGGTGCGAGCCTTCATCCCATCGGCTTCCTCTCTTTTTCCTTCTTTGAAAAGATCGCCAATGATTTTCGAAATTTTATTCGACTCGGCCAAAAGATTGTCGAGTTCGTTTTGAAGTTTGCGACGCGATTCGTCTACTGAAATGATAGATTCAACGGTTGCTGAAAAATCTTTGTTGCGCTTGGCTAAACTGCTAAGCGCTTTCTCTGTATTCTCTCTTAAATAGGGTACTTGAAGCATGTGACGAAGTTACTTGATGTTGGATAAAATAAAAAACTCCCGACCAAAAGATCGAGAGTTTTTGAAAATTGTTGAGACGAACTCTCGATTACGCCTGTGCAGGAACAACCGAAACGAACGACTTGTTGTCTTTCTTCTTGCGGAATTCTACTACTCCGTCAGTCAAAGCATATAACGTGTGGTCTTTTCCAACCCCAACGTTTAAACCTGCATTGTGACGAGTACCACGCTGACGAATGATAATATTACCAGCAACACATACTTGTCCGCCAAATAATTTTACACCTAAGCGTTTACTTTCTGAATCACGGCCGTTTTTCGACGAACCGACACCTTTCTTGTGAGCCATTGTCTTTTAGGATTAGGGATTAACCAATGTTTTCAATTACAATTTCTGTCAAATAAGCACGGAAACCGTTCTTCTTTTGATAGCCTTTACGGCGTTTCTTTTTGAAGATAATTACTTTATCTCCTTTAAGGTGATTCACTACGCGTGCGGTGACCTTAACACCTTCTACAGCTGGGGCGCCAACAGTGATCGAACCGTTATCATCAGTCAAAAGAACGTGGTTGAATTCAACCTGTGTTCCTTCTTCGTTTTGAAGACGATTAACGAAGATCTGCTGATCTTTTTGTACTTTGTACTGATGCCCTGCTATTTCAACAATTGCGTACATAACGTTAATTTTTAATTAGTTTTTCCCGATTAAGGGGGTGCAAATATACACATTCTTTGTTTGAAAACAATATCTTTTTTAAGATTCCCTTTGGGATGTATCCGCTTTGCGGACTGATTCTTCGGGATTAAGCCTTCGGCTGTTTATTCACCAAATAAATTCCCGTCAGAATAATCCCAGCAAAAGCACCGTGAAGCCAAGTGAACGGCTCGCCGTCGTAAACACCCCACATGATTGCAACTAGATCGGAAGAGCG
>CANKYR010000106.1 GCA_947488195.1 Flavobacteriales bacterium
ATGATAATGTAACTATATTCGCAATAGGTGCGTATCAATGTGCTGTAACAATCAATTAGTATCAAATGATTAAAAAATACCTCTCCCACACTGCCTTCGTCAGTGTATGCATTGGCAGCCTCGCATTGGTTGCCTGCGGCGGAAGTGAAAAAGCTGCCGACAACAAAGCTCCTCTCGAATCTGGAGCAAGTGAATTAACAAACAAAGACGAATTCTTCAAAGACCGCGAACAAGCGTTGAAGCAGATTTTCTTTAGTATTCCGGCTCCAATTGAAATGGCCGATATGATTAAAGATGCTGGATTCAACTTCGATAAGGCCATGCTGAACTCGGTAGATAAAGTTGCGAAATATGTCGACGAAGAAAATCGCGCAATCAATCTCGGAATCTATGCTGCAGATTTAAGCTACAGCACTGTATTTGAACAGAAGCAAGAATCCGTAAACTACTTAGCCGCTTCAAAAACGTTAGCTAGTGCGTTAGGAATCGAAGGTGCTTTGGATGAGAAATTCATGGAGCGCGTGCAAAAAAATCAGAATAACAAAGACTCACTTTTAAATTACGTGACGCTTTCTTATCAAAATGTAAATGCATATTTGAAAGAAGGAAAGCGCACAGATGTGAGCGCTCTAATTGTTGCGGGCGCATGGGTTGAAACACTTTATTTATCCACGCAATACGCAGGGAAGAAAGGTGAGAAAGCCATGAAGCAAAGAGTTGCAGAACAAACATATTCTCTTGATCAATTGGTGACCTACTTGAACTTATTTGCCACTAGTGATCGCGTGAATCATATGAAAGAAGATTTAACCCGACTTCAAGCCATTTACAAAGATGTAATTGTTGTTAAGGGAGAAACTTCGGTTGAAAAAGACGGCAATGGAGTAACCTCAATTGGCAGCACAGAAACAGTTACCATGAGCGATGCGACTCTTGCTAAAATAGCAGCAGAAACTGTTGTCATTCGTAACAAATACATTCAATAAAAAATTCAGCAGATATCATGAAAGCATATAAAATTCTCCTGTTCTTATTGGTCTTTATTCCTTCATTCGCATCGGCGCAATGTAAGCCTTTCACTAAAAATAAAGTACTTCCAAAATTGAATGGGTACGTTCAAAACGACAGTTATAATTCAGCGCAAATGGCCCCTGGTGAAGATGCTGAACTAATGGTAACCTTCTTCGGTGGTCGCGATTATCGCTTGTTGGTTGTTGCTCACCCTATCCTTGGCGATGTTGAATTCACAATAAGTGATATCAACGGGAAGCAGATCTACACAAACAAAGACGCACAAGACAAGGAAGCCTTTGAATTCAAAATGAAAAACACGCAACAGCTTGTCATTAAAATTAAAGTTCCCGAGCAAAAAGACGCGGTGGTTCAACATATTGGATGTATCAGTATTGTCTCTGGATTCAAACAATAACAGAAATTATCTCAACGAAAAAAGCCGCAACTCGCGGCTTTTTTTATGACTTAAAATGAAAATGTAACTTACGGATAACTCAACTTTTTTCTTGAGTCGACTTTCTTCCAAAACCAATTGTTTATATAGTAGGAAGCAAATGCACTCGCAGTCCCAACAACCGCTCCGCCCAAGATATCTGTCGGGTAATGCACACCCAAATGCATGCGTGAGTATGCGATTCCACAGGCATACATGTAAGCAGGAACAACGACATACCAATTCGGCTTCACCAACACGCAACTCGTTGCCCATTGAAATGCAGAACTTGTGTGTCCAGACGGAAATGATAAACTTCCAGCATGGGTCTTTTTGTAAATCAAATCACCATGTGAAACAAAGGGACGAGGCCTTGCGATTCCGTATTTCATTGCAACGGTCATGAAGCCATTCAAAGCCAAGCCGCCTGCTATGCCCATAAACTGTCTTTTTAAAAATTCATCTTTTTTCAAAACGCCTACAGTACCTAACAACAATGGGGTTCCAACGGTGACGTATGTAATGCTGTTCGTATATGCTTCCCAAAAGCGATCCGATTTTTCAGGTCCGCCATTGATCTTCGCTAAGAGATTCAAATCCCAAGCGGCTTGACCATTCGACTTAAAACAAAAAAGCACCAAGAGCAATGCGAGCGCTTGGTGCTTTAAAGAAATTCTGATCATCAATTCTCTGGTTTCACGCTTGCAGAAAGATACTCTCTGTTCATGCGTGCGATGTTTTCAATGCTAATATTTTTCGGACATTGAACCTCGCAAGCACCAATGTTGCTGCAATTTCCAAATCCTTCTTCATCCATTTGTTTCACCATATTCAATACACGCTCTTTGCGCTCCGGATGTCCTTGTGGCAACAAAGCGAATTGAGAAACTTTCGCACTCACGAACAACATAGCTGAACTGTTCGGGCATGTTGCTACGCAAGCGCCACATCCAATACAAGTTGCTGCATCGAATGCCTTATCCGCATCGTCTTTCGGAATTGGAATCGCATTCGCGTCCATGGTTCGTCCTGAAGTGTTTACAGAAACGAATCCACCCGATTGAATAATACGATCGAACGCTGCGCGGTCTACCATCAAATCTTTCACCACGGGGAAACCCTCAGCTCTCCACGGTTCAATGTAAATGGTATCGCCGTCTTTGAACGAGCGCATGTGCAATTGACACGTAGTTACTCCACGGTTCGGACCGTGCGCTTCACCGTTAATGAACATGCTGCACATTCCACAAATACCTTCTCGACAATCGTGGTCAAACGCAATAGCATCTTCGCCCTTGCGAATAATCTGATCGTTCAACATGTCAATCATTTCTAAGAAAGACATATCAGGAGATACGCCACCCAATTGGTAGTTCTCCATTTTTCCAGCAGCAGTGTTGCTAGACTGACGCCAAACTTTTAGCGTTAGGTTCATGTTTCCGTTGCTCATCTTATTTGTATGATCGTTGTTGAACTTTAATATTTTCGTAAATCAAATCTTCCTTATTCAATTTAGGAGCTGAAGGATCTCCTGTAAATTCCCAAGCAGCTACATAGCTATACTTATCGTCTACACGCAATGCTTCACCTTCTTCTGTTTGGAATTCTTCACGGAAGTGACCACCGCATGATTCGTCGCGATCTAATGCATCTAAACACATTAACTCGCCCAATTCAATGAAGTCGGCAACACGCGTTGCTTTTTCCAATTCTGTATTCACTCCGGTCATTCCTCCAGGAACCTTTACATTCTTGTAGAACTCTTCACGGATCTTACGTATCTCTGAAATTGCAAATTCCAATCCTTCTTTGCTGCGGGCCATTCCACAATAGTCCCAAATGATTTTACCCAATTTCTTGTGGTAAGTATCTACGGTTTCGGTTCCGGTTGTTTTGAATAAACCTTCTAATCTTTCTCTTACAGCTTTCTCTGCTTCAATGAATTCTGGAGTTTTGGTGGAAATAGCACCGGTGCTAATTTCATCTGCCAAATAATTTCCTATTGTATATGGAAGTACGAAATATCCGTCTGCCAATCCTTGCATTAACGCAGATGCACCTAAACGGTTAGCACCGTGGTCACTGAAGTTCGCTTCACCACAAGCATAACAACCTGTTACAGTGGTCATCAATTCATAATCTACCCAAAGACCACCCATTGTATAGTGAACAGCGGGATAAATCATCATAGGCGTCTGATAAGGATTCTCAGCAACAATTTGTTCGTACATCTGGAACAAGTTCCCATACTTACCTGCAACTACCTTCCTTCCTAATTCACGAATTTGATCTTCAGTGGCGTTGTGAACTCCTTGAACAGTTGCAGCGGTTTTACCATAACGCATAAATGCAGATGCGAAATCTAAGTATACCGCTTCACCTGTTGCATTCACTCCGAAGCCCGCATCGCAACGCTCCTTAGCAGCTCGCGACGCAACGTCACGAGGAACCAAGTTTCCGAAAGCTGGATAACGACGCTCCAAATAATAGTCGCGACGTTCTTCAGGAAGATCTGTTGGTTTTAATTTCTTAGCACGAATGGCTTCCGCATCTTCTTTGTGAAGTGGAACCCATATACGTCCGTCGTTACGCAACGACTCAGACATCAATGTCAATTTAGACTGATGGTCTCCACTCACTGGAATACACGTCGGGTGAATCTGTGTGAAACAAGCATTCGCAAATGCAGCACCCTTGCGGTGTGCGCGCCATGCCGCTGCAACATTCGATCCCATTGCGTTGGTTGAAAGGAAAAACACGTTTCCGTATCCACCTGTGCACAACACAACAGCATGACCGCTGTGACTTTCTATTTCACCCGTAATCATGTTACGTGCAATAATTCCTCTCGCTTTTCCATCTACAACAACCAAATCCATCATCTCATGGCGGTTGTACAACTTCACGCTTCCTTTACCAATCTGTCGGCTCAATGCTGAATAAGCACCCAACAAAAGTTGTTGTCCTGTTTGTCCTTTCGCATAAAACGTACGAGAAACTTGTGTTCCTCCGAAAGAACGGTTGTCTAATAATCCGCCATAATCGCGAGCAAATGGAACACCTTGCGCTACACATTGGTCAATGATGCTCGCGCTTACTTCAGCCAAACGGTGAACGTTTGCCTCACGTGAACGGTAGTCACCACCTTTAATAGTGTCGTAGAACAAACGATAAGTGCTATCACCATCGTTCATATAATTCTTCGCTGCGTTAATACCCCCTTGCGCTGCAATAGAGTGCGCACGACGCGGGCTATCTTGAAAACAAAAAGCTTTCACCTTGTAACCCATTTCCGCCAAAGAAGCAGCTGCAGAAGAACCAGCCAAACCGGTTCCAACAACAATCACTTCGATATTTCTCTTGTTCGAAGGATTCACCAAACGAACTGAGTTTTTATACTTGTTCCACTTTTGATCAAGTGGCCCTTCTGGAATTTTACCGTCTAACTTCATTGGAAGTAATTTTTAATCCGAATTATTTAACCCAACCGAGGTACATCGCAACTGGCATAGATGCGAACAATACTGATATCACAACTGCATATACAGAACCCGCCAATTCAATGGTTGAAGCATATTTTCTGTGGTTCAATCCCAACGACTGAAAAGCACTTCTGAATCCATGAAACAGATGCCAGAACAAAGAAAAACATCCGAGTAAATAAATAACTACGGCCATTGGATTCTTGAACACCAACAACATCTCTGCAAATAAATTCTCGTGCATGACACCGTCGATCTTCACGTGACTTGGCATAACAGTTAAACCTGTTACACGCGTCTTCAACCAAAAATCTTTTAGGTGAATAACCAAGAAAATCAAAATCAAAGTTCCCAACAAAGCCATGCTTCTTGAATACCACGTGCTGCTCGCAGATGGCTTGTTATATGCATACTTAATTGGACGTGCCTTCCGGTTTTGGAAGTAAAGCATTAGTCCGTCTACGATGTGAAGAATCAATCCCAAGAACAAACCAATTTCCATGGTTCTAACAATGAGATTGGTTCCCATAAAATGTCCCCATTCGTTGAAGGTTTGCCCTCCATCGTTAAAGAAAATCATAGCGTTAATTCCCGCGTGAACGACAAGGAACGAAATAAGGAACAAGCCTGTTGCGGCCATCCAATATTTCTTAATGAGTGATGATGTAAAAAGACCCATAATGGTTTTTGTTTTGCTGTGCGAAAATACAATCGGAATCACTTATACAGAAGACAAATTATTTAGAATTTATTCAAATAGACCCACGAACTGCGGCAGCCCCTCAACGCAGATCTAAATTGAAATAAATTACATGCAAAAAGGGCTGTCCGAAGACAGCCCTTTTCTATTTCTAATTCAATTTGAATTATAATCCGAAACGTAAGAAACCAGAGATAGCTAAGTCTTTATCTACTGACTTCACATATTGCCCAACGCTTAATTTGCTGTCTTTAATGAATTCTTGATTCACCAAAGTAGTTTCTTTAAACCATTTGTTCAAACGACCCATTGCAATTTTCTCAGCCATTTCCGCAGGTTTGCCTTCGTTGATA
>CANKYR010000107.1 GCA_947488195.1 Flavobacteriales bacterium
GGAAGAATTAAGCATTTCACCAGTGCCTTTGGTGAACACGTCATAGGTGAAGAAGTTGATCGCGCCATGACACACGCGCTGACACAGCTGAACTTTTCGGTGAATGAGTTTCATGTCGCTCCACAGGTGCAGCCAACAGAAGGACTTCCCTATCACGAATGGATTATTGAATTCAACGGAGAGGTTCCTGAATTGATTGCTCTTCAAGAATTGCTAGACAATAAAATGCAAGAACAAAATGTTTACTACAAAGACCTCATTGTGGGAAGCGTTTTGCAAAAGCTGAAAATTACTCCAGTGAAAAACGGAGCATTCAATGCCTATATGAAATCGGAAGGAAAACTAGGAGGTCAGAATAAAATTCCACGACTTGCGAACGATCGAAAACTCGCCGATGCATTACTTCAATATAAATAAAGTTTTCTTTCTTTTTTGTACGCTCTTGTGTTTCAACGCAAGTGCGCAATTGCGTTGGAGTGAGCAGAGCGTGAACTACGGCGTATTCACGAAATACACCGAGCGTGTTACAGATATTGTTGTATGGAATGAAGGAACGAATACAGACCATTTACTTCGCGCCGACTTCTCTCCGAACTTTCAAGTGTTGTATTCTACAAAAGACGTGCAGCCTGGAGACAGTTTGGTGATTCGAATAAAATTCAATCCGAGAAAAATAGGAAAATTCAAAGAAGTTGTTCCTGTCTATTTCGCTTCACAAAGCGTTTCAAGTGCGCTTACCATAAGTGCTGAAGTTACTTATGTGAATTTAACGGAAGACCTTCCTTGTCCGCACTTCAACGAAAAACCCACACAGTGCTGCGGTGAATTTTCGTTGGATGTTTTAGTCCTTGACAAATCCACTAAAAAACCCATTCGAGATGCAGATGTTGAAGTGATAGAAGAACGCATTCTTCAACTCTCAAAAAAAACAAACAAAGACGGAGAAGTGAATGCGGAAATACCTATCGGCTATTACACCCTGTATGCGGGAAAAGAAGGTTACTCGGGAAAATCAATCACTACTCAAGTGAATCTTCACAACCACCGATTTGTTTTCGAATTAGAGAAAAAAGAAACTCCACTTCCACCCGTTGTAATTGTTCCAATTGATTCAGTTCCGACTGTAGTTGTAACGGAACCCATTCCGAATAGTACGTTCGACGAAAAAGAATATCTTCCGAATAACATTTCGTTCCTAATTGACATCTCCGGATCAATGGCGCAAGGAGAAAAATGGCCGTTAACGAAACAAGCGCTTTCGTCTTTATCTGGAGTTATGCGTGCCACCGATCAACTCTCTGTTCTGACGTATTCAGAAAAAGCGAAAGTGCTTTTGAATACGACTAAAGGAAATGAGGTAAGTGATCTCGGATTTTTGTTGGAAGGAAAGAAGCCGAACGGACAGACCAGCGGGACAGCGGGATTCAATGCCGCCTTCCGAATGTTGCGCAAATCGAAAATTGAAGCGGGAAACAATCAGTTATTTGTTATCACAGACGGCGCCTTCAAACCCGAAGATGAAAAGCAAATTGAGAAATTGGTTCGGTTAGCAAACAAGCGTAAAATTCACACGACAGTAATTGTGGTGAAAGGAAGTAAATTCGCGAAAGAAAATTTAGAGAAGATTTCTCAATTTGGAGAAGGCTCTTTTCTCTGCATTGAAAATGCAGAAGATGCACAATCGAAAATTTTCGAACTAATAAAGCAGCAATCGAAAAAATGAGTCAAGTAAAAATCATAGGAATTTCGGGTGGAAGTGGATCGGGCAAGACTACTTTTTTAAGTGGATTGAAGGAGCGAATTCCCGCTGAACACCTCGCCCTTGTCTCTCAGGACAACTACTACAAGCCTCAAATAGAGCAGCACAGAGATGAGAACGGCTGGATAAATTATGACCTTCCAACAGGAATTGAAAAAGAAAGGCTCGTGCACGACATGAATCAATTGTTGAATGGAAATGCAATTGAATTTTTAGAATACAACTTCAACAATCCAGCTTGGGAACCGCAGAAGATGGTTATTCAACCGGCACCTGTTATTGTGATGGAGGGTTTGTTTGTTTTTCATTACAGCGAAATTTTCGAAATACTTCATCATAAAATTTACTTAGACGCTCCTGTTGATTTGCGTTTGGAAAGACGCATCAGCCGAGACCTTGGGCAACGCGGTTATCCAGAACACGAGGTTCGTTATCAGTGGGACAATCACGTTCGTCCAGCAGAGATTGAATATTTAGAGCCCTTCATTGACCGTTGCGATTTAATCATTGACAGCACGAAGCCCATTGAAAGTGAAATTGATCGTTTAGTAAAACTGTTGGGATACTGATGGATATTATCATATACACAGACGGCGCCGCAAAAGGCAATCCGGGTCCAGGCGGATATGGAGCAGTGCTCATGGCAGGAAAATTCCACAAAGAAATTTCAGAAGGCTTTCGCCTCACCACGAACAATCGCATGGAGCTCATGGCCGTTTGCGCTGCCCTAGAATTATTGAAATTCGATAACAGTCCAGTTACCGTTTACAGCGATTCGAAATACGTTGTTGATGCCGTAGAAAAAAAGTGGATTGCCGGCTGGGTGAAACGAGCGTGGAAAAACGTGAAGAATCCTGATTTATGGAAACGTTACATGGCTGTGGCTGCCAAGCACAACGTGAAATTCGTTTGGGTGAAAGGTCATGCTGGAAATACTTACAACGAACGATGCGATGAACTTGCCGTTGCGGCATGCACAGGAAGAAATTTGCCTGCCGATACTTGGTATGAGCAGAATGCTTCTTCTGATTAATTGTTTAACTTATTCAATACTATATTTGCTCAAACTTTTGAAACCATGCGTACAGACCAATACCAAGGACACGATTATTATTTAATGGATGAGCTGCTTACCGACGAGCACAAATTGATTCGCGATGCAGCACGTGAATGGGTGAAAAAAGAAGTCTCTCCAATTATTGAAGAAGCCGCTGAAAATTGCAAATTCCCTCAACACCTATTGCCTGGCCTAGCTAGCATTGGTGCTTTCGGACCTTATATTCCTGAAGAATACGGCGGAGCCGGATTGGATCATATTGCATACGGACTAATTATGCAAGAGCTCGAGCGTTGCGATAGCGGACTTCGTTCGACTGCTTCTGTTCAATCTTCTTTGGTGATGTATCCAATTTGGAAATACGGATCTGAAGAACAACGCATGAAGTTCTTACCGAAATTGGCTTCTGGCGAATGGATCGGTTGCTTCGGATTAACGGAACCGGACCACGGTTCAAACCCTGGTGGAATGACCACCAACTACAAAGACATGGGCGACCATTATTTGTTGAACGGTGCGAAAATGTGGATCTCGAACGCTCCATTCGCTCAAGTAGCAGTAGTTTGGGCTAAAAACGAAGAAGGACGCATTCACGGAATATTAGTTGAAAGAGGAATGGAAGGATTTACAACTCCTACCATGCACGGCAAGTGGAGCCTTCGCGCAAGCGATACCGGTGAGTTGATTTTCGATAACGTAAAAGTTCCAAAAGAAAACTTGTTGCCTGGTCGCTCTGGATTAGGCGCACCGCTTTCATGTTTAGACAGCGCTCGTTACGGTATTGCTTGGGGTGCCATTGGTGCAGCATTAGACTGCTACGATGTTGCTCTTCGTTATTCAAAAGAACGCATGCAGTTCGGCAAGCCTATCGGAGCTTTCCAATTGCAACAAAAGAAATTGGCCGAAATGATTACAGAAATCACCAAAGCACAGTTGCTTACACTACGTTTGGGTCAACTTCGTAACGAAGGTCGTGCGACAAGTTCTATGATCTCTATGGCGAAACGCAACAACGTTGACATGGCGAAAACAGTTGCCAGCAACGCTCGTCAAATGCTAGGCGGAATGGGCATCACAGGAGAATATCCAATTATGCGTCACATGATGAACCTAGAGTCAGTAATTACTTACGAAGGAACACACGACATTCACTTGTTAATCACAGGAATGGATGTTACCGGATTCGATGCATTCAAATAATTTAATGAAAAAGAACATACTTGCTTTTATACTAACCCTGGCTTCGGCTGGGGTTTTTGCTCAACAAGCGGCTGGTCCGCATTATGTATTCACCAGATACAACAGTGCATTCACCCCCATTGAAGAGGCGACTTCGTTGGACGGTGGACAGATTTGGGATGATCCAACGTGGACTGTTCCTTTGGGGTTTACTTTCTATACCGCTAACGATACCATCACTACTCTATATGTTGGAGAATTGGGCACAACGGTTTATGGACTTCAAGACGATTCATTATCCGATATTTTTCTACCCTATTACTCAGACATAGCGAACGCCGACAACGATACGCTCGTGAGTCCGGTTAGTTATGTAATTGAAGGCCCTCCTGGATTTCAGATTTGTAAAATTGAATGGCTGAACGTTGGATTCTACGATGACGGGGCCGCCAATGGAAGTTATTTGAACACCACTTCCTTCCAAGTGTGGTTGTATGAAAATTCAAACATTTTCGAATATCATTACGGTCCCAGCAATGTAACTGACCCTGATTTGGTACACATGTTTGGCGCACCTGCATGCGCATTCGTAGAAAATCTCAATCAAAACAGCGGATTCGAATGGGAAGGCTTCTACTGTGTAACTGGAAATTCAGATGTGGAAACCATTACTTCAATCACGACGAATGACGTTTTAATGGCTCAAGGAATTCCATCTTATGCGCTCTTAAACAACGAACCTACAGAAGGAACGGTATTCCGCTTTGCTCCCACCTTTGTTGGTGTGGAAGAAAATGATTTTTCTACCTTCGACGTATTCCCGAATCCGACAAGCGGACTGCTGAATGTTTTCAATCCACAACAAGAATCTCTTGTTGCTCAAATACTTTCTTCGGAAGGAAAGATTATACAAATTGAAACACTGAATTCGGGAAGAAATTCCATTCAAACTGAAAATCTTTCATCCGGATTTTACTTGCTTCGCATCAACGGTACTTGCACATCCTTCATTAAGAATTAATTCATGAAAGGCAATTGGCGTAGCCTTCCCGTTATTGTCATTTTAGCAATAATCTGGGGGAGCTCCTTCATTCTCATGAAGCGAGGCCTATTTGCTTTCGATGCTAATGGCGTTCAAGTACCCGTCTTTTCGCCGAATCAAGTTGCTGCTTTAAGATTGGGCATTGCCTCTTTGGTCATGCTTCCTTTCGCATTCATTTTCAAGAGCTGGTTGAAACGGGAACTCATTTGGTGGTACATCGTGGTTGGACTGTTGGGAAGCGGCATTCCCGCCTTCCTTTTCACGAACTCGCAAATGTTTTTGCATTCGAGCATGTCGGGCATCTTGAATGCACTCACTCCGCTCTTCACGCTCATTGTCGGGTACTTCGTTTTCAAGAAGTCGGTTCGGAAAATACAAATTGTGGGAGTCACCCTTGGTCTTATTGGCGCGGTTTGCCTAATTAGCCTCCGCGGATTGGGCGACTCGAAGAACACGGCCTACAGCATGCTTATTGTCCTTGCCACCATAAGCTATGGCTTCAGCGTGAACACGATTCACAGCAAACTTCACGGCGTACCATCATTTGCTATTTCTGCCTTTTCGTTGTTGGTCGCTGGAATTCCATGTTGGATACTCATTGGCACAGATGGAACGTTCGAGATTCTTCAAACCAATACCTACGGATTGCGCAGCCTGGGATTCATAGCCACCTTGGCAATATTGGGCACCGCTCTCGGTAATATTCTATTCTTTCGATTCACCCAAAAGGTTGGGGCACTGGCGGCTTCATCGATCACCTACCTCATTCCCATAGTTGCAATCATGTGGGGTGTTTACGACGGCGAGCCGTTCACTTGGCTTCACGGTGCTTTTGCTGGGATTATTCTGACGGGAATTTATTTGGTGAATAAACAGCCGAAGGCTTAATCCCGAAGAA
>CANKYR010000108.1 GCA_947488195.1 Flavobacteriales bacterium
CACATGATTGAAACCATGCGCTGGAAGTAATTACTTCATCCAACGAATAACCAATACGGTTAACGCAACCAAAAACATAAGAATTGAAATTTTATTAATCCCGTGCATCATGCGCAGGTTAATGTCGCCTTGCTCTTTTTTGAAGAGATTCAAAGGGTTTAGGTAGTGAAGAATTTTTTTAAGTATCATTATTTTACAATTGAGATCATACTAATTTCAACTTTCGCGCTCTTCGGAAGTTTTGCTACTTCCACGGTTTCTCTGGCTGGAAATGGAGCCACCATATACTTCGCATAAACGGCATTCACTTCAGCAAAGTCTGACATGCTTTGCAAAAAGATGCTTGTCTTCACTACAGAGCTGAAATCTGCTCCAGAAGCTTCAAGTAGCGCTTCTAAATTTTTCATTACGAGTTCCGTTTCTGCTTGTATGTCTGCAGGTGTGTACTCGCCTGTATTTGGATCAATAGCAATTTGTCCGCTTGTATAGACCATTCCGTTGGCAACTACAGCTTGGCTATATGGACCAATAGGCGCAGGTACTTTTTTTGATTCAATTGCGGTTTTCATTCGTAATGTTGCGTAGTTTTTTCAAACTTCGACATAAAAGGTGGAACACACAAATAAGAACATACTATTCATAGATAACTTCGATTCGTTCACCTACAATTTGGTGCACTATTGCGAAGCATTGAATGCAACGGTTCGTGTAGTTCGGAACAACGAAATACCGTGGGAAGAGGTCATGAATTACGATGCTGTGGTTCTTTCTCCAGGCCCTGGACTACCCGAAGAATCAGGTGATTTAATGAAGTTCATTGCCATGTTTTGGGAACGAATTCCCATGTTAGGAATTTGCTTGGGGTGTCAAGCTATGGCGCTTCACGACGGAGGGAAATTGAAAAATCTCGATCATGTTCTTCATGGGGTTTCTTCAGAGGCGAAAAGAACAGGAGAGTCTGTTTTGTTTGCTGGATTGCCCCTTCAATTTGAAGTTGGACATTACCACAGTTGGGTCATAGACAATGAATTCCTTCCAACTTCGTTCGAAGTAACTGCGAGGAATATCAACGGTTGGGTTATGGCCATTCAACACAAATCATTACCTTTAATGGCTGTTCAGTTTCATCCTGAATCGGTATTGACGAAAGAAGGAATGGACATGATGAAAAACTGGATTCATTCAATTTAGAATATGGAATTTTTTAAGAAAAGTATTTTTATTTTCTGTTTGAACGTCCTTGCTTATGCGGCTTTCGGACAGTCTTATCAGATTGCTGTCATGAAGTACAAGGGTGGAGGAGACTATTACGCGAACCCCACGAGCTTACCCAATTTGGTTTCATTTGTGAATCGCGAATTGAAGATGAATATTGCGAAGGAGACTCCTTATGTTGAAGTGGGAAGTACCGAGTTGTTTAACTATCCGTTCGTGCACATGACGGGTCATGGCAATGTCGTTTTTTCGAGTGCCGACGTGGAGAATCTACAGCTGTATCTCCGAAGCGGAGGGTTCTTACATATTTCAGATAATTATGGATTAGACAAGTTCATTCGCAAGGAAATGAAGAAGGTTTTCCCGGACGCTGAGTTTTTGGAGATCCCTTTTGGGCATCCGATTTATCATCAGAAATACGAATTCAATTCGGGGTTACCTAAGATACACGAGCACGACAATAAGGCTCCGCAAGGGTTGGGTATTTTCATTGAGAATCGATTGGTTGTCTTTTATGATTTCGAATGTGATTTAGGCGATGGGTGGGAAGACTCGAATGTCCATAAAGACTCAGAAGCCGCACGGAACAAGGCTTTCCAAATGGGAGCGAATTTGTTGCAGTATGCATTCACCGGAGGCAAGTGAAGAATTGCGCGAGGCGCTCGAACGTTCGGTAGACAAATACAACCGTCGTTCGTTTATTGAAGAAGATCCTATAAGTATTCCACATGCATTCACGAAGAAGGAAGACATTGAGATTGCTGCATTCTTAACAGCTACCATCAGTTGGGGCAATCGGAAATCTATTTTAGTCAGTGCGACCCGCCTCATGGAGTACATGGATCAGACGCCGTTTGATTTTATTTTGAATGCCCAACCGAAAGATTTCAAAAACTGGAAACCATCTATTCATCGAACGTTCATGAAGGAAGATGTTGAATTTTTCGTAAAGTCGTTACGGAGAATTTATGTTGAAGAAGGAGGAATGGAAACGCTTTTTACCAAGGGATTTTCTCTTGGCGGGTCGAAGGAAGGCATAGAATATTTTAGGAACATTTTTGTTGGAAGTGAATCGCATCGTGCCTTGAAGCACGTTGCTAGTCCGGAAAGGAATAGCACCGCGAAGCGTATCAACATGTTCTTGCGTTGGATGGTTCGTCATGACAATCGGGGAGTTGACTTTGGATTATGGAAGGGAATTAGTCCGTCACAATTGTCGATTCCATTGGATGTCCATTCGGGAAGAACAGCGCGAATGTTTGGACTATTGAACCGCACACAGTCGGATTGGAAGGCGGTTGAAGAATTGGATCGTCATCTTCGTTTATATGATTCGGATGATCCTGTGAAATATGACTTTGCGTTGTTTGGATTGTCGGAAGCGGGATTTGAAAAATGAAAAAGGGCCATGTGGCCCTTCTTTTTTGTATTGAAGTTGCAGAGATTACGATAGCATTTGTTGACGTAGTAAAAATTCGAACTGCGCGTTTTGTTTTTCAAGACGCTTGATTGAATTTTCCTTTTCCGCCATTTCCTGATAGTTTTTGAAAGCAGATTGCAGTGTTTCGTTCATTTCTTCCTTTTTGAAAGGCTTAGTGATTACGCGAAATACTCGAGCTTGATTGATGGCACTTAACATGGCTTCAGCGGTTATATTACCTGCAAGTAAAATGCGTTGTGCTTTTGGAAATTCTTGCGCCATACGTTGAAGGAAGTTTGTTCCAGACATACTTGGCATTTCTAAATTGGAGAGGACAACGTGTATGTTTTCCGACTGCATAATGTTATATGCATCGAATGGATCAGTAGCAGTGAACACATTGTAATCGTTACCGAAAAGTGATTTGAAGGAATGAAGTACCATCGCGTCGTTATCTAAACAAAGAACATTTACCATTGTGTTGGTTGTATTGGTGGGAGTGTTTGAATGTTTCATAGTTGAAGTGTTTCGTCTCTGTTTAACGCTCGATGTTTTTTTTAGGTTTCGTTTTTCGGGAACTATTTTTAGAATTGTAGGAATCATGGGTGATTCGGGGCTTTTTATTTTGAAGTTCCGCGATAGCTTTGAGGAGGTTTTGTGTAGTTTGAATAGCCTCATCAAGTCTGGATTGGAGAATAGCATTCTCTTCCATCATTCGTTTGGTAATGGCGTTTGTCTCTTCAATGACTTCGGCCTTGATTTTTTCTACATCGACATGGGCGTATGCTTCCGACACCATAAGTAGTGCTGGAGTAACGCGATAGAGTTGCGCTAGTTTTTTGAAGTCGTCGATTTTAACGTTTCGTTGTCCGTTTTCGAGACGGCTGTATTCCGACTGTGAGATTCCTAGTTGATCTGCGATGTACTCTTGTTTGAAAGAGTATAGCATTCTTAGTTGTTTAAGCTTAGGGTAGTTTGAGTTTCTGAAAACAGCTTTCATAGGAGATTTGGTTTTAGTTTTCCCAAAACTCTTATTTCAAAACCCCATCAAAATTGTTTTTCGAAATTTTCGAAAAGATTATTCCCCCACTCTCGAATAGATCAGCGCCTTAATTTTCTCAGGTATCGGCAGCAGACCTAGCTTTTGCGCTTGGTGGATGGCTTGGGTTTCAGAAAAAGGAATTTCTATTCCTTTCGATTGACTCCATTTGTTGTAAACTTCGCCTATTTTCTTTCTTACAGTTTTTGAAAAATAGTCTCCAACTTGTTGTTCAGTAATGCCCGATTCTAATGCCGAAAATTCTCTAATTTGACTATTAACACTTACTGACACGTCTTTGTTTCGATCTGTGAATTGGCGCTCATGCAAGAGTATTAGATATTTAATAGGAAAGTTCAGAAGTGCTGCATTCAAAATATAGGAAACGCAATTCATTGGTTCAGTTTGTTTGAAGTCAGAAACGAACCGAGGTGTGACAACATCTGATATAGTGTCTGTAGTTACTGCCCAAAAGTCAAAGTGTAAGTTGGGAAACGACAATTCATTTTGTGTTTCATCAATAGTTAAAAAAGATTTTTTTTCTAAGTTGATTGCTTGCTTCTGAATCGTTGGGATGTTACTGTAAGGAAAAAGAGCTCGGAATTTTATTTTATAATGATCTTGGTTTACCTTAAAAGTGAAACAAGGCAAGCATAGAGTTGTATAGGCTATGCCGGCATATCTTATAACGTGAGGTAAATCTTCTGGATGTATAAAATTCTTTTCTGCAAAACCTAGAAAAGATTCAATTGTGAAATCTCGTGGCTCAATGCCAATTACATCGGAGACGGAATTTCCAACATGAATATATTTCTGCTCTTTAGTGCTGTATACAGTTTGAAATTCATTGACACCAAGTTTTGTACTTTCAAGATAATCTAGAATTGAATCATAAGATTTTCCTGAGACATAGTTGCCCTCAGCGTCTGCTAGTATCTGAAGAGCAACTGCAGGATGGCTTGTTTCGATTAAATTTTGAATTAACTCGAATTTTGAATTAACTATTGAAATCAAGGTTTCAGATGTTTCAGAACCAAGTTCTTTTTTTGAATACTCAATCACAACTTCCTTCCAGGAAGGAAATTTCAGTGATATCTCTTTTTGATTGTTAAAGTGACTCATGGAAAATAAAGATAACTAGAATTTAAATTTGATTTCGTACACTAAATGGTGTTGAAAAGCTAAAATATTAGAAATCAAGTGAAACAAGATAAATTGTACTTTGCATTATGGAGAATATGGAAGAAAAACCAATGGATTTGGTCGTTCAATTACCAAGGTTTGTTAGTTCCAATTATGTGTTTGAGAACATTAATAAGCAAAACGATTTTTTAGAATTCATCCCCTTGAGTAAGGCTCAATTGAATGAACTTCGGGCTAATGTTGGGGACGAGATATTATCTATTGAATCTAGGAATCTATTATCTAGTGATTCACCTGAAGCACCTTTGGAATATGGCAATTGGATGTATTTTCCTCTGAGAAGGAAATGTATTCAGATTTTACCTAAGGCTGATTTTATAGAGTTAAGAACAAGCCGAAATCGACTGAAAATAACAAGAGAGGAACAGTTAGAGTTGTCCAAAAAAACAATAGCAGTAATAGGTCTTTCTGCGGGTAATGCTGTAGTTAATGCATTGGTTTCAGAACGAATATGTGGGCGTTTGATTTTGTTCGATTTTGATATATGTGAACTTAGTAATCTCAATAGATTGAACGCGGGTATATTTGAATTGGGCCTAAGCAAATGTTTAATTGCCGCAAATAGCATGCTTGAAAGAGATCCTTACATTGAAATCGAGATTCATGAAACGGGATTTAAAAACTCTGAGGATCATGCCGGTTTAATTGAAAAAGTTGATATTGTTATTGATGAATGCGACTCCTTTGAAGTAAAAATTCTATTAAGGCAGTTAGCCAAAAAATTTCACAAGCCAATACTCATGCATACAAGTGAGAGGGGCATTACTGATATTGAAAGATTTGATATTTCGAACGACTTACCTATTTTCCATGGTTTATTGGAGGGCATTGATTTAGGGGATAGAAACAAGGTGCTTTTATCCATTATCAATCCAGAAATTGTTTCAGAGCGAATGCTTATCTCATTTGCTGAATTGGGAAAGTCACTGAAATCTTGGCCGCAATTGGCCTCAGAGGTGTTTGCGGGAGGTGCGAATTTGGCGAGTATAGCGAGGATGATTTTATTAAATCAAAAA
>CANKYR010000109.1 GCA_947488195.1 Flavobacteriales bacterium
TCGTATGAACCGAACTCACTGTAGAATTCTCCTTGCGTTAAGTAAGGCATTTGGTGCCATCCGTTGCGATCATAAACCGCTGGCTTAGGATACCATTGTGTAATTTGGAAGCTCTGCCCAATGTGTCCCAAACGAGAAATACTTCCACTTGGAATCTTTACACGGAAAGGAGTTGTGATGGTTATGCTCTGACCCGGTTGAAGCGGAGAAGCCAATAACAACTTGCAGATATCGATGTTTTCGCCATCATACTCCCAAGTAGTTTTCACTCCGTTTATTTTGAAATCCAATGAGTCGATGTATCCTTTGTTTTCCGCCAAGGTGGTAAACAAAACGAAGTTACGTGTGCGAGCCAATTGCTTCGCTAATGCAGTGCTTCTGTTTTTGTATGCATTCGGCCAGATGTGCATGTAAATTTCATTCAAGGCATTCGAACTGTTGTTGGTATAAACCAACTCTTCGTTACCGTATAGCATGTTGCGAGTGTCGTCGAGCTTTACTTCTATTTTAAATTTTACATCTTGTTGGAAATATGGCTTCGATTGAGCGAAAGAAACAACGCTCATTCCAAATGCGACAAGTGCTAAGGCGATTTTTTTCATTTTGATTTTATTACTGCGACGATTAATTATCTTTAAAGTTACTCTTAGAGTCCTAATTTCTTCAATTCGTTTTCCAATCCTGCGCCACGAAGCGATTCGCCCATGGCTACAATTTTCCCTTCCTTATCAATTAAAACAGGAAAAGGAATGCTTTCAATTTCATAGATAGGAACTACGGCCGATTTCCATCCACCTAAATCTGAAACATGATTGTTCCAAACCAATCCGTCTTTTTTAATGGCTGCTTCCCAAGCCGATTTGTTTTCATCCAATGAAACGGAGAACACATCGAATCCTTTTGAAGCATATCTGTTATAAACTGAAACCACATTTGGATTTTCCTTTCTGCATGGTCCGCACCACGATGCCCAGAAGTCAAGCAGAACAACCTTTCCACGCAAACTACTTAATGCTTTTGTTTGTCCAGATATATTTGGAAGCGTGATTTCAGGCGCCATTTTTCCAACTGCAATATTGGAATTGGAGGCAGCACTTGAACTGCTTGCGTTCTTCATTTGTCCGACTAATTTTTCCAAAGTTTTATAAGCCGGAAGCTTTCCGCAAGTTGGTTTTGTGTCGTTTAAAACACGCTGATACCAATTGAAATCGAATCGAGGATCAAGATTCTGAACAATGGAGATTGCCAATAAACTTGCTGAATGTTTTTCCAACCAACCTTTGATAAATGCATTGGCTTCTTTCTGTGCCGCAGCAGATTGTCCTTCCCACTTGGCGATCCATTGTGTGCTGTCTAACGAAGGGTCTGTTGACGGACGATCAATTTGAGCCTGTGCCTCCGCAAGTTTTTCCATCATGGGTTCCCACTTCTTCACCAAGTCCATATATTCAACAGTTTGAATTGAACCTTCGACTTTCGCAATGCTCAATTTGGCGAATTCGCCTGTAATTTCAACATGCTCGGAACTGTCTGTGATAAGTTGAAGGAAATTTCCTTCTTTGAAATAAATGCGATAAAAGTCTAATGGAAGATTATCATGCGATTTCAAACTGAAACTTCCATCGGAACCTACAACGGTACTATCAATAGGAAGAACTCTGCTGTCGGAAAGGGATTCCAAATAAATGGTTTTTCCTTCTGCACCCGTAATGACTCCAGAGATGGAATTTGAATTTCCGCATGAAGCAAAAGAAATTGCAGCAGCAATTAAGATGATAAGATTTCTCATTGATCTAATAATTGTTGAATAAGTCCAGATGCTGTTTTAGGGTTGGCCTTTCCCCCACTCTTTTTCATGAGTTCACCCATGAATAATCCTAACATGCCTTTGTTTCCTGCTTTGTAAGCAGCCACTTTATCTGGCCATGCCGCAAGAATTTCTTGAGCAATTTGCTTTATGCTATTGTCGTCGGCATCTTGAATCAAATTCAATTCAGCGGCAATGTCTTCGGCCATCTTGGAAGAGTGATTTGCCAATGCCGGGAGAATTTTTTCAGCAGCGGTAGAACTTGACACCTTTCCTGAGTCGACAAGGTTAATGATACTTGCGAGTTGTTCGGGTGTAAATGGACTCTGCTCTATTTCCAAAGCTTGCTCTTTCAAATATCCTTTTACCGGTCCCATTAACCAGTTGCAAGCGGCTTTGTAATTCTTCGTTTTTGAAATGATGCGCTCGTAATAAAGAGCGGTTTCTTTTTCGCTGGTCAAGACATTCGCGTCGTATTCCGAAAGATTAAATTCTTTCAAATACTTATGCAGCAACTCTTTTGGAAGAGGCGGCATGGTTGCGTGAATGCGCTGAATGTGATCATCTGTAATTACCACAGGTGGAAGATCTGGCTCGGGGAAATATCGGTAATCTTGTGCATCTTCTTTGCTTCGAAGCAACGAAGTGGTTCCGTCTGCTGCATTGAAGCTTCGGGTTTCTTGATTGATTATGCCGCCTGCTTCGATGATATCGATTTGACGCGTCATTTCGTGTTCAATGGCACGTTGCACGTTTCGAATGGAGTTCATGTTCTTTACTTCGCAACGCGTTCCGAATTCCGGAGCGCCTTTCTTTCGAACCGAAATATTTGCATCGCAACGAAGCGAGCCTTCTTCCATGTTACCATCGCAAATGTCTAAGTAGCGAACAAGCTTTCTCACTTCAGTTAGATACAAATACGCTTCGCGAGAAGTGCGCATATCTGGTTCTGAAACGACTTCAATCAAAGGAACACCGGCGCGATTCAAATCGATCAACGTATCGAATGGATCTTGGTCGTGCATGCTCTTGCCAGCATCTTCTTCCAAGTGCGCGCGAGTAATACCGATGCGCTTCTCAGTGCCATCGTCTTCACGAATAACAATTTCGCCACCTGTACAGATAGGAGTTTTGTCTTGTGTAATTTGATAACCCTTTGGTAAATCGGCGTAGAAATAATTCTTGCGCGCGAAAAACACAGGTGTGTTGATTTGCATGTCTGATGCAAGCGCCAACTTAATGGCGAAGTCAACTGACTGCGTGTTTACTTTAGGCAAAGTGCCTGGATGTCCAAGTGTAATGGGCGATACCAAGGTGTTTGGTAATGCTCCAAAAAGGTTCGCATCGGAAGCGTATGCTTTCGACGCTGTCTTCAATTGCATGTGGACTTCGAGTCCTACCACTAATTCATATTGATCGTATACAGATTGTTCCATTTATTTCTTTACTTCTTTCACCGCCTTAAGCAACGCAGTTTCACCAGCTATAAATTTAATTTTCATTCGAAGAAAATACAAAGGAAGATCTTCGAACTCCTTGATGTTTGTGCATTTCACCACATCTTTTTCAGTGGTTAGCAGAACCGTATTTTCCTGTCCAAAGTTAATCCATTCTTTCCGAATGCGAGCGACATCTTGTGGGGTGTATTCGTGATGATCGTTTAATGCCATTTCAATGGTTGCAAGGCTCCTATTTCTTCCTTCCATAAAAAATGGAATTGGATTGGCAAGCCCCGCGAAACATACTGAACGGAGGTTTCTATTCCAAGGCTTCATATCATCGAATGCGGCAATTGGCTCTTCGTATTCGATTGCTGTAAATGCTATGATTTGGTGAGCGGATAATTGAAGCTGCTCTTTTATATTCTGTTGTTCTTCTTCTGAGATAGAATCTGGACATTTTGTAACGACAATGGCATTTGCAGCAGAAGCTCTTTTTTTCAAGTCGCGCAAACCACCCACAGGAAATAAATAGTCGTTAACAAAAAGGTCATTGTATGTAGTGAGTAGAATGGAAAAATCGGGATTCAATTTTCTATGTTGAAAGGCATCATCGAGAACCACTTGCAGAATCTGCGGGAAGGCTTGTTTCAAGTGAAAAATCCCGTTCAATCTATTTTCTGAAACGGCGCCAAGCAATGAATTAAAATGATTTCGAACCACTGCCGGTTCATCGCCTATTTCTGAAACTTTTGAGTCTGAATTAACTAATTGAAATCCTTTGGTTTTACGGCCATATCCGCGAGAAACAAATCCGGTTTTTGAAGCATCTAATTTTTCAATTAACCAAATGGCGAAAGGTGTTTTACCTGTTCCTCCAACTTTCAGATTACCGATAACAAATGAAGGAACCGATGCTTTCTTCGAATTGAAAATTCCAACAGAAAATAAAAAATGCCGGAAGAGCAAAATGCTTCCCAATAGAAAAGAAAAAGGCCAAAGAGTTGCTCTGAATAAACGCATCGGTGTAACTTGGCTGCAAGTTAGATTAAAAATGCGTATTGAAGAAGTCATTTCCTATTTAGAACAATGGGCTCCGCCTATTTTGCAAGAGTCTTATGATAATTCCGGGCTGTTGGTTGGAAATAAGCAAAACGAAATCACGAATGTATTGGTGAGTCTCGATTGCACGGAAGATATTGTTGAAGAAGCCATCGCTAAAAATTGCAACCTTATCGTTTCGCATCATCCGATTGTTTTCAAAGGCATGAAACGCTTTACTGGCGCCGACTATGTTCAGCGAACGATTATAAAGTCCATTCAAAACAACATTGCGTTGTATGCGATTCACACGAACCTCGACAATACGTTAGAAGGCGTGAATGGTGAAATAGCGAGACGACTTGGCTTGAAAAATATTCGTCCGCTTGCTCCATTGAACGGACAATTGCTTCAGTTAACTGTTTTTGTTCCTGTTGATCATTTTGAAAAAGTGAGGACTGCCTTGTTTGAAGCCGGTGCAGGAAATGTTGGGAATTACAGCGAATGTGGATTTTCTATCCTTGGCAATGGAAGTTTCAAACCTGAAGATGGCGCACAACCTTTTGAAGGGAAACAAGGTGAAAGAAGCGAATTCGAAGAAATTCGGTTTGAAGTTATTTTACCCAGTTGGAAAAAAGCTGAAGTTCAACGTGCACTTTTCGAATCACATCCATATGAAGAAGTGGCTCACAATTGGCAATCGCTTCAAAACAATTTGAATCAATATGGAAGCGGCGCTATCGGAGAATTAGAGACTCCTATTAGCTTAATCGATTGTTTAAGTATGTTGAAAAAAGAATTTAATAATCAGTGTATTAAGTATACATCAACACACAAATCCAAGATTCAGAAAATAGCGGTTTGTGGTGGAAGTGGTCAATTTCTATTGGGAGCGGCAAAAGCGGAAGAGGCAGATGTATTTGTAACATCTGATGTGAAATACCATGAGTTCTTCGACGCAGAAAACAAGTTGTCGTTTATTGATATTGGACATTTTGAAAGTGAGCAGTTTACAATTGAGTTGATTCATGCTAAAATCGCTGAAAAATTTCGTACATTCGCCGTCCACAAAACGGGTGTAATAACGAACCCCGTTCTCTATTACTGACATTATGGCTAAAAAAGTAATAAAACCAAAAGCGAAAGCACCTGCTAAGCCCAAGGTTGCTGCTAAAAAAGCAGCTAAAACAGTTGTGTTGAAGGGAAAAGAGAAAGCGGTAAAGAAACCTGTTGCGAAAAAAGTAGAAAAGAAAGCTGTTAAACCGGCTTCTAAACCTGTTGCGAAGAAGGTTATTAAACCAATTGCGAAGAAGGTTGTTAAACCAATTGCGAAGAAGGTTATTAAACCAATTGCGAACAAGGTTATTAAACCAATTGCGAAGAAGGTTATTAAACCAATTGCGAAGAAGGTTATTAAACCAATTGCGAAGAAGGTTGTTAAACCAATTGCGAAGAAGGTTGTTAAACCAATTGCGAAGAAGGTTGTTAAACCAATTGCGAAGAAGGTTGTTAAACCAATTGCGAAGAAGGTTGTTAAACCAATTGCGAAGAAGGTTGTTAAACC
>CANKYR010000110.1 GCA_947488195.1 Flavobacteriales bacterium
AGTTGCATGATTTTAATGCCATGGTCGTTAGTAGCGTTGATGCTTCCGGACAGCCGCATTCGCGTGTAGTTTTGCTTCGTGGTGTGAATGAAGATGGATTGAAGTTCTACACGAATTACTCTTCCAACAAAGGATTAGAACTAGAGCAAAACAACAAAGTTGCATTGAATTTTTTCTGGCCAACTGTTGAGCGTCAAGTTCGGGTTGAAGGGGAATTACACAAATTGAGTGACGCCGAGAGCGACGCTTATTTCAATTCGCGTCCGCGCGAAAGTCAGATAGGAGCCTGGGTTTCACCGCAGAGTGCTACTATAGATTCGCGAGAAGTGTTGAATGAACGCTTCAGAGAGTTCACTGATAAGTTCGAAGGACAATCCGTTCCGCGACCTTCAAATTGGGGAGGATATCTTGTTTGTCCCAAGTATTTTGAATTTTGGCAAGGAAGACCGAACCGCTTGCACGATCGTTTGACCTATTCTTTGGTTGAAGGGAATTGGTCAATCGGAAGAATGGCGCCGTAATTTATTTCAAAAAGGAAAGAGCGAGATATGTATTAATTAAATGTATTTTGCAGGCATGAAAAGAATCATATTCGTTGCTCTGTCGGTGTTGTTCATTCAAATGAATACCCAAGCTCAATATTTCGTAGATATTTTCTCCTTCAACCGACAAGCGTATAACATCCCATCTGGCGCACAAACCAGCGACTTATTCGTGAACGCTTTCATTCCGAAAGTTTTGAAAAACGGCAATACAATTTTTCTTCGAGCACATTATGAAAAGCTTTCAATGCAAAGAGATTCTTTTTCTGCCGATTATTCTTCGATCACTCTTCCAATAGGAATGCAAGTGCAATTGAAAAATCCGAAGGTGAAATTTACCGGATTGATTATTCCTAAAATTGCCGGTGCCGATTTAGGAAGTCCGCTTTCAGATGTTTTTCAGCTTGGAGCATATTCACTTTTTACCGTTACACAGTCAGATAAGTTTCGATACAAATTCGGCCTTTACTATAACCGCGAGTTCTTCGGGAATTTCTTTATTCCATTAGTGGGTATCGATTGGAAAGTATCTGATCGATTCACGATTTACGGAACCCTTCCCAACAGTATGAAATTTAGCTATGCGGTCGCGCCTTCTAGAGTAAATACAGGCATAGCCTTCCGCTCCATGACACGCTCATTCAGAGGAGAAGACGTCAATACCTTTGTTCGCTACAATGAACTCCAGCTCAAAGCATTTTTCGATTTCTACATCACAAAGAAGAATGTAGTCTTTGTGGAAGGTGGATACTTCTTGGGGAAGACGCCGTTACTCTACAAAAACAATGATACTGAAAATTCAGTTCCATCTTTTTTATTGAAGGAAGGGAAGGCCTTTCCAATTATTAATGCCGGTTGGGCACTTAGATTTTAAAAAGTTCTAGGGTCATCAATCGAAGATTGTCATCACAACGTGGTTGTGTCATCCGCTCCGCGGTATTGTGTATTTTTGTCTCATGGAATTCAAAAAAGGAGATCACGTGCGTTTTTTAAACGATACCGGAGAAGGAGTAATCGTTGGGTTTCCCCAACCCGATATTGCTACGGTAGAGGACAGCAGCGGTTTTCCCTTCGATCATCCGTTGCGCGAATTGGTTAAGATTGAAAATTCGAAACACGAGTTTTCACAATACAATCAAGTGCAGCCGAACACCCGTGAAATGCTCGATCGCAATGTGGATGCCCATGCTGTGAAGGCGGCATCGAAAGATTTCAAGAACAGATACAAAGAACGCGCAGCGAACGACTTTCCACACAATGCAGATTTATTCGAGGTTGACTTGCACATTCACGAATTGCTCGACAATTTCGAGCGCATGACAAACGGAGAAATCGTAACCATTCAAATGGAACACTTCGAGCGTATGCTAGCCATTGCTGAAAAGAAAAAAGTGAAGAAGGTTATTTTCATTCACGGAGTGGGGCAGGGAGTTTTGCGCGCAGAGATTCGTTCATTCATCAAAAGCTATTATCCGCAGTGCGAATTTCTCGATGGGAATTATCAGAGGTACGGACACGGCGCAACAGAAGTTAGATTCAGATAACATTCAATATGAAAAAAATAGTTCTTTCATTTATCGCGATTGTATTCGTGCTGAACGCATCGGCACAGAAGAAAAACGCAAAGCCTTTCGCAACGCAACTCACGGCTTTGGAAGCCAAGATGAACGAGGGTTTGTCGAAGTACAATGTTCCCGGCGGTGCCATTGCTATTGTCTACAACAACGAAATTATTTTGTCGAAAGGATTCGGTTTGAAGGATGCTGCGACGAAAGAGCCCGTGACTGAAAATAGTTCCTTCGCCATTGCCAGTAACTCGAAGGCCTTCACCAGCGCGGCATTGGCGGTGTGTGTCGATCGAGGATTGTTGAAGTGGGATGACAAGGTTCAGAATTTCCTTCCAGAATTAAAATTATACGACCCGTATGTTTCTGCGAATTTGACCGTGCGCGATTTGCTTTCGCACCGACAAGGATTTGAAACATTTGCTGGAGATTTAATCTGGTACGGAACGAATCATTCTCGCGCTGAAATTCTGCGCAGATGGCAATTCGTTGAACCGAAGTACGGATTTCGCACAACCTATGGTTATAGCAACATAGCGTTTTTGGCGTCTGGACAAATCGTAGAGAAAGTTACCGGAAAGACTTGGGACGAATTTGTAAAGAATGAATTTTTTATTCCGTTGGGAATGAAGAACGCGAACACTTCGATTACGGCTTTTCAGCCTGGCGCCGACATTGCTTCTCCGCATAACACCGTGAAGGGCAAGAACATTCCCATTCCTTATGTGAATTGGGACAACATTGGTCCAGCCGGAAGCATTAACGCCTGTGTGAATGAACTGAGCCAATGGATGATGTTGCAGTTGAACAAAGGAACTTTAGGTGGAAAGAAATACTGGGACGAAAAGCGTACGTATGAAATGTGGGAGTACAACATTAACAAGCCGGTGAGCAAGTGGCAGCGCGAGAATATGCCTTCTCGACATGCGAACGGATATGGCATGGGCTGGGAGCTTATGGAATACGGTGGACACAAGATTGTGAGTCACGGCGGTGGTTACGATGGAATGATCTCGAAGACTATATTAATTCCAGATATGAATTTAGGATTTGTGATTTTAACGAACAGCAACAACTCGCTGCCGAGTGCCATGGGTTTTGAGTTCTTGGATTTATTTTTAGGGGAGAAGGGAAGTAAGAATTGGGTGACTGAATTCGCTCCGAAGGCAGAAGAGCCTGAATTATTATCTCCGCCTACAGGCGAGGCTTATGAATGGATTTTTCCTGTTACATCGGAGATTGAAGGAGTATATCGAAGTGATATGTATGGAGATGTGGAAGTGATAAAGAATGGCGAATTCTACAAAATCGATTTCAAGCCAACCGAATTGTTCAAGGGTAATCTTTCTCACATAGACAATAATGTATTCCGATTGCATTGGTCTACGCAGATGATGCTACCTAGTGGCAAGGTGCAGTTTATAGCGAATATGGAAGGCGAGATAGAAGAAATGCGCGTGTTTGTTGAGAATCCGGATTTTGATTTTTCTGAATTGAAATTGTATAAAGTGAAATAATTAATTCTATGAAGAAGTTTGTATTTGCATTGACAGTGCTTGCAATTGTTCCTTCCTTATTCTTGAGCAGTTGTAAGAAGACTATTGATTGTCCCGGTTTGCCTGAGCAAATGGAAGGTTATTTTCCTTCCGTGAGTGAATTGAAGTTCAGCAATGGGTTGGGCGATACGTTGGTTTTGCCTGTTCAGGAATACGAGCGCGATGTCCCTCGCACGTTATCGAATAATCCCCTGAGTGTTGGTGGAACTGGAATGAAACCATTTTGCTATGAGAGATTAAAGGCAAGTTCTTCCATGTACATACCTGTTTATTGGTTTTTTGAATTGGGAGTGTCGGAAGATGAAAAAACGACTACGATAAGTTTGAGCATAACTGAAGAGTTTGTTTCCAATAATTATTTTGAAACACAAGTAAGTGAAACCCCAAGTTCGTTGGGCGATTACAAGGTTTTTGGAGACACCTTGAATATTGTGTCGATTCCCGTATCGAACCCAAAATTTACTGAGGCTCAGATTGTCTATGGGCAGGGATTGGTGAAGTTGCACGATGTGGTGAATAATTGTGACTGGACAAGGGTTTGGTAGGAGAGTCAGATTTAGGTCAGACGAAAAAAGAATGAGAATCATTGTGAAATAAAAGGAAATGCCTATATTTGCACCCGCTTAATAGCAATGGCATTGTAGCTCAACTGGATAGAGCATCGCACTACGGATGCGAAGGTTTGGGGTTCGAATCCCTACAGTGTCACCAATAAGCAACCAAATCCCCGACGAAAGTTGGGGGTTTTTGGTTTAAAGGAGTTACTCAGTAAAATAAAGGTTGAAAGACCTAAGGTCTTGGATTGTTGAAAGGCACATTCTGCCCGTCTACAAATGGCGCGATGTCTATAATGGGCGTATACTTCCACTTTCCATTCTCTAACACATATCCGTCGTAGCTACCGTCTGGTCCGTATTCTGGAAAGAAGCCTTCGTAGATGGCTTCACGCGGAGATAAATGGTCAACGACTATCGTCTTTTGTTTTTCGTAATAACGCAAAGAACACGTCGTTTGATCGCTGTATTCAAACACCACTCGCTTCGGATTGCGATCTTCAAATTCGAAAAAGTTGCCACCGAATTTACATCCATCGCTTTCAATAGTAATCACTTCAATCACTTTGTAATTCGAAAGATTGTCCTTCGATTCGAACCCCAATAGCGCATAACTGTTTCCAGCTTTCTTTCCTTTGCTCATAGGAGCCATAGCGTAATACAATGCTCCCGGCCATTTCCCTTCATCATAAATTTTATTGTCCCATTTTTCGGCGTTAACCGGAGTGTAATTCAACTTGAAAAACAAGGGCTCTCCCGATTTCGAAGTTTTAAAAACCACACATCCGAAATACAATTGTGCTCCGTCTTCCTTCGGATAATTCCAAGTAAACACACGAAGTTTCCCATCTGAAGAAACAGGCTTGAACATTCGCAGCGCTTCAAACGGATAAACGAAAAAATCTTCCAACGAACACACCGATTCCAATTCCGCAATCATCTTGTTCGACTGCTCTTCCGCATTGCTTTCATTGCCATTCGATAGGGAAGTGTAACACTCTAAAATGCGCTGCTCTGCCTCGTTCGAAGATTGGGCATTCACGCCAAAAGAAAAAAAGGTGAAGGCGAATAGAAGAAGAGTGGCTTTTTGAAGTGTCATAATTCAATAACGCAAAGAAACAGATTTTTGTTTTGTCTTTATTTTTTCTTGTTGAAAATCCATGCGAATTCAACTCCGACATAATACGCCTGAGTTAGCGGCGACTTCGGGAATTTCAAATACACTTCGTCGTTGTTTAAGATTTTCGCGGCGTAGCGAAAGCGCTGCGTGTAATATCCCGTGAACGATGCGCGAGGAGTAACGACCAAGTGCTTCCCGAATACCAAGGCGCGATAACCAATTCCTACTTGGAAATAAGGCGCAATGCTCTGATTGTTTTTTTGAATAGTCGCAGCGCTGTC
>CANKYR010000111.1 GCA_947488195.1 Flavobacteriales bacterium
TGAGCTGGATAACAGATCCAGAAGACAAGGTGACGAAGGCGTTCAGAGATAAGATTGATGTCGTAGGTATTTTGAATAACACGCTCACCGATCATCCGGAACGTGTGCGTTATCCTTTCCAAGCCTTTGTGTTCGACAAGAGCTATCCGTTCACCCGAGATGTCTATGCTATACGCACAGGATTGAAGGGTACCGTGGGAACTGGATTCATTTCTTTCTTGAACGGAGAGAAGGGACAATTGATCATTCACAAAATGGGCATGGTTGCTGCTACGTCGCCCACAAGAGTTATTCGAATTAAAGACTAAACCTGAAATAAGTAAACATGAATATGAAGAACCTATTCACAATTCTAGTAGCCAATTTGCTACTTCTTTCGTGCACAGCACAAAAAAACGCTCCACTGGAACTCAATCCAGCATTCGACCCTATCCGCACTTCAACATTGAATGAGCGCTATGAAAAAGCACTTCGTGATTTGGCTGGAATGTCGAACAGTGCTGAAAAATTCGCAGTAGACGGATATAACTACTTAGAATGGGCTGTAGACGGAAAATTAATTGATCCCCTTAAAACTGCTGAAGCGAAAGAAGCCTTCTATGCAGGTTTATTAGCAGACTCCCTTTTCCCTCTGAACTACGTTGGTTTGGGACAAATTGAATTGCGTGAAGGAAACGGAGGAAAGGCAGATACCTACTTCGCGAAAGCGCGCAGCATTGTCGACAACAAGAAATTCAAAGCAACAAAGGATTTAAAATACACCACCTACATTGCTATTGCCGCTGCAAATATTGCTGAAACCTCTAAGAATCTCAATGCTGCAAAAACCGTTTTAGACGCCTTAGCTGAAGTTGAAATCACAAATCAAAACATCGTATTGCAACTTGGATTAACGCTTGGAGACTACAATAGTTTTAAAGAAATCAACGACCAGTCGAAAGCCATTACGCAATACAACAAGTGCTTGGAAATTGACCCGAAATATGTTCCTGCCTTGTACCGCAAAGCCAAATTATACCGCGGTGCGAAAAACAATGACGAAGCGTTGAAATTCTTTAACGAAGCAATAGCAACTGATCCAACCTTCGCACCTTCTTACCGCGAAAAGGCAGAGCTTTTAAAAGATTACGCTCGTTTTGAAGAGGCTATTGCAGCCTATTCAAAATACTTAGAGTTAAACAACTCTTGTCGCGTTCAACAACGTTATGCATCATTCTTCTACCTAACGAAAAACTATGACCGTGCGATCTATGAAGTTACAGCAACCATCCCATGTAATCCAGAGAACTTCACCCTAAACCGCGTATTGGGATATTCACACCTCGAGTTGAAAAACTTCGCTGAAGCGAAAAATTCTATGGATATTTATTTCGCGAGACAAGCAGTGAAAAACCAAGATGCTTCTGACTACAGCAACTACAGCAAAATTTGCTTGGGCTTGGGTCAAGACAGTTTGGGAATTGTATACTTGGAAAAAGCCATTGAGCTCTTCCCAGAATACACCGAGGGTTACAATGAAATTGCAACGATCTATACCAACAAAGCCATTGCTTCTAAAGGAAAAGAAAACGAAGCACTTCGCATTAAGCTTTACAGCCAAGCGGCAAATTGGTATGAAAAGAAAATGGTGAAGTTGGGCGCAGACGCGAAAGACCAATTCATTCAAGGGCAGATGTACTATTTCTCTCAGCAATATGTATTAGCAGACACGACATTCCGCAGAAGCTCTGTTCGCTATCCAGAAGCGTGGTTCTGGGTTGCAAAATCTCAGAACAAAATTGACCTTGCCGCTGTAACAGAAACAAGCCCTGCACAGGGATTGGCAAAGCCGTTCTACGAGAAAGGAATTATTTTAGTTGGACAAGATCCGGCTATCATTGAAAAGAACAAAAAGAACTTAGCCGAGGCATACCAATACCTAGGATTGTACTACGGAAACATGGGCGATATCAACTGCTCTAAGTCTGCTTGGAACCAAGTTCTTCAATTGGATCCAACCAATAAATTCGCTAACCAACTCTTGGTTACGCCAGAAACATTAGACCCCGAATTGGTTGCAGCACCTGGCGATTGTCAGTTGGTTGTTTATCCTGAAATTCCAAAAGAAGAAACCGAAGGAAACTAATTTCAACTTTCGGAAGAAGCAAGTGTTCACTTTCTTCTTTTAATAACTCCCAATACTTCCTGAAAAGGAGAGCATTGGGAGTTTATTTTTGAAATACAATTTGTACTATGGAAAACTCAATGCGATTGAAAGAACTTTCAGAAGAACTTCACACCAACATTAACGAGCTGCTTTCCGGCAATATGTCGCCGGAACAAACGCAACACTTGGTTGAATTATGCAGCGAGCTCTACGAAAAACTTATAGTTCTCCGTTTCAAAGCATTCTCTGAATCAAGCACTCCCGCAGAAAAAATGCAGGCCGTGTTGGAAAATGTCGAGCCTATAAAAATTGATACAACACCTTCTCCAACACCGATCGAATTGGTGAAACAGGTGAATTTGATTGATGCGATCAAGGAGGTGGAGCAGGTTGTTGCACAAGATGCTGCGCAAGGTCCTGCGGAAGATGTTACACAAGGTGCGGAGCAAGGTCCTGCGGAAGGTGCTTCGCAAGAGGAGGATGAAGACGAGGATAACGACGAAGACATCGTTTTTCAATTGATACCGAATGAGGAGCCGGTTGCTGAAATGCCTGTAATGACAGTTGTTGCAGAGGCTCCAGCGCGCGAAGAAGTAAAACCGATGGTTTCGTTGAACGATACGTTTAAAGAAAATGCGAGTCAGCAAGCGACCATTGCAAAGAAGTTAGAGGAGTCACCGATTGCCGATTTAAAAAAGAATATTTCTTTGAACCAACGTTTTCAATTCTGCAAAGATTTGTTCAAAGGAAACAACCAAGAATACGAGGTGACGTTGGAGAAATTGAACAACACGAATCGCGATGAAGCTATGCGTGTTATTCAAACTCTAAAAGATAAGTACAGCTGGAATCCAGATTCTATGGCAGTGAAAGACTTTACCGATTTGGTGACTAGACGCTACATGGCATGAGGCTATTCGTAGTCCCAACTCCTGTTGGTAACCTTGAAGACCTTACCCTGCGGGCCATTCGCATTTTAAAGGAATGTGATTTTATTTTGTGCGAAGACACCCGAGTGAGCGTTCGGTTGTTGCATCACCTCGAATTTTCTAAACAACTCGTGGCCTTCCACCAGCACAACGAGCATCAAAAACTTGATCACATTATTGAGCGCATTCAACAATCGCAATCGGTGGCCCTTATCTCCGATGCAGGGACACCCGGCATTTCAGATCCTGGATTTTTATTGGTTCGAGCTTGCATTCAAAACAACATTCCTGTTGAGTGCCTTCCAGGCCCAACGGCTTTTGTTCCGGCACTCGTGAACAGTGGCCTTCCAACCGATAAATTTATTTTTGAAGGCTTCCTTCCACAAAAAAAAGGAAGAGAAACACAACTCAAGCGAATCGCCGAAAACCCCTTCACTTCAGTCCTATACGAATCGCCTCACCGCATGGTGAAATGCCTAGAACAGTTAATAAAATTCTGTGGCGAAGACCGACAATGCTCTGTCTCGCGCGAAATATCTAAGAAATTCGAAGAAACACGTCGCGGAACACTTGTTGAACTTTTAGCGCATTTCAGCACACACGAACCGAAGGGCGAGTTCGTAATTGTGCTAAATTCGCGTTCATGAGTTTGAATCTTTCCCCTGAAGAAATTGTACGCAGAGAAGCGCTAGCAAAATTGCGCGCGCTAGGCATTGATCCCTTCCCTGCTGAAGAATTTATTACCACTTCAAACGCCGAAGAAATAAAGGCGAACTACGAAGAGGGAAAACAGGTTATTGTAGCCGGACGATTAATGAATCAGCGCATTCAGGGAAAGGCGGGATTCGCCGATCTTTTCGATTCAACCGGAAGAGTTCAATTGTACATCAATCAAGATGCATTGTGTCCAGGCGAAGACAAAACGCTTTACCAAGAGGTTGTTCGTCACCTCCTTCATTACGGCGATTTCGTGGGTGTTGAAGGAACGCTCTTCACTACCAAGTTGGGGGAAATTTCAATACATGTTTCAGGATTAAAAGTTCTTGCGAAATCGTTGAAGCCACTTCCAATGGTGAAGACAGATGCAGATGGAAATATTTACGATGCGTTTACCGATCCTGAATTGCGTTACCGCATGCGCTATGTAGATCTTGTGGTGAATCCGAAAGTGAAAGACACCTTCGTGAAGCGCACGAAGATTGTGAACGCGATGCGCAATTTCTTCAACGACAAAGGATATTTAGAAGTTGATACTCCCGTTCTTCAAGCCATTCCAGGTGGTGCTTCTGCGCTACCATTTAAGACTCACCACAACTCGCTCGACATTCCCATGTACTTGCGTATTGCGAATGAGTTGTATTTGAAGAGACTTATTGTAGGCGGATTCGACGGTGTTTACGAGTTCAGTAGAAATTTCCGCAACGAAGGAATGGATCGCACGCACAATCCAGAATTTACAGCGATGGAAATTTATGTGGCGTACAAAGACTACAACTGGATGATGAATTTCACCGAGCAAATGTTGGAGCATGTTGCCATGGAAGCGCTCGGACAAACTGAAGTTCAGTTCGGAGAAAAAACATTAAGCTTTAAAGCTCCATTCGCGCGCGTTACCATGACCGATGCGATTAAGCAATACACAGACTTCGATATTACTGGAAAGTCTGAACACGAGCTTCGTGCGAAGTGTTTAGAATTGGGATTAGATGCTGGAGAGAATTTAGGGAAAGGAAAACTCATAGATACCTTGTTCGGTGAGATGTGCGAGAAGCATTACATTCAACCAACATTCATTACAGATTATCCTGTAGAGATGTCGCCGTTGTGTAAGCGTCACCGTGAAAACCCTGAGCTTACCGAGCGTTTCGAATTAATGGTGAATGGAAAAGAATTGGCGAATGCTTATTCAGAGTTGAACGACCCTATTGATCAGCGCGAACGCTTCGAAGAGCAAGCTAAATTAATGGAGCGTGGAGATGAAGAAGCCATGTTCATTGACTACGATTTCTTGCGTTCGTTGGAATACGGAATGCCGCCTACATCTGGAATGGGCATTGGCATAGACCGCTTGGTTATGATGATGACCAACAACGAAAGCATTCAAGAGGTGTTGTTCTTCCCGCAAATGCGTCCAGAGAAAAAACAAGAAGGACCTGATGTGGCTTCTTTCGAAGCGAAAGGGATTCAAGCTCATTGGATAGAAGCAATAGTGAGCATGGGATTTCTTTCATTGGATAAATTGAAGGAAACCAAGCCAACCGCATTGCACCAAAACTTGAATCAATACCGCAAGAAGAATAAGCTCGATGTGGATGCTGCGCAGTTGGAAGAAATTATGATGTGGTTTAGTTAAACAACAAACGCACACTCATATTTCCTGCGTGAACGACATCACGTCCATCGCTTTTCCTTCCATTGTAATTCAACGAAAGTTGTAAATTCTGATTGATAGTTTTGCGCCATGCACATGCGAGCGTGAGATTGTTTCCTGCTTGCAATCCGCC
>CANKYR010000112.1 GCA_947488195.1 Flavobacteriales bacterium
TTCAAACAGAATACAACGAAGATTGCCGTATTCGGACAAACCACGGCTCTAGCGGTTGAAAATGCGAAGCTTCGCATAGATGTTATGGCACCGAACCCAAAGGCGCCAAGCATGAGTAAGGCTATCGAACTGTTCATTCAGCAGAAATAATATTCTCTTTTATGGCATAAGTGTTTGTGCAGGTGTTGAGTGCCTTTCATGAATTTTGTGCTCATGACAAACGCTCAGCAACTTCTGTATACGTTGGCACTTTCTAATGTGCCACATTTGGGTCCCATTCGGTTTCGAAAACTCCTAGAGAAATTCGGTTCGGCGGAAGCCGCTTTCCATACTCCCATTTTCAAATGGGAGCTTCCCATTCGTTTCAAATTAGATTCAGAGAACAAAACTGAATTTCTGAGAAAAGCCGAGCGCGAGATGAACGAAGCCCTTCAACATAAAATTGAAATAGTAAGTTTCGAATGCGCCCACTACCCAAACAGATTGAAGTACTTCGATGATGCGCCTGTCTTTCTATTCAAACGAGGGAATGCTGAAGTGAATCCAGCCAGGACCATAGGCATAGTAGGGACGCGCAACGCAACAGCTTATGGCAGATCGTTCTGCAATGAACTCATTGCATCGCTTCGTGAATTGGATGTGGTGGTCATAAGCGGATTGGCTCTTGGAATAGATGCTCAGGCTCACACTTCAGCATTAGAAAGCAAATTGGTCACGTGGGCGTGCATAGCCAACGGACACGAGAATATTTATCCGAAAGAAAACCGAAAGCTGGTTCAACGCATTGAAGAAACGGGTTTGGTGTTTTCTGAATTAGCTCCTTCGGTGAAAGCGGAGCGTGAGTATTTTCAGACGCGAAATAGATGTATAGCTGCCCTTTCGGACGCTGTGCTTGTAGTTGAGTCAGCGGCCAAGGGTGGAGCGCTTGTAACAGCGAATTTCGCGAACGACTTCAACAAGGAAGTTTTTGCGTTACCCGGTCGAGCGAATGACGCGTACAGCAGAGGCTGTAACAATCTCATACGACAACAAAAGGCTCATTTGATTACCTCTGCTGAGGAGTTGTGTTTGCTTATGAATTGGCAGTTAGATTCTAAGGCAGCGCAATTGGTTATTCCTGAATTGAGTGTAGAAGAGACGAAGGTTTTCAATTTGCTTCGAAGAGAAAACTCGTTGGATTTAGATGTTTTGAAGTTGAAATTCGAAGGTGAAAATCTAGCGCTTCATTTGTTGAAATTGGAATTGAAAGGCGTGGTGCGCTGTTTACCCGGAAACAAAATTGAATTGGCTTAATCCTGTGACTTGTTGTATTGAAATTTTTTCAATAAAGCTGGAACGAATACAAGGCAAAAGACGCTGCCAATGGTGCAGACAGTTAGGAAAATAAGAGCCACGGATGAAGGAATAATGTGAACCGGATAGAACTCAACCACGGCTCCTTGCATACGAACCAGCCCCACTGTTTGTTGAAGATAGGTAAGGGTTAGCCCAAGCGCAGTTCCAACCAGCGCGCCCGTGAGGTTAATGAACACACCTTCTAAAATGAAAATATTGCGAATGGTGGCTTTAGTAGCGCCCATGCTGTACATGACGTGAATGTCTTTTTTCTTTTCAATAATGAGCAGCGTAAGTGAAGCCAAGATGTTGAAGCTTGCAATGATGAGAATGAAAACTAAAATGAGGTAGGTCGCCCATTTCTCGCTTTCATTTGTTTTGTATACCAAGGCGTTTTTGTCTTCGCGCGTTTGAACGTTGAGATTCGGCAGCATGGATTGAAGTTCTTCCTTCAACTTATTCAAATTCGTATTGGGTGAAGTTTGAATTTCCAAAGCTGTAAACGTTGAATCCATTTCATACAGCTCTCGTGATAATCTGAAAGGAAGGAAAATATATTTCTTGTCGAGTTCAGCATTCGCTGTGAAGATTCCAGTTACACGCAGATTCGTTTCGTTGAATGCGTTTTCACGGTTGGTTGAAAGTCTTCGGCCCGCAACTGGTGTTTTAATGTTCAGAACAACGGGTGGTTGAAGGGAAGATGGGAATTGCAATTCTCCGCGCACACCAAGTCCAACCACCGCGTAATTGGCTGAATCTTCTTCCAACAAAAACTCGCCCGCATAGACCATGCTGTCGGTGGGCAACGTTTTTACATAGGCGGCTTCAATGCCTTTAATGGTGGCTACTGTATTGGAATTGTTGTATTGCAACCAGGCATCGTTTTCAATCACTTTTCCAATGAGAGTAACACCTTCAAGTTGTTGAATTTTTTCGAAGGGAATGGATTTCTCTTCGATTTGAATTCCTTGTTTTGCAACAATGGTTATTGGTGCATCGAAGCTCGAGAATAGATCTTCAATAAGAAGTTCAAGGCCATTGAAGGCACTCATTACTAGGATCATTGCACAAGCAACAAATGCCACAACGCTCATAGAGATGAGCGATATGGCATTTATAATGTTTCGCGATTTTTTCGCGAACAAATAGCGTCTAGCAATGAAGAGCGATAGCTTCACGAATTATAGTGTTCCGCGGCTTTCTTGTTCGCGTTCGATGGATTCAAAAAGTGCTTTGAAGTTTCCTTTTCCAAATGACTGCGCGCCTTTTCTTTGAATGATTTCAAAAAACAAGGTTGGTCTGTCGAGAACAGGTTTCGTGAAGATTTGAAGCAAGTATCCTTCGTCGTCACGATCGATTAAGATGCCTAGTTCCTGAAGCGGAGCAAGGTCTTCATCGATTTTTCCTACACGATCTAAAACGGTTTCGTAATAGGTGTTGGGTACCGTTAAAAATTCAATGCCGTTATTTTTTAACGCGGTAACTGTTTCAATAATGTTGTTCGTTGCAACTGCAATGTGCTGCACGCCTGCACCGTTGTAGAATTGAATGTACTCTTCAATTTGACTCTTTTTTCTTCCTTCAGCTGGCTCGTTAATTGGAAATTTAACACGACCGTTTCCGTTCGACATTACCTTACTCATGAGTGCCGTGTATTCGGTAGAAATATCTTTGTCGTCGAAGCTCACAAGCTGCGTGAATCCCATCACTTTTGCATAGAATTCAACCCACTTGTTCATTTCATTCCAACCCACATTTCCCACCATGTGATCAATGTATTTCAATCCAACTTCTGTCGGCTGATAGGCAGGTTCCCACTTCACATAACCCGGCATGAAAACGCCGGTGTAATTTTTGCGTTCTACGAAGTAGTGAAAGGTTTCTCCGTATGTACGAATTCCGCTTAGTATAATCTCTCCGTTAGCGTCGTTCAAACGAATAGGATCAAGACATGTTTCACCACCGCGCTCTGTGGTTTCTTCCCATGCCTTGGTAGCATCATCAACCATTAAAGCAATGACCTTAACACCGTCCCCGTGTTGGTTCACGTGCTCGTTAATGGGACCACCGGGAACAAGAGCAGTAGTTAGTACCAAGCGAATTTTATCTTGTTGAAGAACATACGAAACAGCATCTTTCGATCCCGTCTCTAATCCGCGATAAGCAAGAGGTTTATATCCCCATGCGCTCATGTAGTAGTGTGCGGATTGTTTTGCATTACCAACATACAATTCAACATAGTCGGTACCTAATAGAGGTAGAAAATCTTGCGCGTCAGGAAATATTTTTTCTATTTCTGAACCAGAGTCGTAAACATTCATTATAACCAGCTTTTAATATAATTTGGATCGTTGATTTGAAGGGCAGCTTCGGTGATTCGAAGGGGTCTGAAAGGATCAATCATAACCGCAAGTTCTTGCGTTTCTTTTTGACCAATGCTTCTCTCGTAAGCTCCGGGGTGTGGTCCGTGTGGAATTCCACCTGGGTGAAGGGAAATAAAACCTTTTTCAATGTGATTTCTGCTCATGAAGTCACCGTCTACGTAGTACAATACTTCATCTGAATCGATGTTACTGTGGTTGTATGGAGCAGGAATTGATTGCGGATGATAATCGTATAATCTTGGAACGAAAGAGCAGATTACGAAGTTATGTCCTTCGAACGTTTGGTGCACCGGAGGCGGTTGATGAATGCGTCCGGTAATGGGCTCGAAATTGTGTATCGAAAATGCGTATGGATAGTTATAACCATCCCATCCTGCGACGTCGAAAGGATGTGTTGCATACACGAGGGTGTGCATGTGATTTTCCTTTCTTATTTTCATGATGAAATCACCTTTCTCGTCGTGCGTTTCGAGTTCAGACGGACGCTTGATATCGCGTTCGCAAAATGGCGAGCTCTCTAACAATTGTCCGAATTGATTTCTGTATCGCTTTGGAGTAACAATGGGTGAAAAACTTTCAACAATAAATAGGCGATTGTCTTCCGTATCGAAATCGATTTGATAAATCATTCCTCTTGGAATGACCAAGTAATCTCCGTATTCAAAAGGAATGTTGCCAACGAAAGTGCGCAATTTTCCGGAGCCCCGGTGTATGAAAATGACTTCGTCAGCATCGGCGTTTTTATAGAAATAGTTCGTTAAACTTTTCCGTGGTGCGGCTACTGAAATGTGTAAGTCATTGTTGAACAGCAATACCGTTCTGCTTTCTAAGAAATCATCTTTTGGAGCTACGTTGAATCCACTGAGCATTCTAGGCTCAATGTTATGGCGTACCGCCGCTACTGGCGAGACGTCCACAGGTGCGCTGATGCTTTTAATTTGGGTAGGTCTGTGCAGGTGATAGAGCAACGAAGACATACCGGTGAATCCTTCTGTGCCGAAAAGCTGTTCGTAATGCAATTCGCCAGATTCCTTATAAAACGTAGTGTGACGTTTAGAAGGGATTTTTCCGAGTGAATGGTAAATAGGCATGGGGCGAAGTTACGAATGATTAGTTTTCGGAATCTTTAATTGTATTGATGTAGTAGTTCAAGTTTGGCGGCTCAATATGTCCTTTTACGAGAAAGGCATTCGGGTAAATCGAGCGAAGGTTTTTTAATTCTTGGCGCGCTTCACTTTCAGTTAGAAAATCGCCGATTCTCAGACTGAAATCGGGGACGTTCTGTTCAAGATAAGCTTGATGAATTATGCCTTTCGTCATGTATTCTTGACGTTTATTTTTGGCTTGATCTAATGGGCCAAAGAAAATCTGTATGCGGTATCCTTGCAAGTTGTTAAGCCCTCTAGAATTCTTCTCAAGTGCAATCACAGTGGGAGAAGCAACGAATGAAACGACTCCTTGTCCGAGGCTATCTGCACTTGTTCTATTCGGCACTACCGAGGAATTGGTTGTCCCAGGTTGTGCTTTTACGAGCGCGGGAAGGAAGAGAATTACGAAAACGAATTGTTTCAACATGACAGAGTGCATTTCTCAACAAAAGTAGGTGTTGAAGGTTGAACTTCAAAACATAAATAGCATTGTATCAATCGAGTATGAGAACAAAAGACGCTCAGGCTTATTTAGAATAGGTATAAATTGATAAATAGATGTAAATGACATTTCTGTGATAAACCTACTGAAGTAAATTTGCGACGCATTAAATAAGGATTT
>CANKYR010000113.1 GCA_947488195.1 Flavobacteriales bacterium
TTCGACGCGGTAGAGGCCATTGACGCCATGTCTGAAGACAAGGTGAAGATATTTATTGGCCTAGGTGGAAACTTCGTTTCAGCAACGCCCGACAGCGTATTCACTGGGAAAGCTATGCAGCGCGTTCCATTGACCGTTCACATCTCAACCAAACTAAACCGCTCGCATCTGGTAACCGGAGAAGAGGCACTCATTCTTCCGTGCCTAGGAAGAACGGAAATAGATATGCAAGAAGGCGGAGAACAATTCGTGACCGTTGAAAATTCCATGGGAATCGTACATCGCTCACGCGGAAGCGTTACCCCCGCTTCCGAACTCTGCATGAGCGAGCCCGCAATCGTTTGCGAAATCGGAAACGCTTGCAAGAAGACAGCTGACCTCCCATGGAAAAAATGGAGAAGCAATTACGATTTCATTCGTGAAGAAATTGAAGCTACCATTCCAGGTTTCGATAATTACAACAAACGCGTTCGAGGCGTCGACGGTTTCTATCTTCCGAACGGTCCACGCGAAGGCAAGTTCACCACACCTTCAGGAAAGGCACAGTTCAGAACAGAGCCGCTTCAACACATAGAAATTCCAACCGGACATTACGTTTTAATGACCATCCGCACACACGATCAGTTCAACACAACGGTATACGGACTAGACGATCGCTACCGAGGAGTGGAGAACGAACGTCGCGTGTTAATGATGAACGAAGAAGATATTCTTGCAGCTGGATTTCAACACAAAGAATTGGTGAACATCGTTTCAATTCACGAAGGAGTAGAGCGCAAAGCCATCAAATTTCACGTCATCCCTTACGACATTCCCAAAGGATGCGTGGGGACATATTTTCCGGAAACGAATTGCCTGGTACCCCTTCACCATACTGCTGAACGAAGCAATACGCCAATCAGTAAATTCTTAATAGTTCGTTTCGAAAAATACAACGGAGAGGAAGGATGATTTCAAAAATTTTGTGGTTACCCATTAATATTTTACAACTAATATTGGTGCTTGTTTGGACCATTTTCTGTGGACTGTTTGGAATGGTCTTCGCTCTCGTAACCAACCCAACGTATTCGCACAGAATAATGGGATACTACATTTTCTCTCCAGTTATTCTAGCCATTTCAATGGTTCGTGTGAAGGAAACGGGATTGGAAAACATTCTCGATGTGCCGGCAATTTATGCAGCGAATCACGCTTCACAATTAGACATTCCAATCATGTGCACACGGGTGAATCGTCCCATGTTTTTCATTGCGAAAATTGAATTGAAAAAAGTCCCAATTCTCAGTCAGTATATTAAAGTAGTAGGAATGATTTTGGTAGACCGTAAGAATCGCGAACGCGCCATGGCTAGCATGCGCACTGCCATTCAAGATATTCAAGGTGGAAAAAGTATTGCCGCTTTTCCAGAAGGAACGCGCACAAAAACGGGGGAGTTGTTGCCTTTCAAAAAAGGTGTTTTCACCATTGCGAAAGAAGGCCGAATTCCAATCGTTCCCATTGCCATTGTTGGCAGCGCGAAAGCATTGGCTAGCGGTAGTTTTTTCTTGCGTCCGGCAACTGTAGAGTTACGCGTTTTGCCAGCTTTGAATAGTGAAGAATTTTTCAATATGTCCATTGAAGAAATGGCGAATCACACGCGTTCGCTCATTCAACAAGAAATAGAAAAAGGCTAGAAAGGAAATCCCAATCCTAAGTTCAATACAGTCTGAAGTTTGAATGAAGACGGTGAGTTGTTTACGTTAGTTAAGAACGCATTGTACTCGTCTTTTCCTTGCCACAGCCATTTTTCCCCGTCGACTTTCAAAGGATCTCTCAACGGAATTCCAACATCCATTCGAACAATAAAGAAATCGAAATCGAAGCGCAATCCAACTCCGGTGCCTAGCGCAAACTCTTTGTAAAAACGATTTTTACTGAATTCTGCATTCGGACGACTGTTGTCTTTGTTTGCTAACCAAATATTTCCGGCATCGATAAAAAATGCAGCTTGAAACATTTGCGTAATCTTGAATCGATATTCCGCATTAAATTCCAATTTTATATCGCCAATGTTGTTGAACGAACGAACCAGTGTAGTGTCGCGAAAACTTCCTGGCCCGAGGGTTCGAGCCTGCCACGCGCGCAATCCGTTAGCACCACCACTGAAATAACTTTTTTCGAAGGGAAGGGAAGATAGATTTTTCAGAGGTATACCAACACCAACAAATGCGCGAAAAGCGAATTTATTGCGGTCGTCCTTTTGCGTGTAGAAGCGCACATCGTGGTCAGACTTCACATATTGTGCAAAGCGAATGTTATTAATCTCGTAGCTTCCCAAAGAGTCGGTAACTGAGTTTGGAAGACGTTGATAAATCGCACGAAGTAAATTGCCCGCTCCTTCAATAATGTTTCCGCGGTAATAAAATGCGCGTGGTTGACTACCGTCTTTCTGCGTGTTTACGGTATATCCCAATCGAGAGGCCAAGATCAAGTGATCTTGATAACTGTTCGCTAAATAACTATCGTTAAGAGATCCTAACCATTCGTCGAAAGCAGCAGAACGGTCAATTTTAATAACGCTCAATTCCGCCCATTCAATGTCGAATGAAGAAACCGTTTCCGGATTTTCAATGAAGTTCCAACCGAAACTCACCTGTGAAAGTGTTCGCGTATAATCGGGTCTACGCTGGTAATTCAATCCAGCGCGCAGCGTGGTTTTCGGATCGTTGCTTCGGCTCGTCTTCGCCAAGTCACGCGGAAACAATCGCGGTAAAATCAAATTCAATTCAGGTCCAATTTCGAAGGTGTTCAATTGGAAGGTGCGTTGAACAATTTGATTGCCCGTGTTCGCGGAGCCGTCACCTAACACTTGTGAAGCTTCCGCTCCGACAACCGTCTTGAATTCAAACGACTCTGCCCCACGAAATACATTTCGGTGCTTGTAAATTAAGTTGCCGTAAATACCCATGTTACCAGAGCGATTGGTCACTCGCGGATCGAAGCTTAATGCTTGCTTTTTATTCGGAGCCAGCAGTACTTTGACATCGAGCAGGGATTGTCCGGTTTTCGGGTCATTTCGAGGTGAAAGTTGAATATTCACAGTTTTAAATACACCGAGCTGTGAGAATCGTTTATACGTTTCATCGAGATAGCGCTGCTGATAGAGTTGCGTTTCTTTAACCTCAACACGTCTGTCGAGTATAACCGGTTTTACACACGACAAACCAATGCTAAATATGTCAAGACCTTTGTATTCAATGGTGTCGGTCGGAGTCTCATTGGGATCCAATGGATTGAAAGAGGTGTTGAACGAAATTTCTCCGATATAAAATTTCCTGTGAGGCAATGTTTTTCCAGTGAAATTTCCATAACCGTCTAGTGCCTTTTGGTTTAAAACAGTGAGCTTAACGTTAACCTCCTTCGGTGAAGTAACTGTATCTAATTGATAGACGATATAGTCAGGAATGAATTCGTAGAAGCCTTCGTTACTCAAGAACAATGTAATTCTGGCTCGTTCAGCATCTAGGGTTGTCACTCGAAAGCGTTCGTTAGCTTTCACTAAAGATTTTTCCTGAAGTTTGGGAAGCTGTTTTTTTATGTTAGCGTCCTCTGTTGTCCATTCAACATTTTTAATGGTGTACAAGTCTTTCAGCTCAACATGATAAACCACACGACTCTTCTTTCCTGCTTTCCAGAATAAACTTTTTTCTGCGTTAATGAAGCTTTCTCCATTAACCTCTGCGTTGAAATAACCATTCTTTCGCAGATAGATTTCCATTTGTCGTGCTCCCTTGTTAACGAGCATAGTGTCCAATAGCACAGGCGGCTCTCCAACAGTATAAGCAAGCCAGGGCCACAATCCATTGCACGTTTTTGGGTCCTTGTGCTTTTTGTTTTTTCGCGTTTCTTTGTCGTAGCGCTTTTTGTTTATTCGTGCGCAACGTTTATCAATACGCAACTGCGACCGTTCTAAAAATTTTCTTGGAACAAACGTATTCAAACGCATATTCAATCGAAACATTAACGTCTTCCGATTAGGTTTCAGTTTCGTCAAATACAAAAGTTCGTCGGCGCTAACATCGGTGGTAGGAAGTAATTCGTTTTTCTGTCCAACGAAATCAATCTTGTGATCTTCGAAATAAATCTCACCATCACGCAAGTTATTTTGAATGGCGCAAGAAGAATAAGTGAGGCAAAGAACTACACCGACAAGTGTTTGTACGAACCAGCGTTTTTGAAAAATCTTCTTTTGCATCATTTGTACAAATATCTAACGCATCTTTGTAGAAATAAAATTTAATGTCCATTTCCAAGAACGAAATCAAACTAATTCGCTCTTTGCAGCAGAAGAAATTCAGAATGCAAGAGCAAATGTTCGTTGTAGAGGGAAAAAAGGCTGTCGAGGAGGCATTGAAGTCAAGCCAGAAAGTGGTGAAGGTATTTACAACCGACGAGGAATTCTCAGAGGAAATGAAAGTGCCTTTGATTCATTCGCGAGACATGGAGCAGATTTCAAGTCTTACGAATGCTCCTGGATATCTTGTCGTTTTGAAACAATCGTTAGCGAGTTTGTTATCGGTGAAAGGGAAAACGTTCTGCATTGCAAATTCAATATCAGATCCAGGGAATTTAGGAACTCTTATTCGCACCTGTGAATGGTTCGGAGTAGACGCGTTGTTGCTCGATGAGCATTGCGTGGAACCATTCAATCCGAAAGTTGTTCAAGCGACCATGGGCAGTATTCTTCGTCTTTCCATAGTTATGGCCTCTGGACAAGAAATTATTCAGTTTTGTAAATCGAATGCCATTCCTGTCTTAGCTGCTGATTTGAATGGCACCCCCATTCAAGGATTTCGTGCACCTGAAAAATGGGCGTTGGTAGTTGGAAGTGAAAGTCATGGTGTGTCGAATGAGTTTGCACATGCCGCGCAAGATCGTCTCACCATTCAGGCAACGGGAGATGCCGAAAGCTTGAACGCCGCTATTGCAGCTGGAATCGCGCTATTTGCGCTCTCCACTTCGAGAAAATAATTTATCTGCCGTAAAATCCTGCTGGCTGCAGCAACGGTTCGAAAACAAAGAACTGAGCAAGTCCTATTTCGTTCGCATCTGTCTTCGCCCAGAAATACTCAGGATCAAACGGTGTCATTTGTCCAGTTGCATCAGGAGTCATCTCCTTTGCTTTCTTCAAATACAAATTAAGAGAAGTAATAGACCCTGCATTGTTTTTCACGCGCAATACAAACGTTGGAGTAATACTCTTGATGGAATCAGCCGCTGTTGGCTTAAGCATGGTGTTATAGCTCTCTAAATTTACTTTGCGCATACGTTTCATTAAATCGAAGGCCAACGCGGTGTCGAGCTGAGCAAAAGGAGTAAGCGTTCCATTGAGGTAACGTTCGAATTTAAGTTTGTTGTTTCCGAAGTGTGTTAACTTGAAGCTGCTCGACGGGTCTGTCATGTGCAGCAATTCAATTTCAGCAATGTCGTT
>CANKYR010000114.1 GCA_947488195.1 Flavobacteriales bacterium
AAGCAACAATTTTCGCGTTGGCTTTTGCTGAAGCAGGAAGAACTTGGGTAGATTTCTCGGATTACAATCCGTTCAATTTATACAAATCAGTAGGTGGCGGACTTCGAATCTTTTTGCCTATGTTTGGACTGTTAGGTTTCGATTACGGATGGAGATTGAACGATGTGCCCAACGCACCCAACATGGCGCCAGGTCAGTTTCACTTCAGTATAGGTATGAACATGGGTGAACTTTAAAAAACGAATGATGAAAGCAAATTCAACAATCAAATTCATTTTTTCTTTTGTGCTTGTAGTTTCAACATTGTCGTTGAGCGCTCAAAAATTCGCATACATAGATTCGAAGTACGTCCTATCGCACATGCCTGAATATGTAATAGCCCAAAAGCAAATCAACGAACTAAGTGTTGAATGGCAGGCTCAGGTGGAACAGAAATACACAGCCATTGAGCAATTGGAAAAGTCATTTCAAGCTGAAAAAATATTGCTTACGGAAGAAATGAAGAAGAAGCGTGAAGCCGATATTAGCGAGCGCCGTGAAGAAGTGAAGCAATACCAAAAATCGAAATTTGGAGTGGAAGGGGATTTATTTAAAAAGCGTGAAGAGTTAGTGGCACCTATTCAAGAGCAAATATTTCAAGCCATTGAAGACATTGCCTCTCAATCTCAGTACATGGTTGTCTTCGATAAGGCCAGTCACTCGAACATGTTGTACACCAATCCGAAGCACGACATTAGTGATAAAGTATTGAAGAAAATGGGATTGAAACCAGGAGAGGTATTGGATAAAGATGAAGAGGATAAGGAAGATTCTCAAGAAAAACCAGGTGAGAAACCAGGCACCGGAACAGGGCGTCCAGGAAATGATCGTCCAAGTTCACCGGGGAAAGGCAACTAATGCGTATTTTTGGTACTGTCATTGAATAGAAGAAAAAAAAACATACAATCATGAAGAAGACAATTTTAGCAGCACTATTTATTTCATTAGGATTTGGTGCATTCGCGCAAAAGTTAGCGCACGTAGATCGCCAGGCAATTCTTTTGCAAATGCCAGCAATGAAAGGCGTTCAAGCCGATATGGAAACAGCAAAGAAATCCTTTGAGGGAGAATATGTGGTTATGCAAAAAGAGCATGACGATAAAGTTGCCGAGTACGAAACAAAATCGAAGATGGCAGTTAGCGCAGGCGGATGGCCTGAAGCAATTCGTCAAAGTAAAGCACAGACCATAGCAGACCTTGAGCAGAACATGATGGATTTCCAGCAGACAGCGAATGATGAGTTGCAGCAAGTGCAAGATGGTTTGTTGAAGCCATTGGTTGAAGAGTTCGATGCAGCAGTTGCCAAAATTGCGAAAGCAGGCGGGTACACATACGTATTCGATCAAGGAGCTGGAAACTTAGTTTATGTAGGAGGCGATGATTTAGGTGATAAGTTGAAAGTTGAATTGAAAATTCCAGCGGCTGCACCAACTTCTCCAACACAGAAATAATATTGATTGAATAAAATGAAATCCCGCCAAGCGGGATTTTTTTTGCCATGAAAACAAATCCAATAGGCATATTCGATTCCGGAATAGGTGGACTAACTGTTGCCAAGGCCATACAGAAAGTTCTTCCGAATGAATCGTTTATTTATTTCGGTGATACTGCGCACCTGCCATATGGAGATAAATCTCCGGATAGTATTCGCGCATATTCAAAACGCATTGCGGAATTGTTGGTAGAAAATAACTGCAAGGCCATTGTCATCGCATGCAATACGGCTTCAGCGCACGCCTATAAATCAGTTGTTAAAAGTATTCCTTCCAACATACCGGTAATAAATGTTGTGGATCCAGTAGCGACATACACAGCTGCGAACTACAACAAAACGAAGGTGGGTGTTATCGGAACAAAGGGTACCATTCATTCACGAATCTATGTGAAGCGCATTGAGAAATTAAATCCGACTTTGAAAGTTCTTTCCAACGCCACTCCATTGTTGGCCTCTATGATTGAAGAAGGGTATTACAACAATAAGATTTCACAAAGTATAATAGATAGTTATTTATCGAAATCATCTTTCAAAGGAATTGAAGCGCTCATATTGGGCTGCACGCACTATCCGCTTATTAAAAAGGAAGTTGAGAAATTTTATCAGCAGAAAATTGAAATCATCGACAGCGCTTCTGTTGTGGCTCAGGCGGTTTCTGATGTGTTGAAAAAGAAAGACATTCTGAACCTAAGTAAGCGCAAACCGAAGTATTCTTTTTGGGTTTCAGATTACACCGAATCATTCGAAAAAAGCACAGCAATTTTCTTCAACCAAAAATTGAAATTGGTTGAAAAACGAATTTGGAAAGACGAGCGTTATTAATGTTTGAAGTGACGAACACCTGTTATGTACATGGACACGTTGTTCGCATTGCAATAGTCTATTGAAAGCTGATCTTTTATAGATCCCCCAGGTTGAACCACCGCAACAATCCCCGCATTCTTCGCAATTTCTACGCAATCTGGAAACGGAAAAAACGCATCGCTGGCCATGGCACTTCCTTCTAGAGAAAAACCAAAGTGTTTCGCTTTTTCAATGGCTTGCTGAAGCGCATCTACACGAGAAGTTTGTCCAGTTCCACTTGCAAGTAAGGTATTGTCTTTTGCAAAAACAATGGTGTTACTCTTGGTGTGTTTCACCAATTTATTTGCGAAAATCATATCTTCAATAGAAGCAGCATTGGCTTCCGTCAACGTTGCGCATTTTAAGTCGGCTGCTGATTCTGTTGCGTTGTCTTTTTCTTGAACCAAGTATCCATTCAAAATAGATCTTACTTGTGTTTGAAGAAGGGGAGTTTCTTTTATGATTAGAATGATTCGATTCGCTTTTGATTTCAATAACTCAACGGCCTCAGTAGCGAATGAAGGCGCAATCACAACTTCACAAAAAAGTGAATTTATTTTTTCTGCTGTAGCTAAATCTATTTCGCCATTAGCAATTAGAACTCCTCCGAAAGCAGAAGTGCTGTCGCAGGCGAGCGCCGCTTCGTATGCTTCAACCATAGAAGGTCTTGTTGCCACGCCGCAGGCGTTGTTGTGTTTTAGAATAGCGAATGTGGGTGCGTTGTTTTTGAATTCAGCAATCAACTGAACCGCGGCTTCAACATCTAATAAATTGTTGTACGAAAGTTCCTTTCCGTTAAGCTTTGTGAACAGCGCATCGAGGTCGCCAAAGAAACTTCCTTTCTGATGTGGGTTTTCACCATAACGCAACACATGTGCATCACGAGAGGCAATTCGTAAAGATCCGTCTTCATTTCCTTTGAAGTAGGAGTAAATAGCGGAGTCGTAATGCGAAGAAACCTCGAAGGCCTGCTTAGCGAAGAATTGTCTTTGCTCGAGTGAAGTCTCTCCCTTCTGATTGACAAGCAATTCATGAAGCGCGCTGTATTCATTTTTCGAAGGAACAATTACAACGTCATTGAAATTTTTTGCAGCCCCGCGAATAAGAGCAATTCCTCCGATGTCTATTTTTTCGATGGTGTCTTCATGAGAAGCCCCTGAAGCCACCGTTTTTTCAAACGGATATAAATCAACAATGACACAGTCTATAGCGTGTATATTGAATTTCGCCGCCTCTTCAAGGTCCTGAGCTTCATCTCTGCGGTATAAAATCCCACCCAAAACACCAGGGTGAAGTGTCTTCACTCTTCCTCCAAAAATACTTGGATACCCAGTTAAGTCTTCAACCGCAGTGACAGGGATGCCCATGTTTTCAATGAATGTTTGTGTCCCCCCGGTGCTATAGAGAGTAATGCCCAATTGATGCATTTGTTCAACAATTGGAGCCAAACCATCTTTATCGAACACGGAAATGAGAGCTGAAGAAATTCTTTTGTTCACGGCGTTGTAAATTAAGACGCGAATTTACAATGTAAATCAGGGCTTTAGCCTTGCTTTTTTCAATAACCCTTGATTATTTTTGTTTTTTAGTTTTGTTCCACTTTTCAAACCTTATCTTTGAATATAACATAAAGGAGACCACACATTGGCATTTTCACTCGGTAATCAAGCGCACCCGTTTTTCGATACATTGAATACGCGTGTAGAACAGTATTTCACAACGAAAGGAATAAGCAGAACTGGTAATTGGAAAATATATACAAAAGCTACCCTGCTCTTGGTTTCTATAGCCGTTGTTTACGCCGCTCTGTTGCTTTTTCAATCTTGGACTGCACAACTGATTCTTTGGTCTGTGTTGGGTATGGTGTTCTCGGCAATCGGTTTCAATTTAATGCACGACAGTGCTCATGGAAGTTTTTCTTCCAAGTCTTGGGTGAACCACATGATGGGCTATTCTCTCAATATTATTGGAGGTAATGTTTTTTTATGGAAAATGAAGCACAACCAGCTTCACCACGTTTACACCAACGTTCATGGGGTAGATGAGGATATTGATGTAGAGCCTTTCTTACGTGTAAATGAGCAACAGAAAAAGTATTGGTTTCATAAATATCAGCACATTTATTGGGCATTAATTTACGGGACCACCTACTTTTTATGGGTGTACATAAAGGATTTCAATAAGTATTTCACTCGGAAAATTGGTGAGACTCCAATCCGTAAAATTCCGCGCAGCGAGCATATCATTTTTTGGGTGAGTAAGTTGTTTTACGTGGCGGTTTTTTTAGTAACTCCGCTTCTAGTTGTAGGTTGGGTGAAGGCATTAGTTGGATACGCAGTTATGCTCTTTGTTACGGGATGGATTATAGCAGTTGTGTTTCAATTGGCGCACATTGTTGAAGGAAGGTCTTTTCATTTGCCAGAGACTCAAGGCCGAACGTTGAAAGACGAGTGGGCCGTTCACCAATTGAATACCACCGCAAACTTCGCGACAAAAAATAAGGTTGTTTCTTGGTTGACTGGCGGATTGAATTTCCAAGTGGAGCACCACCTTTTTCCAAGAATAAGTCATATCCATTATCCGGCAATTAGCGGAATTGTGCGAGACACATGTGAAGAATTTGGGTTGGTTTATCAAGAATATCCGAATGTATTATCTGCCGTTCAGGCACACATTAGCCATCTGCGTATTTTAGGAGCCGCATAAGTTGTATTTTTGTCTTGTCCGCAAGGACCAAAAATAGATTTACCACATGGGAAGAATGTTTGAAAAGCGCAAGCACAAGATGTTTGCGCGCTATGACCGTATGGCGAAAGCCTTTACTCGCATAGGAAAAGAAATTGCAATGGCCGTGAAGGCAGGCGGTCCGGACCCGTCTTACAATCCGCGTTTGCGTCAATGTGTGGCAAATGCCAAAGGTGTAAATATGCCGAAAGATCGCGTGGATGCCGCAATCAAAAGAGCTTCTAGTAAAGATGCAAGCAACTATGAAGAGGTAGTTTACGAAGGATATGGTCCTTATGGAATTCC
>CANKYR010000115.1 GCA_947488195.1 Flavobacteriales bacterium
TTGAAAATATTCTTCGATTGCGCGCAGACCTTATTGCGCCTATAGAAGAGCGCAAGGAAAAAACCAGAGAGCGCATTAAAGCGCAATTAGATGAGTTGGTGGGGAAGGAAAGAATCGACGAAAACCGCTTCGAACAAGAGCTGATTTATTATTTGGAAAAACTCGATGTGTCGGAAGAATTGCAACGTTTGCTTTCGAACTGCGAAATGTTCAACGAAGAATTAAACGGTGGTGCGCAAGGAAGAAAGCTCGGATTTATTTCTCAAGAAATCGGAAGAGAAGTGAACACCATTGGCTCGAAAGCCAACGATGCCATGATGCAGCGTATGGTGGTTGAAATGAAAGATGAACTGGAAAAAATAAAAGAGCAAATCAACAATGTTCTCTAGTCAAGTAACCGGAAAAGCAATTATTTTTTCTGCTCCGAGTGGCGCGGGTAAAACAACGCTTGTCCGCTACTTACTCTCAGAGCCCGCGCTCATGTTGGCCTTCAGCGTAAGCGCCACTTCGCGTAACCGTCGCGGAGAAGAGGTCGACGGAAAAGATTATCATTTTTTATCGAACGAAGAATTTCAAAATAAAGTAGACAACAACGAATTCGTAGAGTGGGAAGAAGTCTATGCCGGAACGAAATACGGAACATTGAAAAGCGAAGTGGAGCGCATCTGGAAAGCTGGAAAACATGTCATCTTCGATGTTGATGTAATAGGCGGACTTCATCTCAAAGAAATATTTCATCACCGTGCATTGGCTGTCTTTGTTCAGCCTCCGAGTGTGGAAGCATTGATGGACAGATTGAAAAACAGATCCACAGAATCGGAAGAAAAAATTCAGCAACGTGTTTCGAAAGCTGGATTGGAATTAACCTACGCCGACAAGTTCGATGTGCGCTTGGTGAACGATAATTTAGATGTTGCGAAGGCGGAGGCACTGAAGTTGGTGAACGATTTCCTTGCTGAATGAACATAGCACTACTCTTCGGATCATTCAACCCCGTTCACAACGGACATCTTGCCATGGCGCATGCAGCGCTGCAATCGAATAAATGCGATGAAGTCTGGTTCGTCGTTAGCCCGCACAATCCCCTTAAATGTCTCGACACGCTAGCATCAGCCAATGATCGAGCGCACATGGTTTCACTGGCTCTTCAAAACGAAAGCAAAATCAAAATATGTACGATTGAATTCGACATGCCCACGCCTTCGTATACCATTCACACCATTTACAAATTGAAAGAAGAATATCCTTCCTTCAACTTTCACATCCTCTGCGGAACCGATGTGGTGAACTCGCTTCCAGCTTGGTATAAATATGAAGAATTAATTCAAGAAGTGAAATTCTTGGTTTGTTCACGCGAGATTGAAAATCAATTTGCAAGTCATTCATTGGTTCAAGATTATTCGGAACAGTTTGAGTTTATTACCTTTGAAGCGATGGATGTTTCTTCAACACAAATAAGAGAAAGCCTTGCTAATGCTGGAAATTCGGATGGTCTTTCGGAATCTGTTAATCAATTTATTTTTGAAAAAAAATTATATCAATAATTTCATCGGGGCGAATGATTATTCCGATAAACAGATAGGGTCGAATAATTATTCGACCCGATTTCAAAATCATTCGACCCGACTCCAAATCAGCCATCATTTCAAAATCGGTTATTTGCATTTGTTTTCAGACGGAACAAACATTATACGCGTTGATTTTGCAGATGAGGAATTGAAGGAGCAACATTCGTGTGATATACTGGAAACCGCTAAGCAACAATTGCACGAATACTTCGCGAATACCCGTCAAACTTTCGATTTACCGCTTCTTCCTTCCGGAACTGAATTCCAGAAAAAGATTTGGGAGATTCTGCTTCAAATTGAATTTTCAGAAACGAAATCCTATGAATGGGTTTCCCTTCAATATGGAAATAAAAAAGCCATTCGCGCGGTTGGACAAGCTATCGGGAAAAATCCAATTGCGATTATTGTTCCTTGTCATCGCGTTATTGGTAAGAATAGCGCTCTCACTGGATTCGCTGGTGGTATTCCGCGGAAGCGTCAACTTTTAGCAGGCGAGGCGAACAAAGGGTTTTTAGAATTGAGCTTTGAATAACCCGGCCGCTTCGCCGGCGTTGGATATTCAGCTGTTGAAATCGGAAGTATTGAATTCGCAAAACCAAATTCATTCTTAATTCTAAAGGCGAAATCGTACCAGGAAATAACTTCATTCCCGGTGAAATGAAACAGACCGAACGTCCATTCGGTTTGTTCGTTTAAGCAATTCAAAATATAAGTTGAAACTGAATTCGCGACGTCGGAAGCGTCGGTTGGACAGCCGACTTGGTCGTTCACTACGCGGAGTTCACGGGATGGGTCGGAAGCCATGGCGTTCTTCATGGTTAAGTAAAAGTTTTTTCCGTAGTTGGAATACAACCAACTTAAACGAATGACAATGCCTTTCTCACATTCCAACACCGCCAACTCTCCTTCGCGTTTGGTTCTTCCGTACACCCCGAGCGGATTACAGTCGTCGTCTTCGGTGTAGGGTGAATTTTTTTCTCCGTTGAAAACGTAGTCGGTTGAAAAATGAATCAGTGCTATGTCGTGCAAGGAGCAGAAGTCGGACAACTCACTAACGGCTTCGGTATTCACTCGGTGCGCGAGTTCCTCTTCTGACTCGGCTGTGTCAACTGCTGTGTAGGCAACGGTATTGATAATGACGTCTGGAATTTCATTCAACTCAGAAAGTTGTTCGAACAGATCGTTTTCGAAATCTATTTCATCGCGACCAAAGATGCGAATGCTTGCTGATGTTTCTCCCTTAAACGAATCGGCAAAGCATTGCGCCAGCTGTCCCGTTTTTCCCAATATCCAGATTGAAGTGTTACTCATGTTTTGCGAAGTTAAAAGGACTTAACTTTGTTTGGGTATAACTTTTGAAAGGCTTCAAAAAAATTGATATGAAAAAGCTCCTTGTATTCTCGTTTGTGTTGACTTCCTTGTTCTGCTTCGCACAAGAAAAAAGTTATTCCGACCGCAATCCGCGCACTGCCACCTTGGGTTTTGGAATACAAATAGCCGAGCCTACCGGTGAATATGCAGACCGCTACAGCGGCAATCCCTTGGGCCTTACCGGAGTATTCTCGAAATCTATTAAGCAGACACCCTTCGATTGGGGATTTCAATTCTCTTGGAATCAAATGGGCGCATTAGATCAGGACATTTCTGTTTACGGCGGGACAAACGTATTGGGAGATACCATCTTCAACAACGGGACGTATCGCGTAAGACACAACAACTATCGCTACCAAGGATTGCTTCGCATTCGTCCGTTCAACGGCTTCTTTCAACCCTACGCTGAAGGTCTCGCAGGCATAGAAAGCTTCTCTACGAAGACCGATATTTCGGTGCAAAACAGCGGTGGATTTTCTTCTGTTGAAGACACAAAAGTTCAGCAAAGCAGCACTTCCTTTTTATACGGATATGCTCTTGGATTTCGCTTTCACGCAAAGAAAGCTAGAAACGTTTGGTTCGACCTTCGTTACGAAAACATACAAGGCGGCAAAGCGCAATACGTCATTCCAGAAACGGTAACTATTCAGAACAATACCGATCTGGTATACACAACAGGCACCACCAAAACCAATCGCCAAATCATCCAATTCGGTCTCACCTTCGGCTTTTAGCCCGCCGATCGAATAGCGTCAACCGGCTTAAGATTCGCTGCACGTAACGCAGGAATGAACCCTGCTACAATTCCAACAACCAGCGAAACCGTAATCCCTAACATAATCCGACTGAAAGGAAGGAAGAAGTGAAATTCGGTTGCGCCGTTCAGCAAAGACAACACGCCCCAAACCAGGAGCAGTCCCATTATTCCTCCGACTAAACAGAGGAGCATCGATTCAAATAAGAATTGTGAAAGAATAAAATAGCGTTTCGCTCCGAGTGCTTTTTGAATACCAATGATGTTCGTGCGTTCTTTCACCGAGACGAACATAATGTTAGCAATGCTAAAAGCGCCTACAAGAATCGCGAAGATCCCAATAAACATTCCAGCCACATTGAATACACCTACAATGCTGTTCACCATGTCGCTAATCATGCTGGAATCGATGACGCTGAAATCGTTTTCTTCAGTTGGACGAATGCCGCGGATACCGCGGAAGACTGACATCACATCGCCTTTTAAGACATCTACATCAACATCCGATTTCGCTTTGATTAACAGCGTCACATCATCAACATCTCCTACAAATCTCTGAGCATATTCATAAGGAACATACACAGAAAGATCGCGTTCTCCTCCAAAGAGTGAAGAACCTTCTTTCGCCATAACCCCGATTACCTCTGCCTTTTGTCCTTGAATTTTAATGTCCTTTCCAACCGCATATTCAGCTCCAAACAATTGTTCGGCCAACGAATAACCAATTAGCGCAACGGGTCTTCCACCGTCACATTCCATCTGGGAAAAATATCTTCCCTTATCAATTTTTAGATCAATGGCTTGAATGTAATCGTAACCCACGCCTAGAAAGCCGACTCCTTCGAGCGAATTGTTTTCGTGTTCAATGGTTTTAGATGCCCGCACTTGTATCGTTGCCACAGAGAAAGAATTGATCTCGGCTTTCAGTAAATCAAGATCTTCTTTGCTCGGTTGTCTGCGCTGCCAGTACTTCCACCACTCGTATTCTCCCCCATCCTTCTCGGGACCCATGGGCCATTTCTGAATGAACAACAAATCCGACCCCATTACAGATAGCCCTTCCTTCATATCGGCCTCCATACTGTCCACGATACTCAACACAAAAATGATTGAGAAAATTCCAATCGTCACTCCAAACAACGAAAGAACCGTCCTTAATTTATTCACCACCAAAGACTGTGTGGCGAAGGCGAATGCTTCTTTGAGTTGAAGGAGGAGGAATTTCACAGCGTAAAGGTAGTGAGTGAGAAAACGAATGGTATAAATTTGTTCAAAATAGAACAGCGATGAACACCCGCGAAATTTTTAATTTGAATGAAGTCGGGCATTTTGTCCGGAATGAAATTCAAATAGACCTCGAAGCATTTTTAAAAGACCTTTCAAACTTTATTTTGAACGATTGAATATGAAGCAGACTTTCGTATTAACCGTTGCCGATTATTTCGTGAAGATATCTTCGGAAGAAAATGTTTCTGTTTTTTTTGAGGAAGGCTATTCAAATTTTCTTCAATTGGAAGAAGAAGCGAAATACGATGCAAGCGTTGTTTGTCATGCTGGACTTCCCGATAAATCAACATACGAA
>CANKYR010000116.1 GCA_947488195.1 Flavobacteriales bacterium
CAAAGCTTGAACTTCTGGCGCAACGGAATAGTTCCCGAAAGGCACAGCCAATGGCGGAAGTAGTGGAAGAGCTTGGGTGAATTCATTGGAAGGAGAGAAGAAGCTGAAGCTTGGATTCAACGATGCGTTGATGTCTGAAAGTTTCGACTGATATCCGTTTAATGAAAATCCACTTCCCAAGGCATTGAATGCATTGAAATCGTTTTGCGCACCCAAAATAAACCAAACAGGAATTTTCGATTTGAAGGCTTCTTGCACAACATTGTTTCCTCTTCCACCTAGCGATGGAATTTGATAGGCAATGAGCATGTCGAATTTGTTCACGTTTTCGGTGAATTGATCAACGGTTTGAACGGTTACTTCGTAATTTTCTTGAAGGCGCATAGCCTCTGCAATGGCTGTAATATCGGGGTGAGGAGCGTTAGCGAGGATTAAAACTTTTTGTCTGTTGTCTATGACTTCAATATAGACTTGTTCGCTGTTGTTGCGCGTATTGTCTTCGTTGTTTATAGGTTGAATGGTAACAGTGTAAGCGTGAATTCCAACTTGATCGGCTGGCAATGAGAATTCAACATTTTTAAATTCTCTTTCGGAAGTAAAACTCACACTTTGCGATGCCAATTGAACACCGTCTTTCGAAACGGTAATTACTGTGCTGGTTCCTTGGGCTTTTCTTCCTTCCACATTTAATCGAACAGGGAAGTTGTTTCCGAGGTAAGCAATTTTGTTCGCACTCACATTCGAGATTAACAAATCGCGATGCAGGGTGGTGTCGCCTAAACCAACTGTAAACACAGGGATATTGAGTTGTTTCAAATTTGAAACTGGATGCGGACCTTTGTTGTAAAGTCCATCGCTGGCAATCACGAGAGCTGCTAAATTTCTTCCGCTTAATCGCGCATCAATGGCGCGTTGCAATTTTCCGAAGTGTGTGATCTGATCGGAAAAAGGAGCGTCGTTTCCTTCAGAAACGTTGTCTCCAAAAAGCAAGGGAACCACTTCGTAATCGGAACCAAGCTTCTCTGCAATTCCTTTCCAATTATTTAAAAATTCCGTTCGAACGAAATTTGAATCTTTTGCTGAAACAACAGACTGACTGTTATCGAGCGCCAATACAACAACAGGTTTTTCAACGCGTGTTTCAAGGGTTTCCAATAGTGGTTGGAAAAGTAAAAGAACAAGCACCGAGACCACAAGGAATCGCATGCTTGCCAAAAGAAATTTAAATTGAGTTGACCAAGATTCTTTCGATGTTCCGAAAAAATAAAGTCCTGTGGCGTAGGCCAATCCTACCCAAACACAAAGGCTCAAAAGCCATGGAGATGCTTGAGTGATTAAGTGCGCCATACCTTACATGTGCATACCGCCGCAAACGTGAAGCGTTTGTCCGGTTACATAAGAACTTAAGTCAGATGCTAAATAAAGAGTAGTGTTTGCGATGTCTAAAGGTGTTCCTCCGCGCTTCAAAGGAATGGTGTTAACCCAGCCTTCAACCACTTTCGGATCTAACTTTTCAGTCATTTCTGTTTCAATAAATCCAGGAGCAATAGAGTTGCAACGGATGTTGCGAGAACCTAATTCTTGCGCAACGCTTTTCGTGAATCCGATCATACCCGCTTTCGATGCAGCGTAGTTGGCTTGTCCAGCGTTTCCTGTTACACCAACGATAGATGTCATGTTTATGATTGAACCGCTACGTGCTTTCAACATAGGTTTAATTACCGCCTTGGTTAAGTTGAAAACAGATTTCAAGTTAACACGAAGTACGTCGTCCCACTGCTCTTCGCTCATGCGCATAAGCAGGGTGTCGCGCGTGATTCCTGCGTTGTTCACCAAGATGTCTACGGTTCCGAATTCGGCTACCACTTCGTCTACCAAGGTTTGCGCAGCGTTGAAATCTGCAGCGTCGCTTTTGTATCCTTTTGCTGTCGAGCCTTTCGCAGCGAGTTCCGCTTCGAACGCACGTGCTTTTTCGTCAGATGATGCGTATGTGAATGCGATTATTGCGCCGTGTTCTGCGAACAATTCAGCAATTCCTTTTCCAATTCCGCGAGATGCGCCAGTAATGATAGCGACTTTTCCTTCTAATAATTTCATGATAAACTATTTTTACAAATCTACTGCTTCTGCTATTAATTCCGCAATGTCTTTCACTGCTATGGTATGCTCTTGTTCGAAGTGCTTCACGCCATCGGTCATCATGGTGTTGCAAAACGGACATCCGGTTGCAATAACGCTAGGCTTCACGGCTAGCGCGTCTTCCATGCGTTCAACGTTAACTTCTTTGTTTCCTTTTTCTGCTTCCTTGAACATTTGTGCGCCACCTGCGCCGCAACACAAACCGTTGGTTTTGCAACGTTTCATTTCAACCAATTCTGCATCGAGTGCTTGAATCAATTGACGAGGCGCTTCGTACTCTCCGTTTCCTCTTCCGAGGTAACACGGATCGTGGAAGGTGATTTTTTTTCCTTTGAATTCTCCACCTTCAATCTTCAATTTCCCTGTATTCAATAATTCTTGAATCAATTGCGTGTGATGAACCACTTCGTAGTTTCCTCCCAATTCAGGATATTCATTTTTTAATGTGTTGAAGCAGTGCGGGCATCCGGTTACAATCTTCTTCACTTCATAGGCATTCAAAACACTAATGTTTTGCATGGCCATCATTTGGAAGAGGAATTCGTTTCCCGCACGCTTCGCGGGGTCCCCTGTACATGATTCTTCAGAACCTAAAATTGCAAACGAGGTGTTTGTGTGGTGAAGAATTTTTGCAATGGCTTTGGTAATTTTCTTTGCGCGGTCGTCGAAACTTCCTGCACATCCAACCCAAAAAAGTACTTCTGGTGTTGTTCCTTCGGCCATGCAATCGGCCATTGTACGTATCTTGAAATCCATGTTGTTCGAATTATTCGGTTGTCCAGTCTGCACGGTTCATAGCACTCATAGCCCAAGGCGCACCGTTGTTTTCTACGTTGTTGAACATAGAGGTGATGCTGTCGGGTGATTTAGATTCTTCCATAATTAAATATCGGCGAAGATCTACAAGCACTTCCATTGGGTTAATGTTTATTGGGCAAGCGTCTGTGCAAGCGTTGCATGTTGTGCATGCCCACACTTCTTCTTCAGAAATGTAATCGCGAATTAAGCTCTTTCCATCATCTACCCAAACACCTTTGTTCGCTGCTTTCGCATTTCCAATTTCTTCCATGCGGTCGCGAACGTCCATCATAACTTTTCGTGGTGAAAGAAGTTTGCCTGTTTGGTTCGCTGGACAAGCAGAAGTACATCTTCCACATTCGGTGCAGGAGTATGCGCTTAGGAGTTGTGTGCGCTTCATGTCTGAAACATCTTTCACTCCGAAACGAGTGAATTCAACTGGCTCCACAACCGCGTTCGGATCGAGCATCAACTTCACTTCATTCGTTACTGCTTTGTCGTTCGATAAACTCCCCGGCGATTGCAATTTGCTGAAATAGGTTGTTGGAAAGGCGAGGAGAATGTGTAAGTGTTTTGAATAAGAGAGGTAAACAATGAAACCAAGGATACCCGCAATGTGAAACCACCAGCAGAAATGACTAATTCCTTCCAACGCTTCCGTAGAAAAATGTTTTAAGAAAGGCTGTGAAATTTGACTCACCCAGAATGAAGGCACGCGGGCGGGTGTTGCACTTCGAACAGTAAGCAAACTGTCGGCAGCATTCATGATTAAGAATGCTTTCATTAAAAGGATTTCTGTAATCAAGATAATGTTTGCATCACGCTTCGGCCATGTTTTCATTTCAGCCGATTGGAAGCGCTTGATCTTTCCGAAGTTGCGACGAATAAGGAAAACAACACAGGCAATAATTACCAATCCAGCAAGGACTTCAAACAGATTAATTAAGAGTCTGTAGTAGCCTCTGAATCCAACAAACGAACGGTGTTCACCTGTAAGTCCGTCTACGATAATTTCAATCAACTCAATATTGATAACCACGAAACCAACGTAAAGAATCAGGTGCATGAGCGCAACAAACGGACGCGAGAACATTTTACCCTGTCCGAAAGCCACGAGTATCATGGTTTTCAAGCGTTCGCCTTTGCGATCGACTTCAGGACCTTTTTGTCCGAGGAATATATTTCCCTTTACAAACTGATATCTTTTGAAGATGAAGAATCCGGATACAACCAGAAGTAAAGCGAATATGATTTGAGAGATCATAAATGATTTCGATTTTTAAATTGAAGAATTACTTACCACCTTTTTCTTGAATCATCTGATCAATGATTTTTTTCATGTCCTCCAATTCTGATTTAGAAAACTTATCTGCGTCACGTCTTCCGAATAAAGAGAATCCAACGTAACTCTTTGGGTGGTTGCGCATATCGTCGAGTAGCAAGTCTAGGCTGTGCGTAGCATTTACCAATTCATGATGAAGGCTGTCGTTATTCACGAGTTTGCCAAGGGTGCCTTGTCCGCTGTTCACCTTCGTCATAACCTCTTCAAAATGTCCCATGGCTTGGTCTACTTTGAATAGCGTTGTGGTGAGTCGAATGCGCGAAAGTGTATCGGTAAATTGAGAAATGTTTTTAATTGCGAGATCTATGCGTGCACTGTTGTCTTTGAGTGTGTTGGTCAGGGTTTGCGCGTTGCCGAGTATTTCAGAAACTTTTCCGCTGTTGTTTGCAATGAGTACATTCAGATTGACTGAGGTTGCTTCTAAATTGTTCATTGTTCGTTGCAGCGAACTGAACAAAGAAGGAAGTCCTTCCGCGCCTGAATTGTTGAGAGTGCGTTGCAAGCTTGAAAGAACACTGTCTACTCCTTGAAAAATTTCTGCAGACTTTTGTTTGATCGGATCGATTTCATTTTTCAAGGTTTCGGCAAAACCTTTTTCGATAGAAGCGATTAACGTGTCTTTTGTGCCAGCCATAACCGAGCTGTCACCCAAAACAATTTGAATGGCCTTCCCTCCGAAAAAATCCGAGTCGTAAATCTTCAATTGCGAATCTTTCGGAACCGAAACATCTGCGTTGTTCAATACCACTTCAACCACTAATCTGCCCGAACCGTTCGATTCAAGTTCAATGCTCTTTACAATACCAATCTTGAAACCGTTGATGATTACTGGAGATGAGACTTCCAATCCGCCAATCTCTTCGTAGATGGCGTAGTATCTTGTTTGTGTAGAAAAGATATTTACACCTTTTAAAAAACTTACTCCGAAATAGACAAGCGCAAGTATGACTATAACCAC
>CANKYR010000117.1 GCA_947488195.1 Flavobacteriales bacterium
AGCTGTCGTTCTCTGAAATCGTGTTCAAGTAACCCACCAATTCGTTCAAACTAAGTGCGCGTCCCTTGACCTCCTTGTAGCGAACGTGACTGGTTGCCAAATTATGGTAGGCACTGTCGTAGTTCAATTGCGCTTCAGGATATTCCTTTTGCGCAAAGTATAAATCACCTAAGGTCATGAATATCTTTAAGCGTTTGCTCTTGTTGCTCTTGTTGAATTTTAGAGCCTTTTCAAAATAATCCACCGCCTCTTTACGCTTATCCAATTCCAACGTAACAGTTCCTAAGGCGTAATAAATGACATCTTTGTATGTCTCGTTCTTCAAATCTTCGAGCATTACCAACAAAGACTTTTGAGCGTCTTCGTAGTTGCGAGAAATCTTGGTGTCGGTCAAGAGCATTTGAAGTTTCGATTGAAACTCTAATTCATAGGGCGGTTTCAGTTTAATTACCTTTTGAAATGCAACTTTCGCATCGCCAGACTTATCCATGCGGTCGTACAATTGCCCCAATACAAATTGCGGAACAATTCGATCGGGTTTCTTCGTGATTAATGCTATTCCTTTTTCCAAAGGTTCTATGGCTGCACTAAATTCACCTTGAACGAGAAAAAATTCAGCCTTCACCAAATACAATTCACGAGCAATGTCCTTCGGCAAATCTTCGTATCCATCTGCTTTTTGCAACAATTGTTTGGCTTTAGAATAATCGCCTTCTAAAAAATAAGACCTTGCAGACCAGATGTAGGCACGCAATTGCACCGCCTCTGAAGAATATTTATTTGAAATGAAATTGAACGTCTCTTGCGCCTTGTAATATTCCCCCTTGTACAAATTAGATTGACCAATAACATGGTAGTTGTCGTCCATCCATTTATTGTATTCTGGCCATTTCATTTCCTTCTTGGACTCCGCAACAAGCGTGTGGCGCTTCACCACCTTGCCACATTTTTTAATGGCTTTGTCTAAATCTGGAATAAGTTCATTTTTCTGAGATACCGTGCCGTAGTTGTACAACGGAATAACCTCGTCGTAATCGTCTTTCCTTCCATTGGCCAAACTCAACTGCGACTTCTTCACCAATTCATTCGCGTTGAAATAACCGTTGTAGCGACCGAGTGTGTTGTGATAAATTCTATACGCCACGCCATCTTCCTTGGTTGAACAACTTGCGAAAATCAACGATAAAAACAAAACACTCATGGACATGAGGACCGCACGCGGTCTGACCACTCTTTTCGAATGCGTTTCTTGTGTGTTGAAATTTTGGTTTTCGGTCATGCGGATTTACTAACGGCAGAAAGCGAATTTATTGCATTTCCCTTTACATTCATTCATTCTTCTTACTTTTATGCCCGCGATGGAAAGGAAAAAGAAAAGAAAGAAAATTCTCAAAAAGCTGAAGAAACCCTTCCGCCTAATTATTCTGAATGAAAATTCTTTCGAAGAACGATTTTCCTATAGCCTCACACCAATGAACCTCATCGTCATGCTCGGTGGATTCTTAGTTGTGTTCTCTTTACTCTTCTATTCACTCATAGCCTTTACACCACTTCGCACAATTCTAATTCCAGATTTCACTTCTTACGAATCACGTGCCGACGCGCGACAAGCAAGGCTCATGGCCGATTCTTTGAATTCAGTCATGAAAAGTCAAGAGCATTATTTCAGTGATTTGAAGATTATTCTATCTGGAGGGCAACCCGTTTCTACCATTCCCGACAGCGTTCCGAAAGGTTCACAGAGTGTTGATTTAAATTACGCCATTAGCGACGTAGATCAAGCCGTTCGAGAAGAGCTCGATCACGCGAGTACAGTTTTCGTTACGCAATTGGGTAAAATTCCAGAGGCGGGATATTTGCTTTTTCCTCCCGTTGCCGGAACCATAAGTTCCAACTTCGAACCGCAATTCGGAAAGAAAGGGGTCTATTGGACCTCCGTGAAAAATGAAGCCGTAAAATCTGTTTTAGATGGAACTATTATTTCTTCGAGCTATACCGTAAGCGATGGAAATACCGTGCTTATTCAACATTCGAACAACATGGTTTCAGCGTACAAGAATTTAGCTGTTCTGCTGAAGCAAAACGGAGAGGCTGTAAAGGCCGGAGAAGGTATTGGCTGGGTCAGCGAAAACGCCAACGGACAAGGACAATTTTATTTTGAAATTTGGAAGAACAGCGTTCCTGTTGACCCGAAGACTTACTACGCGAATTAAACGCGAACCATATCTCCAAACACGTTTACGCGTGCATTCAATTGCTCTTCGGTAACTTTCAACAAGGCATCCGGACCGAAGTCTTCACACGTAAATGAAGCCATCGCTGATCCTGTAACAATCGCTTTTTTCATTGCTGTAAAGCTCGTGTCGTTCATCTTCGCCAAATAACCAATGAATCCTCCAGCGAAAGAATCACCTGCACCCGTTGGGTCAACCACGTCGTCTAGCAACATCGCTGGTGCAAAGAATACTTCGTCTTGACTGAACAACAAAGCGCCGTGCTCACCTTTCTTAATAATCAAAGCCTTTGGACCTAATGTCAAAATTTTTGCAGCCGCTTTCTTCAAGGAACGCTCACCTGTATATTGTCTTGCTTCTTCGTCGTTAATCGTAACCACATCAACCATCCCGAAAACTTTATCTAAATCTTCACGCGCAACGTCCATCCAAAAATTCATGGTGTCTAACACCACCAATTTCGGACGCTTGTTCATTTGATTCAACACAGCAATTTGAACGGCAGGAACCAAATTTCCCAACATCACGTATTCCGCATCTCTGTAGTTCTCTGGAAGGTTCGGCTCGAACGTAGCTAAAACATTAAGATCTGTAGCCAACGTATCGCGCGAGTTCATATCCAGGTGATACTTTCCTGACCAATGAAAAGACTTTTCTCCTTCTTTAATTTGAAGTCCAGCTAAATCTACTCCTCTCGATTTCAATTCATCCATGAAAGCTGCTGGAAAATCATCGCCTACAACACTTACCACACCGCACTCTCCATTCAAATAAGCCGCGGCCATTGAGATATAGGTGGCAGCGCCGCCAATAACCTTTTCACGAGATTCAAATGGAGTTGCAATGCTATCAAATGCAACAGTTCCAACAGTAATTAACTTCATAATGATGTATTATTATTTCAAAAAAAAACCGCCCAAAAATACATTTGAGCGGCTGTTCAATATTGTCAACGCTATTATAAGCGAACGATTCCTTTGTGACGACGTTCGTCAGAAACTGTCAGTTTCTCACGACCTTTTCTTCTACGTGATGAAAGAACCAAACGGCCTTTCGCGGTAGACATTCTTTTGCGGAAACCGTGTTTGTTTCTGCGCTTTGTATTCGATGGTTGATAAGTACGTTTCATAATTTCTTGTTGTTAAATTTCCAACGGGCGACAAATATACAAATAATTTTTAGTTCTCCAACTTTTTTACAACAATTGATAGCTCATTAAGCTGAGCTTCACTAATTGTTGAAGGTGCGTCTATCATTACGTCACGTCCGCTGTTGTTTTTCGGAAAGGCAATAAAATCGCGAATCCCTTCGCTGCCGCCGAATAGCGAGCACAAACGATCGAATCCGAAAGCCAATCCTCCGTGCGGCGGAGCTCCGTATTCAAAGGCATTCAGTAAGAATCCAAATTGCGCTTGCGCTTCTTCTTTCGTGAATCCAAGCAAGTCAAACATACGCGCTTGAACACTTCGGTCGTGAATACGAATAGAGCCTCCGCCAATTTCAACCCCATTCAACACGAAATCATAGGCGTTTGCATTCACGGAACCTGGATCTGTATCTACCAAATGAATTTGATCTGGTTTTGGAGATGTAAACGGATGGTGCATCGCGAAATATCTTCCTTCCTCTTCGTTGAATTCCAACAACGGGAAATCCATGACCCACAGAGGTGCGAAGACTTCCGAATTGCGCAATCCCAATCTTCCACCCATTAATAAGCGTAATTCATTGAGTTGTTTTCGGGTTGAATTCAATTCGCCCGACAACACCAAAATCAAATCACCTGGCTTCGTCTCGCAACGCGCACCCCATGCGGCTAACGCCTCTCCGTCGAAGAATTTATCTACGGAAGACTTCATGCTTCCGTCTTCGTTGCAACGAACGTAAATCAATCCCTTCGCGCCAATTTGTGGACGTTTTATCCACTCCGTAAGTTCATCTAACTGTGCACGCGTGTAGCTCGCACAACCTGTAACGTTGATACCTAAAACTGTTTGCGCGCTATCGAACACACCAAATCCCTTTCCTTGCCCAAGATCTGTAAGGTCTTTGAACGTCATGTCGAAACGAATATCCGGCTTATCACTTCCATACAAGCGCATAGCTTCTGAATACAGCATGCGTGGAACCTCAGGTATATCAACGTTTTTAACGGCTTTGAATAAATGACGAATCAATCCTTCAAACGTATTCAAAATATCTTCTTGCTCTACAAACGCCATTTCACAGTCGATCTGCGTGAATTCAGGCTGACGATCGGCGCGTAAATCTTCGTCGCGGAAACAACGCACAATCTGGTAATAACGGTCGTAACCACTTACCATCAAGAGTTGTTTGAACGTCTGTGGCGATTGCGGAAGAGCATAAAATTGTCCAGGATTCATGCGGCTTGGAACCACGAAATCGCGCGCACCTTCCGGGGTAGACTTAATTAAATACGGCGTTTCAATTTCTAAAAATTCAAGACTATCTAAATACTTGCGTGTTTCAATTCCAAGTTTGTGACGAAGCATTAAATTTTGCTTCAATGGATTTCTTCTCAAGTCTAAGAAACGCCATTGCATGCGCAAATCGTCGCCTCCGTCGGTATCGTCTTCAATGGTGAAAGGCGGAGTTAGGGAGGCGTTCAACACTTTGCAAGCTGTTGCTTCAATCTCTATTTCACCGGTAAGCATGTTCGTGTTTTTCGAATAGCGCTCAACCACTTTTCCTTCCACCTGAACAACAAATTCTCTTCCCCACTTGCGCGCTGCTTCGCACAAAGCAGCGTTGGTATCCATGTTGAAAGCCAACTGCGTAAGACCGTATCTATCGCGCAAATCAACGAAAGTCATTCCACCTAAATCGCGTGAACGCTGCACCCAACCTGCCAATACAACAGATTTTCCCACATCTGAAATTCTTAATTCACCACAGG
>CANKYR010000118.1 GCA_947488195.1 Flavobacteriales bacterium
AGCATTTACCACCAACTTAGCCTGAGCACCAACACTGAGTGCTTGAGACAAAACGAATGCAAGTAATATCAAAAATCTACTCTTCATCGAACGCTTTATAAATTCTATTTAAAAACGGAAATTTCCGAAATCTTTCTGGGACAATAAACAGCGGATTAACGCTTCTTTCTCCCAACCATTGCGGGCGAATGTACACCAAAATACATCCACCAACTACCACACAAAAAATTGCAAAGAGCAACAACCAAATCCCGTCCATATGCGAACGAACCGCCATGTATTTCGCAAGGTAGGCTGCGAGTAACGTCATGGCGCCAATGCGTGATCCAGGGACCAAAGCCGTAAGTTGCTCCTTCACCGAAACTCCAGATATTCTGTGCGCAAAGCCAATCATCATGAGGTAATGAATTCCCGTCGTTACAGCTATGGAAATCGCAACCGCTTCCACCGAAAAACGAGCAGCTACCATTACACCTATAATCATTAGAATCAGGTAAATCCCCTTAATCCAACTGCCCTTATATACTTCTCCCTTCGCACGGAGCAAAGAATCTATTGGCCGAGTTAATGTTCGGAAGATAACGGCTACGAAAAGCCAGCGCAGTAAATCGGAAGCGCTTAAATAATTGTGTCCGAGGTAAACGCGAAGAATGTCTTCACTAAAAACAAACACGAAACAGGCAAAAGGGAAAATCAAAATGCTTAGCACGTTCGTAGCAGCTAACACCACGCGTTTCAAACGCTCCGTCTCTTCTTGCAATTTCGACATGCCACTGAACAGCACGCTATCACTCAGTTTCGCCATAATGGTAATTGGAAGTGACGCCACGTAGGCGCCTCTTTCGTACAACCCGGCATGATTCAGAGAAACGGTGTTTGGGAACAATGCGGTGCCCTTCGAAAAGAGCGGGAGAACGGCAACATCTACTTTCGTAGCCGCATAATTCAAGGCATTGAAGAGTGAACTTCCTGCACCGTAATTCAACAATTGCATCGTTGCCTTTTTATTCCATTTGAATTGAACACGTGCCGGCTGAAGAATCCAGCAAGCCAACGTCATAAGTGCATTCTGCGCGAACAACGCCCATACATAAGCCCAAATCTCGTAACCCCCATATGCCAACCAAAGTCCCACTACTAAATTCCCTCCGACAATACTGAGCATGCTTGCTGTGAAGAACGATTTGAACTTCATGTTCTTCATCATGAGGTTTCGAGGAACTACGCTCAACGCCGAGATCGTAAAGCTTGAGCACACCACAGGAATGATTTCCTTCAACGTATCAATTCCGTAAGCTCTGGCAATCATGGGAGCAGCAGCCACAAAGGACAAGGTGAAGATAATTCCCAATCCCAAGGATGTTGTGAAAGCCGAATTGATGTGCGATTGCTCAATGTCCTTTCGTTGAATCAACGCAGGTCCAAGGCCTATCTGTGAAAAGATCTCAGCGAATCCCATGAGACTTAAAACAATACCCATAACTGCGAAATTCTCAGGAGCAATAAGTCGCGCAAGCAAAGCGGTATATCCCAGCTGAATAAGTATTTGCAAGACCACCGTAGCGGAATTCCATGAAAAACTTGAAACGAACTGTTTGCCTTCGGATGCCAATGGTTTGAAATTAATGTACTACAAAGGTCGAATATCAACCGTAAAATAAATTGTTGTAGAAAAGAAAAGACGAACACCTTACTTTTGATAGCTCAATTGAATGTTATGTTGAAAAAGCTCAAAACCCCTATTTCCGTTTTTCTCGTTGTGCTCGCTTGCGCATTTGCTTCAACCTTTGAATCGTGTAAAAGCTGCAATACCGGGAAGAACCTGGGAATTGAAGAAACTTCAGACACCACGCTTCGGGCCATTAACGCCAAGATTACCGCTGAGCCCAACAACTTTGCGCATTACTTAGAAAGAGCGCGCTACTATTCCGAATTGAAGAAATATGCTGAAGCAAATTCCGACATTGTTCGCGCTAAGGCCATTGATTCAACCAAAGCAGATATCTACTTCACGGCTGGACAAATTCACTTCGATCAGCAGCGCGTGGTTGAGGCTTATAAAGATTTTCAAAAGTGTATTGAAAAAGACCCTCAGCACAAAGAAGGATTGCTTGAAAAAGCAGCTATGGACATTGCGCTGAACAATTACGAGTTGGCCCTTCAACAAATTAACAATGTGCTTCGTCAAGATGAGCGCGTGGCCTACGCATACTACTTAAAAGGACGGTTGTACCGTCAGGTTCGCGACACTACTTTGGCGCTAAGCTCTTATCAGACAGCCATTGAGGTTGACCCGAGTTACTACGACGCTTACGTGGAAGCGGGATTGGTATGTGCGAGTTATGGAAATCCATTAGCGAAAGAGTATTACAATTCAGCCATTGACCTTCACCCGAACTTCGTTGAACCGTATTACAACAAGGCTATTTTCCTTCAGGAAACAGGGGTGAAGAATCCGAGTAACTATCAAGAAGCCCTTCAGTGCTACGACAAGATTATTGGTATTGATGCGAATTTCTCAGCGGCATACTTCAACAAAGGATTTGTGAATTTGGTTTATTTGAAAGACTATCAGAAAGGAATTGAAGCCTTCAATTTAGCTCTGGAGAAAAACCCGAATTATTATCAGGCTGCATACAACAGAGCCTTGTGCTATGAAGGCAAAGGAGATAAAACCAATGCCGAAGCCGATTTGAATCTAGCTTTGAAAATTAAGCCCGACTATACAGAAGCGGCGCTTGAATTAGGAAGGCTTCGCGGAGACGATTAATCCGGTTTTACAAACGGATGAATGACGAGCTCTTGCTCGTGTTCACTTCCCGGCAGAATTTCATACGTAAACACGACGAACATTCTTTTCATGTATGTCATCTTCGGAGCGTCGTTCGGATGCAGCACCAACTGCAACCCCAATTGAATGAATCCCATCTCCGTTCTATTCGCAGGAATATCTAACACCAAATCAATCTTCCCTTCTGTTAACACCTCAGCCGATGCGGTTATTCCCGAGTTCTCGTCGGTGAACACACCGTTCTCTTCCGAATTCAACAAAAAATATCCGGGTGCGTCAATATTCAATTTCAAAGTTGTCTTTCCAGGTTCTACAGTAATGGGCTCTAACGCAACCGCCTCACCGGCATTGGGAGATTCGCCTGAGTAGAGGGCCTCTTGACTCACAACAGGATAAAAACTTTTCACCTCGTTCGAAACCATTCGCCATTTGCGCAGCACGCCGTATCCGCCTTCGCAAACAAAAATTTCACTTCCAATTTTATTCAACGCCATGGGGCGCGTGAATTGCGCGGTGTCTGCTGCGCCGTCTTTCAAACCGATAACACCACTTCCAGCGATATTCTTCACACTTCCTAACCACGATATTTTGTGGTTGAAGGGCTCACTGATTACAAGATCATTGTTGTAGAAGGTGAATCCACCGGCGCGATTCAAAGGCGCTTCAGGAGCATAGGCGATTTGCTCTTTTTTCTTTTTGAATTTCGAAATGGTACCGTTGCTTTTCAACATGTAAAATTCTTTGTTGAAGAATTGAAGGGAAAGGGCACTGAGCGCATTTCCATTGGCGTCTTTGTTTTCGCTTCTCCAAATTAATTTGGAAGACTGGTCAACGGTGTTCAATTCCCATACGCTGCAATCGTTTCCGGCTAAAACATAGACTTTATTTTTTGCAATAAAGACATCGGTCGGATATGGAATGGCACCTTTCCAAGTAGTTGCCTTTTCGAAATTCTCTATGTTGGGTTGTTTTCCATTTCCAAGAATGGTAAGCAAAACATGTTGGTCGTTGTCGTAAATGCGCACAGCATGATTCAGCGGATCAGCAATGTAAAGCAACTGCTCGGCAAAGCTGAAAGTCACGCCCATGGGCTTTTTCAATTGTGCAACAGAGATATCTCCGTCTGCAAAACCTCGCACTCCGCCTATTCTTTTTTGAATTAATCCGTCCTCGCTTACGGTGCTTACACGGAAAAGCGCGGGCTCTGAAACCGCGAGTTCTCCGGAGAAATAGCACAAGTCGTTTGGAAGTTCAATCAAGGGGTTCGCCCAATATTTAGGTTCTGGCGTAATGGTCGCTTGCCACAAGGAGTAGCTGTTTGCATCTGCCTTCACCCATTGCGGAAGTGACGCGCTAATGGTTTCACGGTTGCGCATACCTTGAATACCCATAACGGATTCCCTCATGTTTTTATCGAATACCAAAATTTGAGGAAGTTTAGCTCCTTCAATCAGAGGGATATCGCCCCAATTCGGAACAATCCCAATCGGATGACTGATTCCATTTTGTTGAATGAAGTCGAAGATCTCTTGTCGGCTGTAAGCTGGATCTCTCGCAGGAATAAGCGTAATGAGCTGCACTTGCGGAACACCAAGATACTCTTCTTGAAGATCTACCATGGCGCCAATGCCCGTAATTTCTTCGGGTTGAAGACATCCAAGCACCACCAATTTATCCTTCAGCAAATCTGTGTTGAATTGATAATCTGTGTTGAACCAAATGGTGCCTGCGGGAAACTGAAAGGCACTTGCAGAATGAGCCAGCAGAGCGAAAGCAACAACAAAAGAGCGAGACAAAAAATTCTTCATACCAACAAAGAAAAGAAATTTCGAAAAGAAAGACGTATTTCATCATCATCTTTTCGAACTTCGCGTTCTGAAAACAATTTTATGGAACAAAAACCCAACGGCTTTTTCAAGACCACTTTTCAATTGATGATCACGTGTTTGGCCTTATTCATCGGCGATTATTTGCTCGATGGATTTTCGGTAGACTCTTCGATTACCGTCATCATAAGCGCGATTGTCATTACACTGTTAAACAAATTCGTGAAGCCCATACTCGTCCTCTTAACCATACCGGCCACGCTATTCACATTGGGCCTTTTCCTCTTGGTCATCAATGCCTCCATGCTTTTGATAGCCGGAGAACTTGTTGACGGATTCAAGATTGATGGTTTCTGGACGGCGTTGTGGTTGTCGTTTGTTATTTCGTTGACACATTTGTTCTTAGGCGGAAGCACTAAAGCTCGCTAGCGAGCGTATGCCCGAAGGGCGAATGCTGCGGAGTAACGATAGTCTGAGACGATTCTCGAAATAAAACATTTATTTAACAGCGATTCGGAATTTTT
>CANKYR010000119.1 GCA_947488195.1 Flavobacteriales bacterium
CCCCCGTGTACAATAATTCACTCAAAGCTGAAATTAAAGAATGGCTGCATATTCAATTATCTGACACAACAAAGGCACGATCGCTTCATTCTGGAGAGATCAATAACTATATTTGTCCGCTAGACTCGAAATTATTAAAAGACAGCCAAGTAGAATGGAAAAAATACTTGGAATCGAAGTCTGCAAAAGTATAAATTGAAATTTAGAATATAGTGAGAATAGCCGCAGTTGATATTGGCTCGAATGCCATTCGTTTGTTTGTTGCAGAGGTTTTTTTAGACTCTGGAAAGATAGAACTAGATAAAATAAGTCACACCCGAATACCCATTCGCTTGGGTGAGGATGTGTTTACCTTCGGAAGAATTTCTGAAAAAAAAGAAATCCAACTTACTCAAGTTTTATTGGGCATGAAGTTGCTTATCGATTCTTTAGGAGTAGAGCATTTTAGATTCTGTGCAACAAGCGCCATGCGCAGCGCAGAGAACGGCAGAGAGGTTGTAAATGCTCTTGAGATTAAGACAGGTATAGCCATAGATATCCTTTCCGGTGCAGAAGAAGCCGATATTATTTTCGGAAACTTCGAGCAACAAGAATTACCCAAGACCAAGAACTATTTATTCATAGATGTTGGCGGAGGAAGTACCGAGTTAAGCATCATAGAAAATTTTGAACGGAAGCACAGTCAATCTTTCGAAATAGGAACGGTGCGCATGCTCATTAACGAACAAGAAAAAGTTCCACGAGCCATTTCTTTTTGGTTGAAGGAATATTTGAACGCTGGCTTAAGTTATGAAGCCATTGCAACAGGCGGAAACATTAGTTCTGCTTTCAAAATGTTAGAGAAAAAACAACGAGAGCCCGTTGCAGTAAAAGAGCTAGAGACCTTGTTGCGCGCGCTTTCGAAACTGTCAACGCACGAGCGCGTGAAGAAATTCGCAATTCGTCCAGACCGCGCAGATGTGATTGTCCCCGCTTTGAACTTGTACACGCAGGTAGCGAACTCTGCCAATATCGAGAAGATATTCGCTCCCAAATTTGGTTTGGCAGACGGTATCGTTTTGAAATTGTTCAAGTCTCTTTAATTCCAACAAGGATATTTTTCTAGTCTTCGTGTATTTTCGCTACATGAACGCAAAAACAGTAGAGAACTCTATAACTACCATCACCGAACTTATGGTTCCTTCTTATGCTAATTTCAGCGGAAAGGTGCACGGCGGTATACTTCTTTCAATTATGGATAAGGTGGCGTATGTGGCAGCTGCAAAACATTCGGGTGCCTATTGCGTTACCGTTGCCGTGGAAGGAGTAGAATTTTTAAATCCGGTTGAAGTAGGCGAACTCGTTTCGTTTCAAGCATCTGTCAATTACGTGGGCAATACCACTATGATTGTAGGCATTCGCGTGGAATCGCTTAATCCGAAAACAAGTGTTGTGAAGCACACCAACTCTTGCTATTTCACCATGGCGGCCAAAGATGAATCGGGTGCGCTCATGCAAGTGCCTGAATTGATTCTCGAAAGCGAAGAACAAATCAGAAGATTTTGTGAAGGAAGAGTGCTGCGCGATTATTCAAAGAAAAAACGCGATTTGTTGAAATCAGATTTGAAGGGAGTGACTCACGCGCAGCTTTTAGAACAATGCAACGAAGAACGTTGTGTAGTAAAAATTAAAGATTAATTCTTTCGAATGCGATCGCTGCTGATTCTCTTATGCCTAGCGCTTTCGCTTCACTCGTTTGCTCAATCGAAAAAGACAATTACGCTTCTTCCGAATGTCAATTGCATTTCACTCGACACCTCGATCGTTCGACCAAGCTCTATTCAAGTATTTTACAAGAACGAAATTATTAAATCCGGATATCGCTACACGGTGCATGCGCAAATGCTTTTGCGGGATACCCTTTTGAATGATACGCTGCGCATTGAATTCGAGACACTCAATATTCCTTACAACGCATTTTTGCAGGCATACGAACCGCAATTCGGAAAGCGCGATGTGTTCCAATTCGGGACTATTCAAGCGCCGCAGACGGAACGTTCGTACGATGCGATTCAAAAGAGTGGTTCTATTACACGTGGCGTTTCCCTTGGAAACCAACAAGACCTTGGCGTTCAGTCTTCCCTTAACCTTCAACTTACTGGAAAAATCGCGAATCGTTTTCAATTGCTCGCCTCCATTTCCGACAACAACATTCCCGTCTCTTCTTCCGGAAGTACACAACAATTTCAAGAGTTCGATCAAGTGTTTATTCAACTCACAGATAAACGAAACAAGATTATCGCCGGAGATTTTACCTTGCCTTTGCGAACCCATTACTTCATGAAATACACGAAGCGAGGTCTAGGTTTATTCGTTCAAAACACCAGTGAAATCAGATCAGAGGGTATTTTGAAAAGTGAAGCTTCCGTTTCTATTTCGAAGGGTAAATTCAACCGACAAAGTATTCAAGGGATAGAGGGAAGTCAGGGCCCATACCGTCTACAAGGTGCCCAAGGCGAATCATACATCACCGTTCTTGGCGGGACGGAAAACGTTTACATCGATGGAAAAAAATTGATTCGCGGACAAGATCAAGATTATCTCATCGATTACAATTCAGCTGAAATTGTTTTCACCCCAAGAAATAGAATCACGAAAGACAAACGTATTGTCGTTGAATTTCAATACAGCGATCGTCAATATGCTCGCCCTTTAATCACAGCCGATTTCGAATACACAACAAAGAAGGGAACAACCTACGTCCAGTTTTTTCAAGAAATGGATGCCAAGAATCAACCCTTACTTCAGACGCTTACCGCTGAAGACCGCGTTACGCTTATGCAAGCGGGCGATGCGTTTTCAAGCACGAACGTTAGCGGAATAGACAGTGTAGGATTTCAATCTGACCGAGTGATGTACGCGTTAATAGACACACTTACATACACAAATGTTTTGGTTTATTCGACCAATTCGGCAATTGCCTTTTACACCGCTAATTTTACGTTTGTTGGAAATGGGAATGGCGATTATGTTGAGAATGGATTTTCATCGTATGGAAAAGTTTTCAAATGGGTAGCTCCTGTAGATGGCGTGAAGCAAGGAAACTACGACCCCATTCAACGGCTAATAGCTCCGAAAAAACAGCGCATGCTAGTAGCAGGACACACTGCGAATTGGGGAAAAGAAACAAATTATTGGAGCATGAATGTGGAAGGAGCATACACCGATTACGATGCGAATACGTTCTCAAGTTTGAACGATCAGAACAACAAAGGCTATGCACTGAAAGCGAATTTGAAAGAGAAGATTGCGGGTAAGAAGGAAGGGAAAGTTTTTCTGTGGGAAATAAATACAGAGAACTTGTCATCTGCATTCAATCGCATTGAACGCTTTCGTGAGGTCGAATTTGAGCGTAACTGGAATACCAGATCTATGCTCCGCTACGGCGAAAGCGAATGGTTGTCCGAAGCCAAAGTTGTTCGCGAATTCTCGCAAGGAAAATTTATTTCTGTAAGTGGTGCGCATTATGAAATTGGTTCGGTCTACCAAGGGAATAAAATGAAATTTTTAGTGAACGCAAATCTTTCGAAACGTACCAAGCTTCAGATAGATGCTTCTGCGTTAGAGACTAACGGCGCAGTGAGTTCTTCGTTCATTCGCCAGAAGGCCCATCTATACAGGGAAGGCGAGCGCTTTACTTTTGGAGTGCGCGACGAGCAGGAACAAAACACGTTTGCAGTTCCGCAGCAGTCGTATAAATTTTTCGATGGAGAAGCGTATTTCCGATCTACAGATACTACTCATCGTGCCTTCAAACTTTTTGTTCGAAACAGAACCGATCACGCTTTTTTGGTGAATGAAGTCACGCCTATTTCTACTGCGAATAATTACGGAGTGGAATTTCGAAACACAACAAAGGGTGGAAGTTATTTCGCAATTACAGCTAGCAACAGACAATTGGTTTCGTTGAATAGTTTAGCCCTTATAAAACCACTGAGTAGTTTGCTCGGACGAATAGAATTTCGAACCCCACAAAACAAATGGGCACAGTTGAATTTGTTTTACGAAACGTCAAGCGGTTTGGAAGCGAAGCAAGCTTTTATTTATGCTGAAGTTCCTGCCGGACAAGGCGTGTATGTTTGGAACGACTACAACGACAACGGCATCAAGGAACTTTCGGAATTTGAAGTCGCTGCGTTTGCGTATGAAGCGAATTACGTTCGTCTACCTGTTCAGACAACCGATTATCAGAGTGTTTACACAACGGCATTTACTACTTCGTTGAATTTGAATCCACGACAATGGAAGAATAAAAATTCAAGTTTGTACAATGCTATGAAAGTATGGAGCACTCAGCTCATGAGTCGCGCAGAGCGGAAATCTACTTATGGTGGAATCGAACATATTTCACCGCTGTATACCAATGAAGATTATTTGGTTTCTGCTGGAAATGTTTTTCGCGGAACACTTTTCTACCGCAAGTCGGATCCCAATTTCAGCGCGGATTTTACTTCACAGAAAGTTATGAATAAAGCGTTTTTATTATCCGGATTTGAAACGCGCGTGGAGCAGTCCTTCACAATTAATTTCAGAAAGGCAATTGAATCAAGCGTTCAATTTTTACTTCAAGGTACTTCCGGAAACAAACAAACCTCTTCCGATTTTTTGGCGACGCGAAACTTTTCTTCCACCTATATCACTGCTACTCCCTCGTTCACGTTTCAACCTACCAACAACAAACGATATTCTGTTTTAGGGGAATACGCAATCAGAAAAGGAAACGCGAGCGAATCTGCTTTCCAAGCGCAAAGCTTTTCTGTGGGCGCCGATGCGCAAGTAGAATCTAAGAACGGACAGTTATTCAAAAGTGAATTCAAATACATACTCATTCAATTCGAAGGCGATGCAACGGGACCTGTTGTCTACGATGCGCTTGGCGGATTGCAAGCAGGAAACAATCTCACGCTCGCATGTGCATGGCGCAAAACTATCAATCAGAATTTACAACTTTCGTTGAATTACAATGGAAGGAAAAGCGATGGACGTGATGTCGTTCACGCAG
>CANKYR010000120.1 GCA_947488195.1 Flavobacteriales bacterium
CGGCGGCATACCCCAGCAAATACATAAGATTTAACAACGAAGTTCAAATTATGAATCCCGATAGCTATCGGGAGGAATTATCTTCAAGAGTTAAGAGAAGGGAAGAAAGGTTAAGAGACGGGAAGATTTGACAACGTAGTTCCAATTATGAAATAGGAATTACGAAGTAGGAACAACGAAGTTCCTAGGGGGCATTTCGGATGCCGCTCGCAGAGCGAGCTCCTATTTAATTACTTCAAATCGCTTCACTACCTCATTTACTTTAATGAAGTAGTTTCCATTGTTGAAATATTCAAGCTGAATGAACTCGTTGATTGATTGGATTTTATTTGTGTAAATCACTTTCCCTATGGCATCGAAAACAACGTATTCTTCACCGATAAGTGACATATTCACTCGCAGGTTAATGCTGGTGGTTGCAGGATTCGGATAAAGGAAAATTTTAGACGAATCATATTCCTTGATTCCAATTCCGCTTGCATCTAGAATATTTGAGCGAGAATAAACTAGCGTTCTTTCTGGGTCGCAACTTACACCAGCAACTTCAATCATATAATATGCTTCTCCTGCTGGTGGATTAACATCTGTAAATGAGTTTAAGTTGCTTGCAATTGTGGTAATAAGATTAAGTGAACTTGAAGATAACCCTCTGTAGATTGAATAACTTCCAAAATCAAATCCTTCGTAGTTACTCCAGATCAAATTCACATTGCTACCCAATCCTTGGTTCGCAGTTAAGTGAATTGTTTTGTGGAAGTTTGACGTGGATGATAAGATTCCACATGTGTCAATTAATGCAAGTTTATATCGATTCGCTTGAATTTGCGGGTCTGAATTTACATCTTCAAAAATTCCATTAGATCCGTATGCAACTGTTCCAATTTGCGCATACTCATTCGCAACATTGGTTTCTTTCAATACAACATATGAATTAATCAAATCTGAAGTAACCGGTTCCCACACAACATTGTTTTTTCCTGTTACTTGATCGACAGTGACAATACAAACTGGAACTGGATCTAGTATTGAGAAGTTGACTGATACAGGACCAGCAGAAACAGCGCATCCATTTTCATCAATTGCTGTTATGCTGAAATCTCCTGAAGCATTTACATTGATAGAACTTGCAGTAAGTCCGTTATTCCAAAGAAGGTTTGTATATGTTCCTCCTGAAACAGTAAGTGTTGCTTCTCCACCCGCACAACCTGCGTTAGCTTGCTCAACAAGTATACTTGGAATAATAGCGCTTGGCAATTGATTGATGGAAACAATATTCGAAACGGCGGTACATCCGTTTTGGTTGATACTCACTTGGTAGTTTCCACCTGATGAAACTGAAATATTTTGATTTGTTTCATTTGGAATTAAAGTTCCGTTCAAATACCATTGGTAGGTAATTCCAGTAGCTGAAGTAGCGGCTTGCAATTGAAGTGTTGTTCCTGCGCAGAACGTATTGGTGGTTGCACTTGCTGCGCTCACTGAAATTGAACAGTTATTATTTACAGCAAAGAGGTAGGAAGAGCCTGAGCATGTTCCATCGCTTTCAGTAAGTGTCAATTGATACGGACCGTTTTGTCCCCACATAATAGACACGTTGTTTGTACCTTGTCCAGATGCAATTGCTCCATTGGTTACTGACCAATTGTATGTGTTTCCAGGAATTGGATTTACAATGTAGTTGTATGCGTTGAATGGTGTAATGTTCGGATTACCGATAATGCTTTGAGCTGCGAATGAGCTGTAGGTAAGAACTTTTGCACCGGACATCCAGCTTCCTGAAATACCATAGGAAACGTCAGGTGTAACAAAACAAGCATACGTTCTGGTTCCTGTGAATGCGTCAACGGTAAGAGATGAAGCAGTTGCGCCTGAAATCATATTCCAACCTGAAGTGTTTGACCCAGCTGGAGCTGCGTTGTTTCCTGTTTTGAAATACCATTGGAGGGAGTAGTTTACTATACCCGTTGGCGAATTATTGATGGCCAACGAAGAGCTAGTAATCTCGGGACAAATTGTATTTGTACTTGATGCAATTGTTCCGTAAGTGTATTGTATTCCGATACAATTGCAACTTGCATTGTATGAATCTAGAATTGTATTTGAATTGTTATCGTTGCAACTTGTATTTGTGAAATGACAAGAGCCATCGTCGCAGCCTGCGGAAGAATTAAAGTTGCAAGCTGAAGAATTTGTGCAGCCGGCATAGGTGCAACTGCCGTCGTTACAGCCTGCCAATGAATTGTAATTACAAGCATTAATCTCTGTGCAGCCAGGGAATATACATGTGCCATTGTCACATCCTGCCGAAGGATTGAAATTGCATGCGATTGGGTTTGTGCAGCCGGGGTATGTGCAACTGCCATTGTCGCAAGTGGTTACCGGATTGTAATTACATGCTGCATTATCAGTACAGCCTGGTAAAATACAAGACCCATTGTCGCATCCTGCAAGTGGATTGAAGTTACATGCATTGGGATTGTTGCAGCCTGGATATTGGCAGGTGCTTGTGTTTTGGTCGTTGACATTGAAGTTACAAGCCAATGGATCGTTGCATCCAAGAATTATGCAATCCAATGTACATTTAGAATAACAATACTCTTCAACTACCGGTTCAGCAGCAACAACAAGCTCACGGTTACCACCTACGTTACAATCGCTAGGAATAGACTCGTATCCATCTGCCCATGCATGACCGTTTACAAATTTGTACTGGTAAGTGCCTGGTTGAAGTAATAGAATCACTTCATAAATGTTGTCCCCGTCTGGGTCTAGCATTAATGTGTTAGGATCACCAGGATTCCATCCTTGGAAAGAACCGACAACGTGAGGTCCGTTCGCATTAACTGTTTGAAGAGTCATGTCAACTCTGAACAACACTGGGGTTGGGGCTTGACAAGCACCACAACCGCTGAAGCATATCACGTCAGCAACGGTGTTTACTTCAGCAAGATTTATCTCGCGGTTGCCCGAAACCCAACATGCCTCAGGAACACTCTCGGAAAAAGCCCAATCATTACCGTTGATGAATTTGAATTGAGCAGAAGTAGCAGTACCAATAGAGAAGTAACCTTCGAAAATACCGTTTCCATCTGGATCAATCAATTGTGATGATGCTGGATTCCAACCTTGGAAGTCAACTGCAACAAAAACACCTGCTGGGTTTACACCTGCCGACTCTTGAGTCATGTCTACACGGAAACGAACAGTGTTCTCTCCGCAAGCAGCACATGATTCATAACATACCGTCATACTCGCTGTTGGATTTGCTCCTGAAATCGTCCAAAATCGATTGTCGTTTCCGTTTACTTCAACTTGACAAGCAGCAGGCACGTCTTCAAGTCCGGACCAATCGTTTCCATTAATGAATTTGAATTCATACCTCGCCGGCACAAGGTTTAAGGTCACTTTCCAAATGCCATTTCCTTGATTTACCAATGCAATACTAGAGGGATTCCAGTTCGTATACGCAGCGTTTTCAGTGATACCATCGTAGTTAACGTCGTTGAAATTACCAGCCACATGAACGCCGTTAGGACTAACAGTTTGCCCTGTCATGTTCACATTGAACGTGACAGCTACTGCAAACATTTCAAAACTTATTCCTACAATTAGAGCAACAAGAAGTAATATTTTTCTTTTCATCTTAATTGATTTTTTATTTACTTATTTGTAATTTGACAACACGCGTTTCTACCTTCAAAATATAATTCCCACCGGCCAACTCGCTGGTGTTAATGGTTTGAAGCGTGCTAGTTATTTTGTCTTTCAAAATCACCTTTCCAACCGCGTCGAAAACAATATATTCTTTCCCAACAAGTTCGCTGTTCACTTGCAGGCTAATACTTGTTGTTGCAGGATTAGGGAAAAGAGACACGATGGATGAAGCGTATTCCTCCACACCCACAGAAGCATCCAAAATATTCGAGTGGGAATACACGAGCGTTCTCTGCGGATCGCAACTTACACCTTCCACTTCAATCATATAATACACTTCTCCAACAGGAGGGTTAATATCGGTGTATGAATCCAGGTTACTCGCAATAGTAGTAAGCAAAGTCATGCTAGCTGCAGAAGCACCTCTGTAAATGTTGTAACTACCAAAATCAAATCCTTCATAGCCGCTCCAAATTAAGTTCACGTTGTTTCCTATTCCTTGGTTGGTGGTAAGGTGAATGGTTTTGTGATAGTCAGAGTTGGAAGACAAGATTCCGCACGTGTCAATCAAAGCTAGTTTGTAGCGATTTGCCTGCACCTGCGGATTAGAGTTCACATCTTCGAAAAGTCCATTGCTACCATAAGCGACAGTACCAATTTGTGCATAGACATTGGCAACATTGGTTTCCTTCAATACCACATACGAGTTAATCATATCTGATGTCACCGGTTCCCACACCACGTTGTTCTTTCCTGTTGTCTGATCAACAGTAACCAAACAGATTGGCACAACATCTACCAAAGAAAGATTTACTTCAACCGCAGAAGATGTGGCAGTACATCCGTTGTTATCCGTTACCGTAACACTGTAACTTCCCGATTCGCTAACGTTTATTGAAGACGTGTTAACGGTTCCGTTGCTCCAGGTAATGCTGCTGTAGTTTGCATCTGTCAGACTCACCGTTGCATCGCTACCGCTGCAACCGGCATTGGCCTGATCAACCACTAGTGTTGGCATTGTAATACCCGGAAGTTCAGTAATGGCTAGTATCTGTGATATGGCGCTACAACCGTTTTGAGTAATGCTCACTTGGTAGTTTCCTCCCAAGGAAGCAGCAATATTTTGATTGGTCTCACCTGCTATTGCCACACCGTTTAAATACCATTGGTAGGTAATGTTGGTAGCGGTGGTTGCCGCTTGCAATTGCACACTAGCACCCGAGCAGAACGAAGTCGTGGTTGCACTAGCAGCACTTACGGCAAGCGTACAGTTGTTGTTCACAGCAAAGAGCACCGAGGTTCCGCTGCATGTTCCGTCGCTTTCGGTTAGGGTAACTTGATAG
>CANKYR010000121.1 GCA_947488195.1 Flavobacteriales bacterium
ACTTACGCCAGCAGCGAAAGCGATTGGCGCAGTGAATTGTGTTGAAATTATTGAAGGACGTTGGATTGGTCACAACACCGATTTCATTGGATTTAGAAGAACATTACTTCCACTCATTGAAAACAGAGTTGAGAACGCGCTAATCCTCGGAACAGGCGGGGCATCTCTTGCTGTTGCTTATGTCTTGAAAGAATTGGGTATCCGTTATTTTTTTGTAAGTCGAAATCCGCAAAACGATCAGACGTGTTCTTACGAGCAAGTCACACCGCTGCTTTTGGAAAAATGCAAGCTCATTGTGAACACCACTCCGGTCGGGCAATTCCCGAATATAAACGAGAAGCCGAACCTCCCCTATTCCAGCTTAACCGATCAGCATGTCTTGTACGATTTGATATACAATCCAGAAACGACAGCCTTCCTTCAAGAAGGCATCTCACGTGGTGCTCGATACTGCAACGGCCGCACGATGCTGGAAATTCAAGCAGAAGAGAGCTATAAGATTTGGAATACTCTTTCCGAATAAGCAGCATATAATTTATACGATTTTGGCATAAGGATTTGAGAAAATCCTTTAGAAATTTGCTATGGAATAACACCATACGTACATTTGTAAAAAATACACGTATGCAGACTAAATTAACTTTAATCATGGACAAGAAACTCATCGAAGAAGCGAAGGTCTACGCAAAAGAAACGCAACAAAGTCTGTCGCAATTGGTCAGCGAACAGCTGGAAAGAATTCTGTGCAAGAACGTTGACCCCGATAAATACAAGGATCATCCGATGGCCTATCTTGTTGGCCTACTTGATGAAAATTCGGAAGCGTTTAAAGGCAAATCGCACAAGCAAATCATGTATGAACACGTATTAGAAAAACACGCATGAAGCACGTATTTATAGACACAAATATTTTAATGGACATGCTCTTTCATAGAATGCCCTATAAAAACCACGCGCTTGAATTGTTTACACTTCAAGAGAAAAAACTGATTACTACCTATACTTCCTCCAATACTATTCTCAGTGTCGCATACTACCTAAACAAAGTCAACCCACCCAAAGTAGTTAAAGAAATAGTTCTTAAATTAATAGAGGATGTTCAAGTCATAGAAATAAACAAAAGCATGCTGTTAGCCGGAATTAACAGTCTAACAGATGATTACGAAGATGCCGTTCAAATTCATTGTGCGCTTTCGAATCGAAAAATCACTCACGTAATTACGCGTAATAAAAAGGACTTCAAAGATTGTCCTTTACACATTTGTACTGCCGAACAATTTAACGATCGATTTAGTTCCTAATTACAATCTTCTTCCGAACGGCAGTTCCGTTCAATTTCAGAATGTAAATTCCTTCAGAGAGATTGGAAAGATTCATAAGCGTAGTTCGTGCATTCACGCGTTCCGACCAAACTCTTCTTCCACTTAAATCATACAATTCTAAAGCTGAAACAGTGTTCCAATTCGAACCGGCGTCAATGGTCAATTGTGTGCTCGCGGGATTCGGATAAATCTGAACGTCGTTGAAGAGCGTTTCATTCACTGAAATAATTGTGTCGCTTGAATAGAACCCCAGCCCTCCTCCTATTTGTCCAATGAACAAATCGCGTTTTCCATCGGCTGTAATATCTTCAAACCACACCGCGCAACGTTCGCCTTCATTAATGCCTTCGAAGTCTGTTGTATCCAAGGTGAAGTCGCCCAAAAGATTTCCAGATACATTCGAGAAATGGTTGACCTGTCCAGTTTCTGTTCCCAACAACACTTCCCACTCATTCAATTCATTCTTGAAAAAATGTGGAACGCTGTATCCGAATATTCCTAGAATGTTTGTTGCTACCATTCCTCCCAACGTATCTTCCTGAAAAACATACGAAGCGGCAGTTGAGCTTCCGTTGTTTGCATAATAGTTCACGTTACCATTCTTCTCTCCAACTGCTAAATCTAGTAAACCGTCGTCGTTCAAGTCTACCCATTGCGGCGTAGCGAATTGTCCAACATCTATGGTTAGCCCGTTGTTGTCATTCAGCAACTCTCCGTTGTCTGAAAAGGTATATCCATTCGCCGTTGAAGATGCGTTTTCATAACGAACGAGATATCCGTTTTGAACCCCAATTAAAAGATCTTTATCGCCATCGCCGTCATCGTCGCCGAAGGTGATGTACTTGCTATCGAGCGTATCAATTGCCAACGGAAGCCAATTGTTCGAATTGAAATCGAATGAAGGAACTGTTGGTGTTCCGTTGTTGTAATAACAAAAGATTCTCGAAGTGTGGTTGTTACTCGGAGTAATTGGATCGAAAGACTTTCGATTTGTAACAAGTAAATCTTTCAATCCATCGCCATTCACATCTTCCAAAACCGGATAAGCACCGGTGCCCAATTCAATCATATCATGTTGAAGAAAATCGTCTTGTGTAAATTGAAAATTAGGAGTTGATTCTCCACCAACATTCTGATAGTACCACAAGCTGTTTACATCTTCCGCTGTTGCGTAGGCATTCGGAGAGACAAGCAAATCGCTAACTGCATTGTTGTTCACGTCTTCGTAATACGCGCATGGAAACAGAGGTAAATTGACAGGAAGAGAGTTTCCAACTTGTGCGGGAAAATCGAATTGAACAGTTGTTGCGCTGTCTAAACCATTGAATGCATTTTCAAAATAAATAGCACCCAAATTATTTTCAGAAACATCTCCGATGACAAAATCTTTAATCCCGTTGTTATCGAGGTCAATTGAACAAATTGAACTACCCGTATGCAGGCGCTCACTTGAGCGTGGATCTGTCACGTTAAATCCGCAATCGAAATCGGCTCCTTCTAAAATTGCAAAACTCTCAGGGCTTTCTCCGAACATACCGTAACATCTATTTCCGCAGATATAGCTTGTTGTTTCGCAGTTCCCTTCTTCAGACTGCATGGACTTAAAGAAGTAAATGGTTGTTGATTGTTCGGTGTAGGAAAAGATATCTAGATCACCGTCGCCATCGTAATCTGTGATTGAAGGAACATCTAAACTTACGGTATAGATTGGTGCTGCGAAAGGACTCCCGAAATCGTAATTCGACTGTATGGTAGCTCCATTGTCAACAGGTTCAAAAGATAGCACGCCATTGGTTGAAGTGTTCTTCCACAATTTAATTCCGCTGTAATAATTGGTGAAAATATCTTCCTTCCCATCGCAATTGTAATCTCGCAGTAGAACCCAATTGGTTAATCCCGTTGGAAACGCATTGTTGTATTCGCGGGTGTATCGGTAATAGGTATCGCCTTGCACATCGCCCATATTAATGAAAACAGAAATGCGCGAACCTATTCGATCGAAAATAAAAATATCCTTGTTCCCATCTCCGTTTGCGTCTATCCTTGAAATCTGACACGAGTTCAATCCGCCCGCCCAAGGGTTCTGCATGTAGAATCCGTCAGCGCTCACCGTTGTGGTGTATGAGCGCGTGAGTGGCTGCGAAAAGGCCATTCCAAAAGCAAAAAAGAACAATATGACGAAAGTGTATTTCATACCCTTCAAAGATAGCATTTGCACGTTAACACTTTAAGAAGTTTCTTTGCAACATGAACGCATCTCTTACATTTCTATTGGTAGCCTTGAGCATTGTCATTGCCGGAACATTTATTTTCTTCCTAATGGAAAAACAACATCGTCACAATGAACAGCGCTGGCAACTTGAATTACGCAAAGCCAATGCAAGTGCGCTCGCCTCATTGCGTCTTTCAGCCTACGAGCGATTGATTGTAATGTTGGAAAGATCAAGACCGAGCAGCATTGTCTTGCGCAGCAATCGTTCGGGAATGACCTGCACGCTGTTGCAGTTGGAAATGATTCGCAACATTCGCGAAGAGTTCGACCACAATGTTTCGTTGCAGATGTATGTAAGCGAACATACGTGGGCGAGTATTCAGCAAGCGAAGAGCGACATCTCTGAACTATTCAAGGTTTCTTATTCGAAAGTGAATCCGAACGACAACAGCATGTCCCTCAGCAATTTTGTCTTAGAGATGGAAGCGGGTGTTGGAAATCCGGCTGTTGAAAATGCGTTGAGGATGTTGCGGATTGAACTCATGACACATTACGCTTAAATCGCTGAAGGCGATCAATCATCTACGATGATCAATCTGACTTCGTCAGATCAATTCTTCGAATCAATCACCTTCGGTGATCAATCCTACGGAGTAATCGGAACGATTGATCGCAAAGCGATTGATTCGAAGAATTGATCACGTAGTGATTGATCTGAAAGATTGAGAAACGAAGTTCCCAAGCCCCTTAGGGCGACATCCGAACTGCCCCCAGCAGAGCTGGGGGAAAATGTTCAGAATAGATCTTTCTCTTAAGGCATCCGAGCTAACTTCAAATTCTATCCCTCAGCTCTGCTGGGGGCATTTCGGAAACCGCTCGCAGAGCGAGCTCTAGTGTTGAACAACAAATCTTTTCACCACGTCATTTACTTTAACGAAATAATTTCCGTTATTAAAATTTTCAAGATGAATGATCTCGTTGGTAGATTGAATTTTGTTTTTGTAAATCACTTTTCCAATGGCATCGAAAACAACATATTCTTGTCCAAGATGGATAGTATTCACTTGAAGCATAATGTTCGTTTTTGCAGGGTTCGGGGAAAGGGAAAGGGAAATTGAAGTTGAAGCAAATTCCTCCACACCCACAGAAGCATCCAAAATATTCGAGTGGGAATACACGAGCGTTCTCTGCGGATCGCAACTTACACCTTCCACTTCAATCATATAATAAACATCACCAACCGGAGGGTTAATGTCGGTGTATGAATCCAGGTTACTCGCAATAGTAGTAAGCAAA
>CANKYR010000122.1 GCA_947488195.1 Flavobacteriales bacterium
AGATGAATAAAGAAACTCGCTATGGCAATAATAAGAATGATACGCTCACTCTTTTTTCGTGTTTCATTGGAGAGAAATTTTTGATAAAGTGCCTGCGGAAATCTGTTATTCATTTATTTAAAACAAAAATTTATTCTAAATGTTCAAACGTATGTTTCTCAGAATTAACACATTGAACACATCTTCCACAGCTGCAAACCGAAATTGCTTATGTTCTTGCTGAAAGTCAGAAAAAAATTACAAAACGATACCTTGCTTAAAAGAAAAAATTATACTTTTATGAAACTTCGATAGAACAGAATATGAAAAGAAACCACAACGATGTGTCGTACTTCAATGAATTCAGCAGCCTGCTGACTGCATGCACCTCAGAAATCATAAAGTCTAATTCAGAAAATCTATCTCAAACATTAGACAATGTTCTCATGAAAATGGGTGTTTTCTCTGAGGTTGATCGGGTGTACTACTTTTCTTTCGACTACAAAGCTTCCACCTGCTCAAATACCAATGAGTGGTGTAAGCCAGGGATAGCTCCGCAAATTTCAGAACTTCAAGATATTCCTATTGAAATTTTACCCAATTGGATGAACACCATGTTGAGAGGTGACGAAATTTACATTCGCGATTTGAATGAACTCGATGAATCTTGGGGTCCGGAGAAAGAGATTTTAGAACCCCAAGGCATTCAGTCTTTACTTGTTTTACCTGTAATTGAAGAAAACTTTCTTTTTGGTTTTATAGGATTCGATGCTGTTGAAGAAAAAATTGAATGGAACGACAATGCTCGAAATCTTCTTCAAATTTTATCTAACAACATCGCATCTGTTATTCGACGAAACAATCAAAATATTGAGCTGATTGAAAAAACGGAGGCCGCCAATGCAGCTAATCAAGCTAAATCTCAATTTCTAGCCAATATTTCCCATGAGATTAGAACACCTATAAACAGTGTCATTGGATTCAGCGAATTACTAAAAAGCACTTCGCTCGATGATGACCAAAAGGTCTTTGTCAATGGTCTTAACGATTCTGCTAATTTTCTTTTTGAGCTTGTGAATCAAATTCTTGACTTTACCAAAATTGAAGCTGGAAAAGTTGTGCTCCTTAGGGAAAGAGCAAACCTGCTTGAACTCGCGAATAGCGTGCACAAGACTCTCATGCCCCTGGCGAAGGCAAAGAACATAAGCTTTGAATTAAGAGTAGACCTTGGTAATTCAGACTGCGTGCTAATTGACGAAACACGCATTCGTCAAGTGCTTGTGAACTTAGTATCCAATGGTATAAAATTTACTGAAAGTGGATTCGTTCGACTCTCGCTTGAAAAACTTGGAGAGTTTGAAAACAAAATAAACATACGTTTTTCAGTGCAAGACTCGGGAATAGGCATTTCAGTTGAACAGCAAAAGAATCTATTCTCAGTGTTTAGTCAAGGCGACAATTCCACGTCTAAAAAATATGGGGGCTCTGGCCTAGGTCTAGTTATATCCAATGATATTCTCGAACTTATGGACAGTAAAATCATATGCGATTCGAGTCCAAAGAATGGCAGCCTTTTCTATTTCGACATGGAATTGGAAACTTGTGAGCATGATTCATCCAATGCTGAACATTCGGAGATAACGAGTCCACAAGTTGAGTTCAAAGCAATTGAAAAGTTGTCCACTCTAATTGTAGATGACAATGTTCTAAATCTGCTGCTGTTGAGAGTTATGCTTCAACAAGTTTATCCTGATTTATGTATCCATGAGGCTGCAGACGGATTCGCTGCACTGGAGTTAACGAAAAGCGTAAATCCTGATTTTATAATTATGGACATTCAGATGCCTGAAATGGATGGGCGAGAAACAACTAAGAAAATTAGAGCGTTGAATTACGACCTTCCGATTATTGCTTGCACTGCCAGTGTTACTGATGGGGAAAAAGAACGCTGCCTTGAGGCCGGGATGAATGACTACATAGCGAAACCTATTTCAAAAGAACTCATTAGAACGATTTTAGAAAAGAATATACCGCAACTAAAATCTCTTATCTGAGAGTCATTGATCTAATGAAGAAATGGGAAAACCTTCGGTTTTATTCCTACTTCGTAATTCCTATTCCATAATTCCTACTACGTAATTGGAACTGCGTTGCTAGAATCGTCGAAGACCCTCGTCCGCAGGACCCTCGTGAAGTATTCACCCTCGCAAAGCAATTTGCCCTCGTCCGCAGGACCCTCTTAATGTTTTTCACACCCCTCGCACGACTCTCCTTTCTTAAAGAAAAAACGCTTCACAACATACGCCGCAGCCAAAACAAGAACAGCTATGGTAAGTGCGAGTTGCATTAGCTAAATAAATTGAAAGTGAGAAGCGCAAGCGTGTAGGCCATGAAGCCCATATAACCCATTTGAATAAGTGGCCACTTCCACGATTTCGTTTCGCGCTTTACCGCAGCGAAGGTGGCCATACATTGCATTGCGAAAACGTAGAAGACCATGAGAGAAAGTCCTGACGCAAGCGAATACGCGGGCTTTCCTGTTTGAAGGTTTATGTCCTCCCGCATGCGTTGAAGTAACGATTCATCTTCTTCATAATTCTCGCCAGCACTATACAATGTTGCCATGGTTCCAACAAATACCTCACGCGCTGCGAACGAAGTCAGCAACGAAACGGTCATCTTCCAATCGTATCCTAACGGTGCGAAAACAGGAGCTATTGTTTTTCCAGCTTGACCCAAATACGATTCTTCGATTTGTGTTTTACCTTGAGCCACTTGCTCTTCGTTTATTTTCGGAAAGGCCGCAAACGCCCACAGGACAATGGATATGGCCAAAATAATTTTTCCGGCATCAAAGACAAACGCTTGCACTTTTTCGTTCAAATGCAACAGAATATTCTTCCATCGCGGCCAGCGGTATTCAGGTAATTCAAGCAATAAAAAACTCTTCTCTTTCGAGCGAATGAATTTGTTCATGACCATGGCTACCAGCAAAGCGCCAATAACACCCAAGGCATACATAGCAAAAAGAACCGTTCCTTGAAGACCTATAAATCCGTACATATACGTATTTGGAATCACCAAGTAAATGAGTAAAACGAAAACAGGAATACGCGCAGAGCAGCTAATCAACGGAGAAACGAGAATGGTGATTAATCGCTCTTTCGGATTACCGATCACACGTGTAGAAAGAATAGCAGGAATAGCGCATGCAGCGCTGGATACGAGGGGCACAATACTTCTGCCGTTCAATCCGAACGGACGCACCAATCGATCCATAATGAAGACCACGCGCGTCATGTAACCAGTCTCTTCCAAGACTCCCAAGAAGAAAAACAGAATGGCTATTTGTGGAACGAAGATGAGCACTCCTCCTACTCCGGGAACAATTCCTTGGGTAATGAGATCAGTAAAAATACCTTCAGGCATTTTCGTTTGTAGGTATTGACTGAAATTCAGAAACACGCTATCGATCCAATCCATGGGAATAGCAGAAATGCTGAACATGAATTGAAAAATGAGGAACAACACTATTCCAAAAAAGGCGTATCCTAAAATCGGATGCACCAACAGCTTGTCCACTTTCGTGGTGAAAGAATGTCGTGTTACTCCAACAAACGAAGGAACTTCTTTCAATCGGTTTACAATTGACGTCTTTCTGCTTTCCGCATCTCGTCTGGCTTCCGCGATGTTCAGATTTTCTTTCAGCGGGAAGGAAATAAATTTCTCAACGGGTTGAATGTTGCATGCCGAAATGAAATCGATCAGCTCTTGCTTCCCCTCGCCTGTTCTTCCGTTGATTTTCAAAAACGGAATTTGATTGAAGGCGTTGGTGAGTTCTTGCGGACTGACTGACTTACCAATAAGCATGTCGTTCATGGTAAGCACGCCAATGACGGGAATATCGAGGTCGCTGATTTGTGTAAGGATGACCAGGTTCCGTTCAAGGTTGGTGACGTCTACGGTCACGACAACCAGTTCAGGAAAGTCAGCGTGTTGTTTGTTGTGAAGAATTTCCGAAACAATTTTTTCTTCTTCGGAATATGCGTTGAGGCTGTATGCACCGGGAAGATCGAGCAGTTCGGCCACTCTTCCGTCTGGCAGATTGAATTTCCCCCAATGCTTTTCCACGGTCACTCCGGGGAAGTTACCCACTTGTTGATTCATGCCTGTAAGCAGGTTGAACAACGAGGTCTTGGCTGTATTAGGGCTGCCGACTAGGGCAATTTTGGTACACATGTTTTCTTAGCAATCGATGGTCTCTATGAGCGAGGCCTCGTCTTCGCGCAGCGAAAGTACGGCACCACCGGCATCAATTGCAAATGGCCCGCGGAAAGGGGCTCTGAAGAGCACTTGCACGCGCTTTCCTGGGTAAAAACCCATCTCAATGAGTTTCGCTCCCATGGCATGTTCGGCCACACTCACAATTTGTGCGTATTGTCCGGGTAGGTATTGCGCCAGCGTCTTCTTCACAAAACAAATTTACTTTATCGGTTAGGAAGGGCTATACCTTAAAAGTGGTATTTGGAACTTCGTTGTTGGAACTGCGTTGTTGGAACGATGTTGTTGGAACTGCGTTGTGAGAACTGCGTTGTGGGAACTGCGTTGTGGGAACTGATTTGGCATTGATACGTCGAAGACCCTCGCAACGATAGTTGCCCTCGTTTCAAAGAAACCCTCGCGAAGCAATTCGCCCTCGCGAAGCAATTGTGCCTATCTTTGCACCGCCCGGGGGTATAGCTCAGTTGGCTAGAGCGCTTGCATGGCATGCAAGAGGTCATCGGTTCGAATCCGATTATCTCCACTTAAAATTCCCGTA
>CANKYR010000123.1 GCA_947488195.1 Flavobacteriales bacterium
GAATGCGAGTCCATCGGAAAGACTTCAAATCGTTGCGGGATTGCGCGAAGACGTGAACAACTTATACGGAATGCTCTTCACTCCGCGCATTCACGCGCGTTATTCCATCACTGAAAAAACAAGTGTTAAAATTAGTTCTGGAAAAGCGTATCGTTCTCCGCAAATGGTGATTGATCATCTTTCTGCCCTTGCGGGAAATAGAACGTGGAATTTACCTGTGAATGCCACGACCGAATATCCATTCGGTTTTGAAATGGAAGAAGCAGTGAACAGTGGAATTGTCTTAGTTCACAGCACGAAGTTGTTTCACCGTACAGCGACATTTACAGTAGATGCCTTTCACACCAACTTCAAAAACCAACTCGTGGCAGATTACGAAAAGGCTGGAGAGTTTCGCTTGTCTAATTTATCTGGAAAAAGCTTCGCGAATGCGGTTCAAACCGACTTCACCTTCAGCCCCATTAAACGAAGTGAAATTCGATTGGCTTACCGCTGGCTCGATGCACAAACGACCTACACCGATGGTTTGAAAGAACGTCCGCTTGTTGCCAAGCATCGCATATTCATTAACCTCGCCTACGCCACGAAAGAAAATGCTAAATCGCAAAAATGGAATTTCGATTTCACAGCGCGTTGGTTAGGTCCACAGCGTTTGGCCAATCAATCGGATTACATTGTTGCAAGCAGCATTTACAGTCCTGGCTATTGGACTTTGAATGCACAAGTTTCGTTCTTCGCAAAAGCGAATTTGGAATTCTATGCTGGAGGAGAAAACTTAACGGGATACATGATTCATCATCCTATTCACTTGAGTGAAGATCCATCTTCTAATTTCTTCGATGCTTCACAAGTATACGGACCTATGTTCGGTGCGAATTATTACGTGGGATTAAGATGGAGAATTGGTCAGGCAACCAAAACAGCAAAATAAACGTCTTACTATAAAACCCTTACACCATGCGTTACCTTTTACTTGTATTATTAAGTTCCCTTTCATTGAGTTCTTTCGCTCAATTTCAGATTACTGGATTAACCGCTCAAAGCAATCAAATAACAGATTACTACTGTGACTCTACTGTTGCCATGTCGTTCTCTGCATTGACGGCTCCTTCCGCAACAAGTGGTTTGGAAATTCATCAAATCATTGAAGGTGCCAACTTCACAGGATTTCAGTTTTCTGTTTCCATTAATTGGGGCGATGGAACCACAACAACACACTCAGGAGGGACAAGTACTTCTGGATCGCAAATCACCCTGTCGCCAGCAGTTAGCCATCACTACCTCGCTCCTGGGACCTATCAAATTATTACAACAGTTTACAATCCGCAAAACCAACCAACCGCGAATAACCTATTGACGGTTGTTATAGGTGGATGTTCCATTCAATTGTATTCATTCGTGGGTTTAGATTGCGATGGCGATGGAGTTGCTGAGCAAAACATTACTACACCTGTTCCAGCGACTATCATGAACATGTGGTCGGGCTCTCCACAAATTATATCTTTGAACAATTTGAACAACGGGACGAATACCGTGACAGGAATGCCTTCTGGAAATTTAATGGTGATTATCGATCAAAATTGGCTTTCACAAAATGGATATTCAGTAAATCCTACCTCATACAACCAATTCTACTCTCAAGGATACGGTGCTTACACCATTTCAATTGTGTTGAATTGCGTCAACACCCCGCCTTGTGTGACAAGCATTGTGCAATCGGTTCTGCCAAATAACGCATTGGTATATTCCACAACATCCAACTCCAGCATTTCGAATTTCGAATGGATAATCACACCGTATGATCAAAATGGACAAGCGATGGGTTCGGGTCAATTCTCTACTCAATCAAATGCTTACTTGACAAATACGTTCGGTGTAAATTATGTTGAAGCGTGTCTGAACGCAACGTTCAACAATGGATGCGTGTTTGATACATGCATGACCTTCCAAGTTGCTTCAGGAGTGTTGTGCACAGGAGGATATGTTTTTTGCGATGGAAACAACAACGGAATGTATGAGAGCGGGGAATACGTGCTACCCAACGCTCCTGTAACTGTAACAAACTTAGAAAACGGAAATAGCATTTCCATTACTACGAATACCGCAGGCTACTATAGCGCAGATGTTACAGGATTTTCTGGCGATTCACTCACCGTTTCAGTTAGCCCAAATTACCTAGCCAATATGGGGTATACAACTTCTTTTCCTGTGATTAACATTGTGGGATTAGATTGTCAAGCAGGAGGGTCACAAATGCTCAATAGTATTCCGATTCAATGTGGGAACTTCAATCCATATCCATATTTGTGCTACAGCGGTTACATCTTCTGCGATGCCAACGGAAATGGAATTCAAAACGTAGGTGAAGCTCCTTTGATGGGAGCGCCGATCACCCTTGGTTGGACGACAACGAATTCAGCAAGTGTTACCGTGTATTCGGACTCGAGCGGATACTTCTCTTACTGCGGTTCTATCTACGGTGTAACCAGTGTGGCCATGGCATCTGTAGGTTCAAATTGGCTAACGAACAACACCTATTCGATGCCCAACACGAACAATGTTTTTACAATCGTAGGCTCAATGAACAGTATTACGCAACCACTAAACATTCCTGTGTATTGTTCTGGCAATGTAACCTTGTGCTCTGACCTTTGGACAACCGTAACACCTTGGATTGGTTACTATCAAAATCAAACCGCAACCATTCGTTTGAACTGGGGAAACTACGGACCGGGCGCGACACCCTATACCCTTACGTTGAACTGGCCAATTGGAGTTAATCTTGTTACCTCCTCAATTCAGAATCCGAATTACGTCATCAACGGAAACTCTATCACTTGGACCATCAACTCCAGCCAGACTTCATTCTCTACCACAGACTATCTCTACTTCACTGTTCCAAGCGGAATCTTAAACGGAGAACAACACATGTTCACTTCAACCATAACATCTTCTAACGGAACAGATTGTTACGAAGGGAATAACAGCGGTGGACTCTTGCAGATTGTTGGAAATAGTTATGATCCGAATGACAAAACAGTTTTCAAAAAATCATTTCATGCAGACAATGGTACTGCTTTCCAAGAAAGCACAATTGACTGGTACGTAGACGATGAACTTGAATACACCATTCGTTTTCAAAACACCGGAACTGCGCCGGCGCAAAACATCTTCATCATCGATACACTAGATGCAGAATTAGACTGGTCTACCTTCCAACTACTTAACACCACCCATGAAATGAATGTGGTGAACTTAGGGAACGGTGTTCTTCGATTTGAATTCAATAACATCTGGCTACCAGATAGCAGCGAAAATCAAGAGTTGAGCCAAGGGCATTTAACTTTCCGCATTCGCGAAAACATTGGAAACGAATTGTTCAGTGAAATCACGAACACGGCATACATCTTCTTCGATTGGAATCCTGCCATTATCACGAACACCACCTACAACATCAACGACTGGTTAGAGTTCGTGGGTGAAGAAAATGCGTTCCATGTGGAAGCCTATCCGAACCCGATGCAGAATGAATTGACGTTGAAAGTGGAAGGGAAATTCAATTACGAAATTCACGATTTAACTGGAAGAAAACTCACGGAAGGAATGGGTGTAAATCAGACTACGATCAACACCGAATCACTGGCCACAGGAACTTATCTTCTTTCAGTTTATGTGAATGGGGCTAAGCAGACAGGTAAGGTTTTGAAATACTAACCATAGCATCAATCCAAACTTCCGAGTCGTTCAAACTCGGAACGAGTTGGACTTTTTCGCCTCCGTGTTCTTCAAAAAGCTCTTGGTATTCTTCTCCAATTTCAATGGTTGTTTCCAAACAATCTGCAACGAAAGCAGGAGAAAATACCAAGAGCTTTTTCGCTCCCTTATCTCCCAATTCCTTAATGATGTCGTCTGAAAAAGGTTCAATCCATCCTTTGCCTAAGCGACTCTGAAAACACACCGTGTATTCACTTTCTGAAAGTCCTACTCCCGCAGCAATAGCGCGAGCCGTTGCGTAACACGTCGCCTTGTAACACATGTGATTCTCTTCGTTAATCTCATGCTCGCAACTGTGATTGCGACACTTGTTATCGTCGTATAAATTGTCTAACTGACGTTCAGGCAATCCGTGAAAACTGAACAACACACGATCGTATTCCTTCAAATCGAATTGCTTCGCATTGTCTACGTAGCCTTGAATGTACAGGGGCTCGTCGTAAAACTGAGAAATCAAAACAACTTCCGGAATGCTCCACCACTTCGAAACAATGTTCATCACTTTTTCATGCACACTTCCGGTTGTCGCAGACGCGTATTGCGGGAACATAGGCAACACCACAATCTTCTCTGCACCCCACTCTTCAATCTCGCGAAGGGCGTTGTCTATACTCGGAACCTGATAGCGCATAGCCAAGAAAACTTTTGTTTCGTCTTCATTGAAACGCGCTTGCAGCTGCTCCCTATTTCTCTTTCCATAATGAATCAACGGCGAACCGTTTTCCGTCCAGAGTTTCTTGTAAATCGCAGCACTTTTTCTATGACGAAAAGGAACAATAATTCCGTTCACTAGAATAGCACGTCCGATTGCCGCGACGTCTATGACACGCGGATCGTTTAAGAACTCGGTTAAATATCTGTACACAGCACCTGGAGTTGGCGCGTCGGGTGAACCCAAGTTCACGAGAAGGATAGCGGTCTTTTTCATTTTCATTTCGTATGCAAAGGAAAACAACATTCTTCAACCTCCAATGTTCAATGTTGT
>CANKYR010000124.1 GCA_947488195.1 Flavobacteriales bacterium
ACCACACAAAAAATTGCAAAGAGCAACAACCAAATCCCGTCCATATGCGAACGAACCGCCATGTATTTCGCAAGGTAGGCTGCGAGTAACGTCATGGCGCCAATGCGTGATCCAGGAACCAAAGCGGCAAGTTGTTCCTTCACCGAAACACCAGATATTCTATGCGCAAAGCCAATCATCATGAGGTAATGAATTCCAGTAGTTACAGCTATAGAAACCGCAACGGCTTCCACCGAATAACGTCCAGCAACCATGACTCCAACGATCATCAATATCAAATAAATTCCTTTGATCCAACTTCCTTTATAGACTTCACCTTTTGCGCGCAACAGTGAATCAATTGGCCGAGTAAGTGTTCTGAAAATAACGGCTACAAACAACCACTGCAAGAGATGCGCTGCTCCCATGTAGCTGTTCCCTAAATAAATGCGAAGTATGTCTTCACTGAAAACAAACACGAAACAAGCTAACGGAAAAATTAAAATACTAAGCACATTCGTTGCTGCCAAAACCACGCGCTTCAACCGCTCAGTCTCTTCTTGCAATTTCGACATGCCGCTGAACAGCACGCTATCGCTTAATTTCGCCATAATAGTAATTGGAAGAGATGCCACGTACGCGCCTCGCTCATACATTCCTGCTTGATTCAATGAAACAGTATTGGGGAACATAGCGCTGCCCTTCGAGAAGAGCGGAAGAACAGCAACATCCACTTTTGTTGCGGCATAATTCAAGGCATTAAACAAGGAACTTCCTGCACCGTAATTCAACAATTGCATCGTTGCTTTTTTATTCCATTTGAATTGAATACGTGTAGGCTGAAGAATCCAACAGGCCAAAGTCATCAACGCATTCTGCGCGAACAACGCCCATACGTATGCCCAAATCTCGTAACCTCCGTAAGCTAGCCAAAGTCCCACAACTAAATTCCCTCCGACAATACTGAGCATGCTTGCTGTGAAGAACGATTTGAACTTCATGTTCTTCATCATGAGGTTTCGCGGAACCACGCTCAAAGCCGAGATTGTAAAACTCGAACAAACAACCGGAATGATTTCCTTCAACGTATCAATTCCGTAGGCTCTGGCAATCATGGGAGCAGCAGCCACAAAGGACAAGGTGAAGATGATTCCCAATCCCAAGGATGTCGTAAAAGCCGAATTGATGTGCGATTGCTCAATGTCCTTTCGTTGAATGAGCGCAGGCCCTAAACCAATCTGTGAAAAAATTTCAGCGAATCCCATGAGACTTAAAACAATACCCATAACTGCGAAATTCTCAGGCGCAATAAGGCGCGCAAGCAAAGCAGTATAGCCCAGCTGAATAAGTATTTGCAAGACCACCGTAGCGGAATTCCATGAGAAACTAGAAACGAACTGTTTGCCTTCGGATGCCAATGGTTTGAAATTAATGTGCTACAAAGGTCGAATATCAACCGTAAAATAAAATGTTGTAGAAAAGAAAAGACGAACACCTTACTTTTGATAGCTCAATTGAAAGTTATGTTGAAAAAGCTCAAGACCTTTATTTCCCTTTCCGCAGTGGTGCTCGTTTGTGCGTTTGCCTCTACCCTTGAATCGTGTAAAAGCTGCAATACCGGAAAGAACCTGGGAATTGAAGAAACTTCAGACACCACGCTTCGGGCCATTAACGCCAAGATTACCGCTGAGCCCAACAACTTTGCGCATTACTTAGAAAGAGCGCGACATTATTCTGGATTGAAAAAATACAATGAAGCCAATGCCGACATTGTTCGCGCTAAGGCCATTGATTCAACCAAAGCAGATATCTACTTCACGGCTGGACAAATTCACTTCGATCAGCAGCGCGTGGTTGAGGCTTATAAAGATTATCAAAAATGTATTGAAAAAGACCCTCAGCACAAAGAAGGATTGCTTGAAAAAGCAGCTATGGACATTGCGCTGAACAATTATGAATTGGCTCTGCAACAAATTAACAACGTGCTTCGTCAAGACGAGCGCGTGGCATACGCTTACTACTTAAAAGGAAGATTGTACCGCCAAGTTCGCGACACTACTTTGGCGTTAAGCTCTTATCAAACTGCTATTGAAGTTGATCCGAGTTATTACGACGCATACGTGGAAGCGGGGTTGGTGTGCGCGAGCTATGGCAATCCGCTTGCAAAAGAGTATTATAACTCGGCTATTGATATTCACCCGAACTTCGTTGAACCCTATTACAACAAAGCTATTTTCCTTCAGGAAACAGGAGTGAAAAATCCGAATAACTATCAAGAAGCCCTTCAGTGCTACGACAAGATTATTGGCATTGATGCGAATTTCTCAGCGGCTTATTTCAACAAAGGATTTGTGAATTTGGTTTATTTGAAAGACTATCAGAAAGGAATTGAAGCCTTCAATTTAGCCTTGGAGAAAAACCCTGGATATTACCAAGCCGCATACAATAGAGCGCTTTGCTATGAAGGAAAAGGAGATAAAACCAATGCCGAAGCCGATTTGAATTTAGCCTTGAAACTGAAACCCGACTACACCGAAGCCGCTGTAGAATTGGGAAGACTTCGCGGCGACAATTAATTCGGTTTTACAAACGGATGAATAATGAGCTCTTGCTCGTGTTCACTTCCTGGTAGAATTTCATAGGTGAAGACCACAAACATTTTCTTCAAGTAAGTCATCTTCGGAGCGTCGTTCGGATGCAGCACCAACTGCAGTCCCAATTGAATGAATCCCATCTCGGTTCTGTTGGCTGGGACTTCCAAAACTAAATCGACCTTTCCATCGGTTAACACCTCAGCCGATGCGGTTATTCCCGAGTTCTCGTCGGTGAATACACCATTCTCTTCAGTGTTCAACAAGAAATATCCGGGAGCATCGATGCTCAATTTCAACGTTGTCTTTCCGGGTTCAACAATTATGGGTTCCAAAGCCACTGCCTCTCCTGCGTTTGGAGATTCGCCAGAGTACAAAGCTTCTTGGCTCACCATCGGATAAAAACTTTTCACTTCGTTCGATACCATTCGCCATTTACGAAGCACACCGTATCCGCCTTCACACACAAAGATTTCACTTCCAATTTTATTCAAAGCCATGGGGCGACTGAATTGTGCGGTGTCTGCTGCGCCGTCTTTCAATCCGAGCACACCGCTTCCCGCCATATTCTTCACACTTCCTAACCACGATATTTTGTGGTTGAAGGGCTCACTGATTACAAGATCATTGTTGTAGAAAGTGAATCCACCCGCGCGATTCAAAGGCGCTTCAGGAGCATAGGCGATTTGCTCTTTCTTCTTTTTGAATTTGGAAATCGTACCGTTGCTCTTCAACATATAAAATTCTTTGTTGAAGAATTGAAGGGAAAGGGCACTGAGTGCATTGCCTTGTGCGTCTTTGTTTTCGCTTCTCCAAATTAATTTCGAAGACTGGTCGGAAGTGTTCAATTCCCACACGCTGCAATCGTTTCCGGCCAAGACATAGACTTTATTTTTTGCAATAAAGACATCGGTCGGGTAAGGAATGGCGCCTTTCCAAGTTGTGGCCTTCTCGAAATTTTCTATGTTGGGTTGCTTGCCGTTGCCAAGAATGGTTAACAAGACATGTTGCTCGTTGTCGTAAATGCGAATGGCGTGATTGAGCGGATCAGCAATGTAAAGCAACTGTTCGGCAAAGCTGAAAGTCACGCCCATGGGCTTCTTCATTTGTGCAACAGAAATATCTCCGTCGGCATATCCTCGCACTCCGCCAATTCTTTTTTGAATCAATCCGTCTTCACTTATGGTGCTCACTCGGAAAAGTGCAGGCTCTGAAACCGCGAGCTCTCCTGAGAAGTAGCACAAGTCATTTGGAAGTTCAATGAGCGGATTCGCCCAATATTTAGGTTCGGGCGTAATGGTGGGTTGCCAAAGGGAATAGCTGTTGGCATCTGCTTTCACCCATTGCGTAAGTGAGGCGCTAATGGTCTCGCGATTGCGCATACCTTGAATACCCATAACGGATTCCTTCATGTTTTTGTCGAAGACCAAAATTTGAGGAAGTTTAGCTCCTTCAATCAGAGGGATATCGCCCCAATTCGGAACAATTCCAAGCGGATGACTGATTCCATTTTGTTGAATGAAGTCGAAGATCTCTTGTCTGCTGTACGCTGGCTCTCGAGCTGGAATGAGCGTAATGCATTGCACTTGCGGAACACCAAGATACTCTTCCTGAAGATCTACCATGGCTCCAATGCCCGTAATTTCTTCGGGTTGTAGACATCCGAGCACCACCAACTTATCCTTCAGCAGATCTGTGTTGAATTGATAATCTGTGTTGAACCAAATTGTGCCTGCAGGAAACTGAAAGGCACTTGCAGAATGAGCCAGCAGAGCGAATGCAACAACAAAAGAGCGAGACAAAAAATTCTTCATACCAACAAAGAAAAGAAATTTCGAAAAGAAAGACGTATTTCATCTTCATCTTTTCGAACTTCGCTAATTGAAAACATTCTTATGGAACAAAATACCAATACCTTTTTCAAGGCAACCTTTCAATTAATGCTAACCTGTTTAGCACTTTTCATTGGCGATTATTTGCTCGATGGATTTTCGGTAGACTCTTCAATCACTGTCATTGTAAGCGCTATTGTTATTACGCTATTGAATCGCTTTTTGAAACCTATATTGATTGCATTGACTATTCCGGCAACGCTATTTACATT
>CANKYR010000125.1 GCA_947488195.1 Flavobacteriales bacterium
GGGCGATAAGTCTTCAGCAAAGCAAACCATGCGCGATGCTGGAGTTCCTACTATTCCGGGTAGCGATGGGTTAATTGAAAGTCTCGAGCACGCGAAGGAATTGGCTGTTGGAATTGTTTATCCTGTTATCTTGAAAGCTACCGCAGGCGGTGGTGGAAAAGGTATGCGTGTGGTGAACAGCGAAGACGAAATGGAAAGCGCTTGGGAAATGGTGAGACGCGAAGCCGGTGCTGCCTTCGGAAACGACGGTATCTACATGGAAAAATTCGTGGTTGAACCACGTCACATTGAAATTCAAATTGCAGGTGACCAATACGGAAAAGCTTGTCACCTTTCAGAACGCGACTGCTCTATTCAAAGAAGACATCAAAAGTTGGTTGAAGAAACCCCTTCTCCGTATATGACCCCGGAATTGCGCGAGCGCATGGGCGAGGCCGCTATTAAGGCTGCCCTTGCAGTTGGATACGAAGGAGTTGGTACAGTAGAGTTCTTGGTCGACAAAGACCGCAATTTCTACTTCATGGAAATGAATACACGTATTCAAGTAGAGCATACCATAACCGAAGAAGTTATAGATTACGATTTGGTGAAAGAACAAATTAAATTGGCTGCAGGAGAACCTATATCAGGAAGAAATTACTATCCGACTATGCATGCCATTCAGTGTCGTATTAACGCTGAAGATCCTTACAAAAACTTCATGCCTTCTCCAGGCAAAATCACCGACTACCATTGTCCTGGCGGCCACGGTGTTCGCATAGATGCTCACGCCTATGCTGGATACGTGATTCCCCCGTTCTATGATTCTATGATTTCGAAATTGATTACCGTTGCTCAAACACGTGAAGAAGCCATTGCGAAAATGCAACGCGCTTTAGACGAGTATATCATTGAAGGCGTTAAAACCACGATTCCTTTCCACCAAAAACTCATGAAAGACGAGAAGTTCCGTTCAGGGGATTTCACGACGAAGTTTTTGGAAGATTGGACGATGTAAAATCAGACGTAGTCTGAGTTTAGCTATTCAGCTTAAGCACCGCCAAAAACGCCGCCTGTGGGACTTCTACAGATCCAACTTGACGCATGCGTTTCTTACCTTCTTTTTGCTTTTCAAGAAGCTTGCGCTTACGCGAGATATCACCACCGTAACATTTTGCAGTAACGTCTTTACGCAAAGCGTTAATGGTTTCACGAGCAATGATCTTCGCGCCAATGGCGGCTTGAAGTGCTATTAAGAATTGTTGTCTTGGGATCAACTCACGCAATTTCATGCAGATTTTCTTACCCAATTCGTAAGCGTGGTCTTTGTGAATAAGAGCGCTTAAAGCGTCAACTTGATCTCCGTTTAAGAGTATATCTAATTTCACTAACAAACTTTGTTGGTAGCCAATTCTGAAATAATCGAACGAGGCATAGCCTTTCGAAATGGTCTTTAAACGATCGTAGAAATCGAATACGATTTCAGCCAAAGGCATTTCAAATGTTAACTCTATGCGATCTGTTGTTAGGTATAGCTGGTTTTGCAGCATCCCTCTTTTTTCAATACACAAGGTCATAATTGCGCCAATGTACTCGGTCTTGGTTATGATTTGCGCTTTGATAAACGGTTCTTCAACATAGTCTATTAAGTTCTGTTCTGGAAGTTCCGATGGATTGTTAATCTCTAACTTCTCTCCTTTTGTGGTGTAACAGATGTAGCTAACGTTCGGAACAGTCGTAATAACAGTCATGTTAAACTCGCGTTCCAAGCGTTCTTGAATAATTTCCATGTGCAACATTCCTAAGAATCCGCAACGGAAACCGAATCCAAGCGCCGCAGAACTTTCAGGTTCAAACACCAAAGACGCATCGTTCAACTGAAGCTTTTCCATACTCGCGCGAAGCTCTTCGTACTCGTCTGTATCTACCGGATAAATTCCAGCAAATACCATGGGCTTAACATCTTCAAAACCTTGCAGAGCTTCAGGAGAAGGGTTAGCAAGGGTTGTAATGGTATCACCCACTTTTACTTCGGTAGCAGTTTTAATTCCAGAAATAATATATCCAACATCGCCAGCAGCAACAAAGTCGCGCGGCTTCAAATCCATTCCCAAAACGCCCACTTCATCGGCAAAATATTCTTTGCCTGTGCTCATAAACTTCACCTTGTCTCCTTTTCGAAGAACACCGTTCTTAATTCGGAAGTAAGCAATAATTCCACGGAATGAATTGAACACTGAGTCGAAGACCATCGCTTGCAATGGTGCATCAACGGTTCCAACCGGACCCGGAATGCGCGCGCAAATGGCATCTAAAATTTCTGCAACTCCCTCACCCGTTTTTCCGCTTGCGGCTAAAATTTCATCACGCTCGCATCCGATTAAATCTACAATCTGATCTTTCACCAACTCAGGGTCGGCGTTCGGTAGATCTATTTTATTCAAAATTGGAATGATTGTCAAATCATTTTCCAATGCTAAGTACAAGTTTGAAATCGTTTGCGCTTGAATTCCTTGAGAAGCGTCTACAATAAGAATGGCGCCTTCGCAAGAAGCAATGGCACGAGAAACTTCATAAGAAAAGTCAACGTGACCGGGAGTGTCGATCAAATTCAACACGAATTGTTCGTTGCCAATTTTGTGCAACATTTGAATCGCGTGCGCCTTAATGGTAATTCCTTTCTCGCGCTCAAGATCCATATCGTCTAGCGCCTGCGCCACCATCTTACGATCTTCAATGGTCTTGGTAATTTGCAACATTCTATCTGCAAGGGTAGATTTCCCGTGATCAATGTGTGCAATGATGCAAAAATTTCGAATATTTTTCATGTTCTTTCTAAGACCTACAAAGTTACATCGAAAGCTAGGTATAAAACAATGAAAAGAAAATACTCCGAAAACAAAACTGTTCAAGGGAACATTCTATTATTTTTGTTCACCATGAAAATTTTGAAATCCATTTTTATTGCAATACTTGGACTTGTTGCAACCGGTGTCTTCGCTCAAGATGAGCATTTGTATTGCGGCGAACGCGAAAGTCGTGTTCGCATGTTTGGTATATACCCCGAAGCCGAAGGAATCGCCCGACGTGCAGGAGAAGCCCTGGAGACCTACACCCAAAATTTCGTAGACAATGCGCCAGAGCGCGGGTCACAAACCATTTATACCATTCCCGTTGTATTTCACGTCATTCATAACAATGGAACAGAGAACATCTCTGACGATCAGATTTTAAATGGCCTTTCTATTCTGAATCGCGACTTCGCAATGTTGAATTCCGATATTAGCTTAGTTGTAACCGCATTTGAAAACATAACTGCCGATATTGGTATTGAATTCGTGTTGGCAACCAAAGACCCTAATGGCAATTGCACACGAGGAATAAACAGAATTGTTTCACCACTTACCTCTGATGGTGGACAAGACATGAAAGATCTTATCATTTGGCCGCGGAATAAATACCTAAATATTTGGATTTGTCTCGACGCCGCGGGCGCTGCTGGATATACGAATTTACCTGGAGATGTTGCAGGATTTTGGGGTGCTGGCACAGACGGTATTGTTCTTCGTTCCGATTACGTGGGTGCCATTGGAACTAGCACTTCTCAACGCAGCCGCACCCTCACGCATGAAGCAGGTCATTGGCTGAACCTATACCACGCTTGGGGGCCGGGTAACTCTCCAGGAGTTTCTACGAATTGCAATCAAGATGATAATGTAACGGATACTCCGAACACAATAGGTTGGACCAGCTGCTCGCTTACCGGAAGTTCATGCGGAAATACCGTGGACAACGTTCAGAACTACATGGAGTATTCTTACTGTTCACGCATGTTTACAGAAGGTCAACGCACACGCATGCGCGCCGCCATTACGAGTAGCGTTGCTCAGCGCAGTAGCCTAATTACAGCTTCAAATTTATTGGCTACAGGAGTAACAAATCCTGCACTTTGTGTTGCCGATTTCGAATTCAACAAAAACATTTTGTGCACTGGAGACAGCGTGACCTTCACCGACATCTCTTACCACGGAATTACCTCATGGAACTGGAATTTCGGAGACGGGGCAACCCTTGTGGGCAGCGATCCTGCTGTTCATCAGAATCCAATACACACATACGATACACCTGGAACTTTCACTGTAACACTTACCGTTAGCAACGGTGCTGATCAACTTTCAAAAACCTATTCGAACGTCATCACAGTGCTTGGTGGTGCCGGTTTGAATACACCGCTAATGGAAGGATTTGAAGGGACATGGCCTGCTAACAATTGGTTTGTAAACAACCCAGACCTTGACGAAACATGGCAAGTGGTTACTACTAATTACAGTGGTGCTAACGGATTAAAACTTGCAAATTTCACGAGCGAATCTGGACACGTAGACGAATTCATTTCGAACACCTTCGACATGAGCGCTATGGATACCATTTTCGTGAGTTACAAATGGGCTTACGCTAGTAGAGTTTCGGTAACCGATGATCGCCTCCGCATTAGTGCATCGGGAGATTGCGGAGCGTCTTGGACACTTGCTCGAATTCGCAAAGGCACAACTAACTTACCTACCCGAACAGGAACTAACTTGGCCTTCACTCCAAGCGGCATTGACCAATGGAG
>CANKYR010000126.1 GCA_947488195.1 Flavobacteriales bacterium
TTCGCTTTCATAACATCTTTGCGAATGAGTGCCGTTTGCAATTCCCAAACGTTGAAGTCTTTGGAAATCCCAATGTGATCTTGAATAATTTGAGTGGTGATTTCCTCGCCTGGATTCAAAACGATACTCAATTTCGAAATTTCATTGGTGAGTTTGTGAAGGTCTGAACCTAAGTAATCGGCGAGCAATTGTGTTGCAGTTCCGCGAATAACAAGCCCCTGGTCTTTCACAATATTTTGAACCCAAGTAGGTAGCTGATTTTCCTTAATGGCGAGCGATTCAAACGTTTTTGCTTTGGCCTTGAGCGTTTTGAAAATAGAAGAACGACCATCGACTTTTCCGTTTTTGTGACAAAATGCTAGAACTGTGCTTTGCGTTGGAGTTTCAAGGTAATTAAGCAAGCATTTGTACAACTCTTCTTTCTTCCAACATTTTAGATCTTGGGCCTCGCGCACGATAATCACTTGCTTATTTCCCATCATGGGAAAACTTCTCGCCATTGACACGATAGATTCGAGGTTCGAATCTTTTCCGTAACAAACAGTCAGGCCAAAAGCCTTTTCACTTTCATCGAGGATTTTATCTTCAATGGCATCAGCAATAAGATCGATAAAGAACGCCTCTTCTCCATGCAAAAGATAAATAGGGGCCGCATTGCCCATTTGAATGTCACGAATGATAAGCGAGTGTTCCATGTCTTGCAAATATCGGGAATAGTCGAGTGGAGATACAACATTTCAATCTTGAAAAATATACACTAATTTGCACAACTGAATTTTATGCTCAATTTCCAATTTCCCTCTTATTCGTTCCGCATTCGCGGTGAATCCTCGCGTGAAGTGTGGGACATTGTTCGTAACAAATGGGTAGCGCTTACCCCCGAAGAATTCGTTCGTCAGCATGCCATTCATTTTTTTATTCACGATTTGAATTTCCCGAAGGGAAGAATAGGTGTTGAAACTGAAGTTGTTTTTCATGGAATGAAACGAAGAGCCGATTTGGTATTGTACACACGAGAAGCATTTCCCTTGCTCATTGCCGAATTCAAAGCTCCCACAGTGAAAATTGAGGAGGCTGTATTGAGTCAAACTTTACGTTACAATTCTGTTTTGAAGGCTCCCTGGTTATTTATTTCGAACGGACACGAACACGCTTTGTGTGAAGTGAATAGCGATACTGGAACGGGTAAGTGGCATGCCGAAGCTTCCGAATGGAAGTTCATTCAATAAATATTATTTCTTTTTCCTGTTCGAACCAGGAAGATTTACAGTGAAGTAAATGCTCCAATTTCCGTAGTCTTCATTTGCGAATTTTCCACTTGAAAATAATTCTTCAGGAAAATACCGCACGCCTAAGGCCAAGGTGCTAAAACTAATTTTAAGTGATGTGGCGTATTGCACAGAATTAATTCCTGTCGGGTTGTTTTCAATGCGTTTCAATTTAACGTCGTCTAATTTTTTCACTCCGAGATAACGTGTGTTAAAAAAATAATAACCTTCTAGTGCCCATTCGAGGTAGCTGTTGGTTTGACTACCCTGCTTTATTATGTACTTGCGCAATCTGATTTGCGCGTTGAATGCATTGGAACTGTATTTCGCCCGATCCCAAGAGCTATCAGGTTCAAACGAACGATTGGGGTAGTTGGAATTCAAGCGTTGTGTTCTTCTGTAATAGCCGGCACCGAAGACGATTGACGACATGTCCGCAAGGTCTTTTTTGAAAGTGTATCCGCAGGCAAAGCTTCTGCCCAATTCAAGTTTTTCCTTTTTTGAAAGTTGTTTGTTGTTGGGAATGAAATTTCCAATTTCGTAATAGAAAGAAGAGTAATTGTCAATGTTAACACCTTCCAATCGATAGTCTCGCGTTCTCTTCATGACAGAGTCGATCGTCGATTCAAACAATATTGTTTGCCCCGTCGATTGAAACGTTATTCCAACAGCAAACAGAAATAGCAAAGCATACCTCATGGCTGTGGAATGGGTATTTCGAAGAAGTGACGATCGTATACCACGCGAAGTTTACATCCTTTGAATTCCTCAGCAGGAATCGAAGCAATTACTTTGTTTTGCGGACGAGAAACATTGTACTTAAATACTTCTCCTGTTGCTTTTATGAATTGAATGAAGGCTACCGGAGAAGTATAGTTTTCTTGAATTTCTATAGTGTCCGTTCGACTTATGGTTAAAACGTTATTGCAGTTTAAGCTGTCCAAGGTGAACTGAACCGAATAAACATTCGGTTTTTCTTCATCTTCGAAAAAGAAATAACTCGCTCTTGGAATTCCGAAACCGTGCGCGTAGTCGAAGTACGGATAAAGCGATCCGCTCTTACGAATTTCTTCCCAAAGTTTTTGAGTATTCCATTCAGGATGAAGTTGACGCACACATGCTGCAAATCCGCAAACCAGAGGCGTTGCAAAGGAAGTTCCTTGAATGGCTTTGTAGTTGTCATCACCATCTTCTTCCGGATAAAGCAGTTCTCCTGGAGCGCAGACGTCCGGTTTTAATCTTCCGTCCGAAGTTGGACCAACTGAGCTGAAGCTGGAAATGTATCCAGTTGTTGGATTAACAGATCCAACGGTAAGGATTCGTTCGGCATCTGCCGGAGCGCCAATAATTTCCCAACTGTTTTGAAGTTCATTTCCAGCAGCATTCACGACTAAAATCCCTTTGTCCATAGCAGTGTTGGCTGCAATACTAATCTTGCAAGTCCTTCCATTTAAATCTCTTCGTTCGTATAGTTGATTGGTAAAACTTAGGGAAGAGTTAACCAAACTCGCGCCTTTTTCATCGGCCCATTCTAGCGCTTGTATCCATTGAACGTCATTCAGGAAGCGAAAGAATCCCATGTTGGGTGTTACTCGCGCAAGTAGGTAGGTTGCTTCTGTGGCTAATCCGAATTGAACAGAGTCGTTCTTTCCCGCTAAAAATGTTAGGACTTCTGTTCCGTGAATAGAGTGGGAATAAACTTGTTCGGTTTTGTTTAGGAAATCTTTTGTGGCTGCGATTTGATTGTTCTTGAACAAATGCGAAAGTTGATCCACTTTGTCGGCACCGGTGAATCCAGCATCGAAAATTGCAATGATGGTATTCTTCCCGAAGAGCTCGCGCTCGCTGAATTGCTTCGGTTCCAATAAATCAAGTTGATTTCGGGCTTCCGTTGTTTCGTCTGTCGGAACCGAAGAGCTGTCGGATAGTGTAATAGGAAATTCAGCGGAAAGAAGTGATTGCTCCTTAAGCCATTCAATTTCCTGAACACACGGTAAATTCGAAATGAAACTCCAATTGTTTTCTGTTGCGCGAACAACCGCTGCGTTTAGCCAACGGCTTGTTCCGAAGGTGCTGTCTGAATAGGCTTCAACCAAAGAAATATATTCTTCTGAAACAGGGACATCCCTTTCATCCCAGGCAATATTCTGCATAAACCTTCTTTCAATTGCGGCTGGAGTGAAATTGTTTTGAAAGGAATTGTCGTGAAGGCCTTTGTCTTTGAAAACAACATATCCCCATTGTTGCCCGGAGGCAATGTTTGTTAGACCAATGGAAAATGAAAGCAACAGAAAAAAGAGAATAGCGCTATTCCGTGTATTTTTGTTCGGATTTAAAAATGAATACATCTATGGCGAATATAATTGATTTACGCAGTGACACGTTCACCGTTCCTTCAGACGAAATGAGAAAGGCCATGTTCGAGGCGCAAGTGGGCGATGATGTATTTGGAGAAGACCCAACGGTGAATGCGTTGGAAGCATATGCTGCAGATTTATTCGGTATGGAAGCCGCATTGTTCTGCACCAGTGGAACACAGTCGAATCAAATTGCAATCAACGTGCATACGCGTCCTGGAGACGAAGTGATTTGCAGCAACCTTGCACATATCTACATATACGAAGGCGGAGGAATTGCATTGAACAGCGGAAGCTCCGTTCGTTTAATTGAAGGTCCGCGCGGCATGTTCACGGCAGAACAAGTGAAGGCAAACATTAACAACAGAGCTGATGTTCATTTGCCGAACACATCATTAGTCTGCACGGAAGATACAGTGAACAAAGGCGGAGGAGCGATTTGGGATTTCAATGAAATTTTGAAAATTCAAGAAGTTTGCAAGGCGAATGGAATGGCGTTGCATTGCGATGGAGCAAGACTTTTCAATGCGTTAGAAGAAACGAAGATGAGCCCGGCTGAATATGCTAAGGCATACGATTCAATAAGTGTTTGTTTAAGCAAAGGACTTGCAGCTCCGGTTGGAAGTTTCTTGGTGGGGTCGAAAGATTTTATTTTGAAGGCGCGTCGACGTAGAAAAACCATGGGTGGAGGAATGCGTCAAGCTGGATTCCTTGCTGCAGCCGGTTTGCATGCCATGCAAGTTGAGAGATTCCGTTTGCATGAAGATCATGCGCATGCGAAAGCAATTGGAAATGTTTTGAGTACAATGCCTTATTGTGCCGAGATTATGCCTGTTGAAACGAACATTGTTATTTGGAGACCTACTAGTAATTCTTCAGCGGAGATGATCGAAAAATTAACTCCTTTGGGAATCAAGTGTTTTCCTTTCGGACCGGTGTGGCTT
>CANKYR010000127.1 GCA_947488195.1 Flavobacteriales bacterium
GAGACTACGAATACAAATTCGCTTACGACAACTGGACTGGACAAGAAGAACTAACACCTGGTTCTCCTTGCACTTTGACAACTGGTATATACACTAATCGCACTCTAGCAGTTTCTGCCGCAAGTACTTTACCTGTTGTTTGTTGGGGAAGCTGTTCTGAATGTGGAAGCACTGCAACTCCAGTTGACGTTACCTTCCAAGTAGACATGTCGCAATACATTGGTTCTTTCACCACTCCTGAAGTGAACGGTACGTTCAACAACTGGTGTGGAGGTTGTGCGCCAATGTCCGATGCTAACGGAGACAATAAATGGGAACTGACCATACCCTTGATTCCTGGTACATACGAATACAAATTCGCATATGACGATTGGTTGGGTCAAGAAAATTTGGTAGACGGTTCAACTTGTACAATCACAACTGATGGTTTCACCAACCGTACAATCACGGCTATCGATGCTGAAACTCTTCCTGCTGTTTGTTGGGAAAGCTGCACCTTGTGTCCTGATTTCGTAAACGAAAATTCAAACACAATCTCTGTTTATCCGAACCCTTCAAACGGAAACATTCGTATCAACAGCAACCTTGCTCTTCCTTACAACATCGAAGTATTCGATCTATCAGGAAGAAAAGTTCAAGACATGAAAGTGTTCCAATCAAACACTGAAATCAATTTGGAAAACCTATCTAAAGGTGCTTACCAAATTAGAGTTTCAAACAACTACAATAGCGTTCGCGAGACCGTTATTATTAACTAATGAAGTTTAGATTTCTATTGTTCGTCTTTGCGTGTGGCCTCGGTCACGCGCAAGGGCAAACATGGAATCTCATTTGGTCCGATGAGTTCAATGGAACAACCATTGACAATTCTAAATGGACCCACGAGCTAGGCACAGGTGATTGGGGTTGGGGAAACAACGAACTTCAATATTACACCGCCAGCGCAAACAACAGCTTCGCCAACAACGGCGAACTTCACATCCTTGCCAAAGAACAAGTCATTAACACGAGCAATTATTCTTCCGCTCGGCTTGTTACAAAAGACAAATTTTCTATTCAATACGGAAAAGTAGAAGGCCGATTAAAAGCTCCTGCCGGACAAGGACTTTGGCCTGCCTTCTGGATGCTTGGACAAAATATCGATGATGTTAGTTGGCCACAATGTGGCGAAATTGACATCATGGAACACGTGAACAACAACGCATACATTAACGGCACCGTTCACTACAGCAACAACGGTCACGTTTACCTTGGTGGTCAATACTACACTAACGTCGAAGATTATCACGTTTACTCTATCATTTGGAATCCCAATTCTATTCGCTTTTATGTAGATGGAAACATCTATTACACCCAAAACATTTTAAACAATGTTGGTGGTACCGAAGAATTTCACAACGATTTCTTTTTCATTTTGAATTTAGCTGTAGGTGGAAACTGGCCTGGAAGTCCCGATGCTACCACGGTTTTCCCCGCTGAAATGACAGTCGATTATATTCGCGTTTATCAGCAAAATACCGTTGGCGTTGAAGAAGAAACAACCCAAGAAATTAATTGTTATCCAAATCCAGCAAACAACGTATTCAACGTTGAAAATCCTTTTCTCTCTCCCACCTTCACGTGTAAGATTTTCGCTTTAGACGGAAGACTTATTTATTCTGAATCTTCACAAGACCGCACAACGCACATCCCTTGCTCCGACTGGACCAACGGTATGTACTTCGTTGAATGCACTAATTCGAATGGTCAATCTTTGAAGAAATTATTTCTGATTCAGAAATAATACAAGAGCATTTTCAATCTCCTTCGTGTGCTCGGTGTAATGCACCCCTGTCCCTGGACCATAAAACCCCGTCCATACCTTCATCACCTTTCCATCTTTCCCAATTAAGATTAAGGTTGGAAATGACATTACGTGATTCAATTGCGCAAAAACTATTGCCGCAGCTTTCTGCGGTGAATCAGCCCCACTACCGAGGTAAACAGGATAAGGCAATGCCATTTGCTTGGCTTGTGAATTAATGCGTGTAAACGCCACTTGTTTATCGGTTCCACGTTCGAATGAAACCGGAACAACTTCCAATCCTTGCGCATGGTACTTTTCATACATCGACTTCACGAATCGCGATTCGTCGGTGCAATTCGGACACCACGTTCCCATAATCTGAACCAAGGTTACTTTATCCTTCCAATCCTTCTCACCGAATGAACGTTCGGTTTTTGCGTCTGTATTCAATTTCAAACTCAACGTTTCCTTCGGATTCTTCATCCACGTCAACTCATCGGCTTTTCGCAATTCAAAAGTTGCATCGGCTTCACCTGTAAATTTAACCATGTAATGCTTTCCACTCATGAAGACACCTTCAATCTTATTGTCGACTAACTGCGCTGCTAAATAGAACAAATGTGTTCCGTCGAAAGCCGATAAATAAAAGCGGTTGTTCTCGAAGGGTTCCCCCTGTAAATATCTGTAGTCGCCGGTTTCAGTCAATACCGTTCCAGAAACAACAAACTCTTCGCGCACAACAGCCATATCTAAAATGGCCGGAACAGTATCGTCTTCAAAAACAATTTTGTACTTCGCCTGAACAGGAATGTGAACCTTCGAATCGAACTCACGCACCTTATTTCCAATAATTTGAAATGGAATGCGGTAATCGCCCGTGCGTGTTGGATCTACCCACTCACCTGTTAGAATTCCTTTCTCCTTTTTTCCTTCGAAGTATGTATTGAAAAGAGGAAGACTCGACGTGAACGTCGAGTCTTTTCCCCATTTAATATCAATTGGAATGCGCTCTACGCCATTCACTATTTCCCATTGAACGTCTGACTTCAATTCTATGCGACAAGGAATACTTTTGTCTTCAATCTTAAACACAATCAAATGCGATTGTGAGAAAACAGTTCCGCTGAAAACAGCGAAAAACAAGAGCATCCAGGCCTTCATTAAAAATCAAATTTAATTCCTTGAGCCAATGGTAAAGAGGTTGAATAGTTAATTGTATTGGTCTGACGACGCATGTAATTTCTCCACGCATCCGATCCGCTCTCGCGTCCACCACCTGTTTCTTTCTCACCACCAAATGCACCACCAATTTCAGCACCGCTGGTTCCAATGTTCACATTAGCAATTCCGCAGTCTGAACCTTCACAGCTTAGGAAGCGCTCTGCTTCACGCATGTTCGTTGTCATAATTGCACTCGACAATCCTTGAACAACACCGTTTTGCATAGCAATGGCCTCGTCCAATTCTTTGTACTTCATGATGTATAAAATCGGAGCAAACGTTTCGTGCTGAACAATCTCCAAACTGCTGTCCTTCACTTCCGCAATACAAGGTTTCACATAACATCCGCTCTCAAATCCTTCTCCGGTTACAACGCCACCTTCAACAATGAAGTTCGCGCCTTCAGACTTCGCTTTCTCAATAGCCTTCAAATACGTATCAACAGCCAGCGTGTCAATCAACGGACCCACGTGGTTGTTCGAATTCAATGGATCTCCAATGCGAATCTGTCCATAAGCCGTAACCAACTTCTCTTTCACTTCGTTGTAGACACTTTCGTGAATAATTAAGCGACGTGTTGAAGTACAACGTTGTCCGGCAGTTCCTACTGCACCGAACACCGCACCAATGATGGTCATCTTCAAATCTGCGTTCTCTGTTACGATAATGGCGTTATTTCCACCTAATTCCAACAAAGACTTTCCAAAACGCTCTGCTACTTTCGCTCCAACAATGCGACCCATGCGGGTGCTTCCTGTTGCTGAAATCAAAGGAACACGAGTATCAACAGTCATCATCTCTCCTACTTTCACATCGCCCGAAACAATGCTCGAAATTCCTTCCGGCAAATTGTTTTCAGAAGCTATTTCATTCCAAATATTTTGACAAGCAATTGCGCAAAGCGGTGCTTTTTCAGATCCTTTCCAAATACAAACATCTCCGCAAATCCAAGCCAATGCGCTGTTCCAAGCCCATACTGCTACTGGGAAGTTGAATGCTGAAATGATTCCAACGATTCCAAGCGGATGCCATTGCTCATACATGCGATGACCCGGACGTTCGCTATGCATGGTTAAACCATAAAGCTGACGCGACAATCCAACTGCGAAATCGCAGATGTCAATCATCTCCTGCACTTCACCCAAACCTTCTTGCAAACTCTTTCCCATTTCATAACTCACCAACATACCAAGCTCTTGCTTGTAATCGCGAAGGCGATTTCCAAACTGACGAACAATTTCGCCACGCTTTGGAGCCGGCATTAAGCGCCATGATTTGTATGCTTCTTGCGCGGCTTCTACCACACGATTGTAATCCTCGGCAGTGGTGGCCTGCACCTTTGCAATTTCTTTTCCATCAACTGGAGAAAACGAAGCGAATAGATCTCCGTTTGAAAAAAAGTTTTGTCCCGTGCTGGTTCCAAGATTCTCTGCTTGAATTCCCAATTTCACGAACACGTCTGACATATCCATAGAATTGCTCATTTGTTCAATTATTTTAGATTGCAAAGGTACAACGTGCAAATACATGAAAAGATGTTTTACCTTTGAAATATGCGGA
>CANKYR010000128.1 GCA_947488195.1 Flavobacteriales bacterium
CTGCCTTGTACGTTTGAAATTTAATCGCGTTCGCGCCACCTTCAGCAGCTTCGTCAATAAGTCTTTTCGCCAAGTCCATAGAACCTTCATGGTTCACACCGGCTTCAGCAATAATGAATGGACGGACGATTTTTTTTGAATCGTAATTGTAAAGGAAATCTCTTAAGCTCATATTTTTATTTTAATTCTTGAACGGCATGCCAAGCTAGCAATCCCATCCCAATTTTTAGTGCGTTTTCGTTGACAGCGAATTTGCTGTTATGAACAGGAGCTTTCCAAGAACCATCTTCGTTGGAAGTACCCAAGCGATAGAAGCATCCAGGCATTTCTTGTGAATAATAAGCGAAGTCTTCTGCAGTGGTTCGCATATCTAAATCAATCACATTTTCTTCTCCCAAATAATCCTTCGCTTGGGCAATGGCGCGTTCAGTTAATTCAGGATTGTTGTACACCACAGGATATCCTCTTTCAATTCGAAAATCTAATTCACCGCCCATTCCTTCAACCAATCCTTTTGCAAGGGCAACAATTTTCTCATGCGCTAGGGTGCGCCACGATTCAGAAAATGTGCGGAAGGTTCCTTCCAGTTTTACTTCGTTGGGAATAATGTTCGTGGCCCCATTGCCAATTATTTTTCCGAAGGAAAGTACAGTAGGCATTTGCGGATTGCTCCAACGCGATACAACTTGTTGCAACGCGATTAGTAAATGCGAAGAGATGAGAATAGGATCAATGCATTGGTCGGGCTTCGCGCCATGCCCGCCTTTTCCTTTAATAGTAACATAAAGCTCGTCGGTAGATGCCATGTAGGCTCCAGCACGATAACCTACTTTTCCAGCAGGCAAATCAGGAAAGACATGCTGTCCAAAAATCCCATTTGGTTTTTTATCTTGAAACAATCCGTCTTGCATCATCAGCAACGCACCTCCTGGTAAAACTTCTTCAGCAGGTTGAAAAACCAACGTTACAACCCCTCCCCATTGCGCTTTTGTTTCATTCAGAATTTTCGCAGCACCAAGCAGAGACGACGTGTGAACATCATGGCCGCATGCGTGCATAACACCATCTACGGTGCTTTTAAAAGGCAAATCATTGTCTTCCATAATTGGAAGAGCATCCATATCGCCGCGAAGAGCAATCGTTTTTGTAGAAGTTAATTCTCCGGTTATTTCTGCACGAATGCCATACCCACCAATGTTTTCAGTGAATGGAATTCCCCATTCAGCAAGATGTTTTGCAACGAATGCAGAAGTATTTTTTTCTTGATAAGAAAGTTCCGGATGCGCATGAATATGTCTGCGAATGGAAACGATTTCTTCAAAATATTTTTCAGAAAGTTCTTTAATTAAATCTCTCATGGGGCACAATCGCATTTGGTTTTTTCTCCTTCGCGACTAGCCTCTGCCACCGCCACAGTAGAGTCTGTGCATAGAATAATGTAATTCACGTTGTTGTGTGAAAGGAAGTAACGCTTGGGATTATTCTGCGCATCTGATTTCGAAAAATCCACTTCACCTTGCCACCTTGCAGTTTCGAAATTCTCCATGGAAATGCCTTGACAATCCATTCGGCATTTGCCGTGGTTGGTGACTAATGTTTTTGAAGATTGAATCTGTTTCATAATTTGCTTTCCGGGCAGCCATCCCAACCAATCGTAGTTAGGGAACATCATAAATACAAGCAAACAACCAATGGTTAGGCCCGTTGCAAAAAGTAAAAGTCTTCTTCGAAATTTCATGCTATTCAGATTCCCACAAAAGTGCATAAAATTTCCGAGTTAGCCATTAACTTAGTGGCCAATTATGGCAATCATTCAAACAACTAATCTTCAATACACCTTTTCGAAAGGTCCTCAGCTTATATTCCCTTCATTTCAAGCTGAAGAAAACAGCGAATTATTGATTTTGGGAAGTAGCGGAACCGGTAAGACAACTTTACTTCATCTTTTGGCCGGATTGAGAAAACCAACTGTAGGCGAAGTAAAAGTGAATGGACTTCTTTTAAGTTCTTTGAGTGGCGCTGCCTTAGATTGTTTCAGAGGGAAAAACATTGGAGTTGTTTTTCAAACTTCACATTTCGTGCAGTCGCTTTCTGTGATAGATAATATTCTTTTAGCACCTTATTTTTCGAACAACAAGGTTTCGAAGTCAGACGCGGAAAAAATGTTGGATCGTTTAAATATTCTTTCGAAAAAAAATAAAAAAACTTCAACATTGAGTGTGGGAGAACAACAACGAGTGGCTATAGCTCGTGCGCTGTTGAATAATCCTTCGTTAATCCTAGCAGATGAACCGACAAGCGCGCTCGACGACGAGAATGCAAAAGATGTTTTGAACTTATTGCGCGAACAGACACATGCCTTAAATGCGGCTCTGCTCATAGTAACACACGACAATCGATTGAAAGATGAAGTGAAGCAGCGTATAGAATTAACCGCATTGAAATCTTAACCACAATTCGACATGAAAATTATTTTTATTGCATGGAAAAATTGTTGGCAAAAGGCGGGAGCAACGACCTTAACACTTTTGCTTTTATCGTTCGGGGTTGGAATAATTTCCATGATGCTCCTGCTGGAAAATCAACTCAGCGATAAATTCAACAAGAACATCAAAGACATAGATTTTGTGCTCGGTGCAAAAGGAAGTCCGCTTCAATTAATCTTAGCCAATGTCTACCACATAGATGCTCCAACGGGAAACATTAAAGTTTCTGAAGCACAGAAAATCATAAAGAATCCCACGGTCAAAGAAGCCATTCCATTGGCATACGGAGATAATTATGAAGGATGGAGAATCGTTGGAACAACGCCGAGGTATGCGGAGTTTTATGAAGTGAAATTGAAGGAAGGAAAGGTATTCGAAACTCCTTTCGAAGTTACGGTTGGTTCATACGCAGCGAAAGAATTGGGATTGAAATTAGGACAGACATTCAAGAGCAATCACGGATTGGACAAAGAAGGCGAAGAGGAGGAAGGCCACGATCAATTGTTTACCGTTGTAGGAATTTACGAAGCAAGCGGAACTGTCATCGATCGCTTGATCTTAACACCAGTTGAATCCATCTGGGAAGTCCATGATCACGGAGATCACGAAGAGTCTGCCCATGCCGGAATCGTGTCCGCAGAAGATCATGATGCAGAAGATCATGATGCAAAAGAACATGCAGACGAAGATGGGCATGACCATGCGGAAGAAGAGCATGCGCATGAAGCAGGCCATGATGACCACGAAGAAGAAAGAGAGGTCACGGCTTATCTGCTTATCAAACGTCTTCCAATTGCTCCTATGATTCTTCCGCAATTGGTGAAGAATACAAACATGCAGCTGGCTTTACCGGCAATCGAAATCAATCGCCTAAACGAGAATTTCGGAATAGGCATGAGCGTTGTGAAAGCCGTTGCAATTCTTATCATGATTATTTCGTTTTTAAGTGTTTTCATTTCACTCTTCAACGCTTTGCGCGAAAGACAATACGAATTGGCAATTCTTCGCACGTTAGGTGGAAGAAGAATTCAGTTGTTTGTTCTTATTCTGTTGGAAGGATTATTCATGGTGGCACTCGGGTTAATCATCGGTCTTGTATTAAGTCGTGTAGGAATTACCTTGCTCTCAGATATGGCAAAGGACAGCTTCCACGACGAATTCAACGCCATGATCTTCCTTCCTCAAGAATATTATTTAGTTGGAGTAACGTTGGGACTGGGTGTGGTGGCATCGTTGTTGCCTGCGTTACGTGCGTTCTTTATGGACATTTCTAAAACACTTTCAAATGATTAAATCAATCAAATTTTTAGCTTTTATTTTTTCGGGAATATTATTCTTGAATGCCTCCGAAGGAACAGAAAAATTGAAGGCGCATGCGTACAAGCGTGTTGATTTGGGAACTGTTCCAAGTACCATTGTTCCTTATTTGCCAGAAGGTCAAGGGCCTATTGAAATTACATGGAAGACGCTTGCAGACGTTACCTACAAAGACATCTACGTGAAGGAATTGGATGCTTATTATTGGAAGCCAACCTTTGGAGCTTCAGTCAAAGCAGTTGCAGAAAAAGATATTTTTATCACTGGATATTTAATCCCAGTTGATTACGACGCCGGTTTTTATGTCGTTTCGAAATACCCATACGCAAACTGTTTCTTCTGCGGAGGCGGAGGTCCTGAGTCTGTAGTTGATTTGCGTTTTGTTGGAAAGCATCGCAACTACAAAACAGATGAGCGCTTAACATTTAAGGGTAAATTAAAATTGAATGCCGATGATGTTTATCAAATGAATTACATCTTGGAAGGCGCAACAGAATACACGCCATAAATTTTTTATGTTGAAATAAAAATGGCGACCATTGGTCGCCATTTTTTGTTCCGATCAGTTTGGAATTACATCATTCCGCCCATTCCACCGCCAGGCATTTGAGGCATGGAGTTTTCTTCTTTAATATCAGAGATTACGCACTCAGTAGTCAATAAC
>CANKYR010000129.1 GCA_947488195.1 Flavobacteriales bacterium
CAGCAGGAACGTCAGTATCAGGACCAATGTGGCGAGACAATTCGCTCATGAAGCTTTGGCAAAATGCCATAACCTCACGATCGCTCTTTCCTTTCGGATCAAAGTCTGATCCACCTTTACCTCCACCCATTGGAAGGGTAGTTAATGAATTTTTGAATACTTGTTCGAATCCTAAGAATTTCAAAACAGAAAGATTCACCGTTGGGTGAAAACGCAATCCGCCTTTATAAGGTCCGATTGCACTGTTGAATTCTACGCGGTATCCGCGGTTAACTTGAATTTCACCTTTATCATCTACCCATGGAACACGGAAGATTATTGTACGTTCTGGTTCAACCATGCGTTCTAGGATTTTAGCCTCCTTGTATTTAGGATGGTTTTCCATGAACGGAATAATGGCTTCCGCCACCTCGTGAACTGCTTGAAGGAATTCAGGCTCGCTCGGGTTCATTGCCCGAACTTTCGACATAAAGGCGTCAATTTGCTCTTGATGTTTTTGTGACATGATTTTCAATTTTATGGGGGCGAAGATAGTGCTCTTAACCGTAGGTTGACAAAGGATGCCTAAAATTTCATTCGAAAATAGATTTAGCGTTTCTTTGCAGCCTATTCAAAAAGCTATGTGGGCAAAAATTGCTGCTTTTATTCTTCGCAACCGTATTCTACTCGGAGTTGTTACGCTGGCAATGACTCTTTTTATGGGATGGGAAGCCCAAAACGTGCGCATGAGCTACAAGTTTACTGGGATTCTGCCACAAGATGATCCTACGTTCGTTGAGTACCAGGCCTTTACCAAGCAGTTCTCGGAAGATGGAAACGTTATGGTGGTGGGCTTAAACGATCCGGAAATTTGGGAGCTTCAGAACTTCATTGCGTTGAAGGAACTTGGGAATACTCTGAAGAAAATTACTGTCCCGGTCGACACGATAATTAACGGGGTAAAAACTACTATTCAGCGTAATGTAGTGGACTCGGTTTTTTCCGTTGCGCATTGCTACGAAATGTACGCCGATACTACCGAAGAGCGCTTTCGCTTTCGTCCTATTTCAGACGGAAATCTGGGAGCGCAAGTCCAACTCGATTCAGTAAAACAAAAGATATTATCGCTTCCATTTTACGACGGGTTGTTGTACAAATCGAAGTCAGACGCTACGCTGATGATGATTTTTGTCAATGGCGAACTTTTCAATTCGCAATTCCGCGGAAATGCGGTGGATCAAATTGTAGAGAAGGTGAATCAGTTTTCGAAGGACACGTATGTGAAGACTTACATTTCCGGCCTTCCATTCATTCGAACGCAGATGACAGCCAAGGTAAAAGCCGAGTTGAAATTCTTTACGCTGCTCTCGCTTTTGGTTAGTGCTGTGCTCTTGTTCATTTTCTTCCGAAGTGTTCGTGCTGTTCTTGTCTGTATGACTATTATTGGAATTGGTGTTATCGTATCCATGGGAACCATAGCCCTCTTCGACTATCCTATAACCATGCTCATGGGACTGATTCCTCCATTGATGATTGTTATTGGCGTTCCGAACTGTATTTATCTGCTTACGAAATACCACCAAGAATTTATTCGTCACGGAAGTAAGGTGCGCGCCATGACGCGTGTTATCCAAAAGGTGGGGGAAGCGGCGTTCATGATTAACGCAACCACTGCCGTGGGTTTTGCGACATTCATTTTTGTTGAAAGTGATTTGTTAAAGCAATTCGGGGTAATCTCTGCTTTGAATAGCATGCTTATGTTCTTCATTTCACTTATCACATTTCCAATTTTATTCTCCTATACCGCTGCTCCGAAGGCGCGCCATCTGAAGCACCTCGATATGCGTTGGTTGCACCACACCTTAGAGAATTTGGTGAAAATGGTAACCAAAAATAGAGGCGTAATCTATTTTGTTACTATTGTTATTACTGGCCTCAGTATTTACGGAATGACGTTGATTAAGACAACAGGAAATATCGTCGATGATCTTCCAGATGACGATCGCGTTATTACCGATTTATATTGGTTTGAAAAGCATTTCGACGGAGTTATGCCTTTCGAAATAATGGTTGAAGCGAAGCGCGGTAAAATAACAAACCCGAAGACCATTGCGCGAATAGATTCGTTGCAAGACGTGATGGATACGTTGCCGGGGGTTTCAACAAAAATCTCACGATCTCTTTCCATTGCAGACGCAATAAAGTTCGCTAAACAAGCTTATTACGACGGTGATCCTGAGTATTACGATTTAATCAGTCGTAGTGAGCAGCAGTTCATTGGTCCGTATTTCGAACAGTCGGACAGTGCTGCTGAAAAATCCAATGCTTCAAAATATTCTAATACATTTTTAGACGACTCGCTGAAGAAAACCCGCATTACCGCTCAAGTGGCGGATATCGGAACATTGGCCATGGACTCTTTGTTGAACACGCTTCGTCCGGAGGTTACGAAACTTTTCCCGGACAGTTTGTACAAGGTAACCATGACCGGAACGAGTATTGTGTTCTTGAAAGGAACCACTTATTTGGTGAATAATTTATTTTCGAGTTTACTCTTTGCTGTTGGGGTTATTTGTCTGCTCATGTGGGTGATGTTCCGCAGTCTGCGCATGTTGCTTATTTCGCTTGTACCGAATTTGATTCCACAGTTTATTACCGCGGGGTTCATGGGGTATTTCGACATCCCGTTGAAACCTTCAACCATCTTGGTGTTTAGTATTGCGTTTGGAATTACGGTTGACAACACGATTCACTTCTTAGCGAAGTATCGTCAGGAATTGCGTGAGCACAATTGGAACATTAAGCTTTCTGTATTGTCCGCGGTGAAGGACACGGGGGCTAGTATTCTCTTTACCTCTATTGTTCTGTTCTTCGGATTTGGAATTTTCGTATTCTCCGAATTTGATGGCACACGTGCGTTAGGAATTCTGACATCATTGACCTTGTTTACAGCTATGCTTACGAACCTAGTTGTGTTGCCAGCTATGTTGCTATCGTTGGAGCATCATTTAAGCACGAAAGCGTTTGCCGAGCCGTTTATGCAAGTAATAGATGAAGAAGATGATTTGTCTTACGAAGCTTGGAGCATGCAGAAGATAGATCCTACATTACCTGAGGATAGCTTAACGGGAGAGTCTGAAGATGATAAAGCGTAAATACTAGCGCACTTCTTCGAATACTTCATTTACACTTTCTTCGAGTGAATTCAATTCGTTTAGTACTTCATTGAGTGAATCAGCAGGAACGGGTTGGGGAGATCCTTTCCAAGAAGACACAACAGCTTTCACTTTATGAATAGCGTCTTGGATGCGCGATTTCGCCAATTTCCATTTATTCGATTTCGAATCTGAATCGCCTGAGTGCGTATTCATTTCGTAGCGTTCTGCTGCATTCAGAAGGCAAACACGTAAATCGTTTTCGTTCCAAGGTTTTGCAACGTATCGATAAACTTGTCCACGATTGATTGCGTCTATCACGGCCTCTATATCGGCGTATCCCGTTACTAAGATTCTCACGGCGTTTGGAAAGTCGTTGAGTGTAAGTTCAAAGAACTCTACCCCGCTGAGCTCGGGCATTTTCTGGTCGGAAAGAATAATAGGAACTTCATTCGCATTTAGATATGCCACGGCTTCCTGAGGAGAAGTGGTTGTGAATACATCGAACTCTCTGCGGAATAGCGCTTTGAAGGCGATAAGGTTATTTTCTTCGTCGTCGAGATATAGTACTTTTATCATAAACCTAATTGGATCTTAGTTAACGATGGGTAAAGTTATAAGAAAAGTGGTGCCATCGGTAGCGCTACTTGTGAACGAAAGCTGCCCGTTGTGTTCACCAATAATTCCAGCTACGATTCCTAAACCAAGTCCGGTACCTTCACCAACGTCTTTTGTAGTGAAAAAAGGCTCGAATATTTTATCTTGAATTTCCGTTGGAATTCCCTTCCCATTGTCTTGAATCTCCACACATATTTTATTATCCTTGAAGTAAGAGCGTACATTTATTACACGATCTATTGGTTGTCTATCGGGCAGGCGTGTGGCTTGAACTGCGTTGGTCACGAGGTTCATGAAGACTTGCGAGAGTTTACCTGGGTAGCAAAACGTTTTTGGAATATTTTCTCCCAATTCCACATTGAGGGTCACTTCTGCTTTGGTCATGTTTTTCATAACCACGAGTGTCGAGTTCAGGCATTCGTTGATGTCTGCTGAGATGAGTTCACTTCTGTCCATTCGTGAGAATACACGAAGTCCTTTTACTATTTCGGCGGTGCGTTTCGAACCGTCTTCAATACCATTCAGGAGTTGTTGAATTTCTTTTTTGAGGTACTCTACATCTAGTTTTACGTATTGACTTTTCAGGTGGTTTACTTGTTCAAGAAGGTCTTTATTTTCATCGATGTCCGCTAGCTGTGAGAGCAGTTCTAGAATTTCATCGATGTCTCGTTTCAGTG
>CANKYR010000130.1 GCA_947488195.1 Flavobacteriales bacterium
GTAGCAGTAACAGTAATAGCATCAGCAGTAGCGTTTGTGTTCCAAACGTTTCCACCTGCTTGAGAAGAAGCGATTTCAACGCTTCCACCTGTGCAGAAAGAAGTGCTTCCGTTTGCAGTGATAGAAACTGTTGGATTTTCGTTTACTACTACAGTCAATTGGTTTGAGTTTGCAGTACATCCTTTGCTGCTTCTTGCAGTTACACTGTATGTCCCAGAAGTCATTACATCTTGCGTAGAACCAGCAGCACCGTTGTTGCTCCAAACGAATTCAGAAGTAGCATCTGAAGAAGTCGCATTCAAAGTAAGCATTGAGCCTTCACAAATTGAAGTAGAACCAGTAGCTGAAACAGTCGCTGTGATTGCGTTGTTCATTGCTGAAGAGTAGTCAGCATTTTGTGGATCCCACTCTGCCCAACAAGAAGTCCAGTCTTCTGAACCAATTGCACCACGGAAAGAAACTGGCGAAAAGAAAGCGTCTTGTAGGTATGAATCTGTGAAATCTGCTCCTGAAGTCAACTGAGAGTTAGCCTGAAGAGAGAAGTCTGGGTTTGAAAGACTCATGCTGTTCCAACCTAGCTCAGCACCTGTGTTCACTAAACCGTTTGAATTTGCGTTGAAGAAGTTGGTGATATTGAAACCTGCATTGATGTTGTTCGGATTAGCTGTTGTTACTGTAGCTAATGAATCGCTCATTTGAGCAATAATGTTATTCTTAAAGCGAAGATTGTTTGCAGTTGCATTTCCTTGCGTTGATGCGCTCTCGATTAAAAGTCCAACTGGATATCCAGCAAATACGCTGTTGAATGTACTTGTCTCAGTTCTTCTTCTCAAGTGCAAAGCGCGCTTGTAGTTTGTGTTCATTGTTCCTGGGAACAAAAGAGGACCCGCAACAGTTACGTTTGAGAAATGTGCTTGGGTGTTAGGTGTAGCCACACTACCGCTTGCGTCGTTATCTGATTCAAATCCGTTTGAACCTGATTGGTCGGCGATTTGTGGATCGCGAAGAGCTATTGCAAATTGAACGTTACCGCGATATCCGAAATCTGTATCGAAATCGTCATCCCAGTTGCGGAAAGAGATAATATTCTTCACGTTTACATTTCCACCGAACCACTCAAAAGCATCGTCTCCGCAGTATGATACTTGAACGTGATCTATTGTTGTTCCGCTACCAACACCGCACATGGTAATACCGTTAATTTCAGAGTTCGGCTGGAAAGGAATTCCACCAAACTCAATACGAACATAACGAATTACACCTGAGTTATCATTGTTGTTTGGCATTGTTCCACCACCGTAGATAGATCCAACTCCACCTTCAACAATAGCTTCACCTGCCGCTGTTCCGTTACCAGCATTCACTGGTGAATTAACTGCAGCTCTTCCGCAAAGAATTAGACCTCCCCAGTCGCCGTAGCTTCTTTGTCCAGGCGCTTTTTGAGACGTCATTACAATCGGTTGCTCTGCCGTTCCTTCTGCGCGAAGGAATCCGCTGCGCTCGATGATCAAAGATCCTTTTGTTACCAAATCTCCTTTGATAATCGTACCTGGTTGAATAACCAAAGTATCGTTAGCCGTAACCTTTACGAAACCTGAAAGGATGTAAATGTTGTTGTTCGTCCATGTGGTAGTTCCATTGATGTCAATGTTTCCACTTACCACAATCTGCGCTTGGCTTGCAAATGCAGCCAACATTAGCGCAAAAGAGAATAAAAGTTTTTTCATTAGTTTATTTTTGTTTCAGCAAAATTGCCCCTTAGTCTTTATGAGAAGATGATGAATAACTTATGTATTCATTATACAATTCTCATCAGAATGTTATGTTCTTTAAGAGAATGTTAAGGCTACTTCTTCTTTTGAGTCTGCTTTACATCTTCTCTGAACTTGTAACTGAGAGTTACACTCCAGTAATTACCTCGGTTGAAGTATTGTAAGCGTTGATCATTGGCACGACTTAACTTACCATCTTGATTGGCATCTTGAAGGAAAACGAAATCTTGTTTCAATATATCTTGAACACCAGCACGAACAGAGAATCCGTTTTTGAAAGACTTGGTTATAGTTATGTCTAACATGTCGCGAGACATTTCATACACCTCAGGAATATCAGGAATACCCACAATGGTTACACGAGGGCCTATGCGATTGTACAACACCGTTACTTGCCATCCGGTTGAATCGTTGTCATAATACAATCCTCCGTTAATGATATAAGGAGACTGACCTACCATTGGACGATTCGGATTTAATCCAGTTGCAACACCTTCCGCACTCACCTGAATGTCTGACTTAATGAAGGAAGCATTCGCAACCACCGTTAAGTTCTGAAGTATTCTGTTGGCAGTCATTTCCTTCAACGACTTGCGAATATCGAATTCTACGCCATAGCTCGTTGCACCCAAAGCATTTCCAGGAGCGAAACTACGTGTTCCACCTGATCCAACGCCCGGCACGAAGTAAGGCTCAATCGGATTATTAAATTCTTTGTAGAACAATGCAGCGCTCAAATACTCTGTGTTCGAAGGGTAATGTTCTATGCGTATGTCTGCGTTTGAATTGGTAGCGAACGTTAGATTGGGATTACCGGTATTGATGAAGTTGTTTTCGAAATCGTAGAAACTAAATGGCGCCAATTCACGAAACTCAGGTCTATTCACCGTTTTTCCATAAGCTGCTCGAAGCATCGTTTTCTTGCTTAGCGTATAAGAGACATTTATGGAAGGAAGGAAAATGAGTGAATCTAAAGATGCTCTTATTGGAGTGCCGGTGATGTCGGCGCTGGTCAATACTTGTGAGTTTTGTTCTGCTCTTACTCCTCCTGAAATAGTAAGTTTCTCGAAAGGCAATGTTATCATGGCATAACTAGCATAGAGGTTGGAGGATGCGTGATACCTGTCAGCTCCACGTGTGTCCTCACCAAGTGTAAACCCTGTTGAGTCTAACATGTTTTCAGGAGCTAGAATGTTTGCTAAGCTGGTTGTATCCTTATTCCAATCGAAATTAAACGCATCAATCACATATCCTAAATTGCGGGAGCTAAAATCACGGTCTTTGTCTTCAATGTAAAAACCAACTTTTAAAGTTGCAAACTTTGGCTTTTCTTTATCGGAGTTGATCTGATACAATTTATGCTCATAATTCGTTGCATAAGTTCGCACATCTTCCTGAAGACTCATGAACAATCTACCCGAATAAAATGGCTGAGCCACAGTTGTGAAATAGGCATGGAAATTCTCATCTGAACCATCCAATGGTCGTGTATAACGGATTCGTTTCCAGTCTGGATCATTCCTTCTCGTCTGTGCATAACCCAATGCCCAATTCAGGTTTCCCTTTCCATTAAACAATTCATGAGTTCCTGTTAATTGGGTATTGTACATGCGACGCTCCGTATAGCGGAATGAATATTCCTGACGGTAGTTTCCCTCTTCCAATGCACGACCTGTTCTAAAGGTATTCGATTGCAAACCGTTTTGATTCAAGAAGTTCTTAAATTCAATGAAGCTCTTATCGGTTTTTATTCCCCAGTTGTGAAGCACACCCACATTGGCATTCTTTTGATAAATCATGTCGTTGAATGAAAACACCGTATCACTGACTTGTGTTGCTGGATCAAAAACGTTATAATCTAAACGATGTGAGTTTTGGCGTTGAGCCGTTCTTGAATAACTAATCGCTGTGAAATTTCCGAATTGGACTTTCTCTGTTTGAAAACGCTTACCAAATGAGACATTAACACGACGGTCAGGTAAAGCTGTTTCCGATTTATATCCCCACGTATTAGGAAGAGCCTGACTCAACGTTCTTGCATCGTCATCTGAGATGTTGCTTGATATATTAGCGGGGAAAATTGAAGGCAAATCGCGCGTCCCGTTATCGAAACCCAAAGCCTCTGACTTAGAATTCACATTGCTTAAAAATTCTTGTCCTGTTGTATTGGAACGATAGTTCGTTGCCATGCTAACATCCAAGGAAGTCTTGTAATCTGGGAAATTCTTCGTGTAAACATTAATAGCTCCTCCGGCAAATTCACCTGGAAGATCCGGAGATGGTGATTTGAAAATTAAAAAGCGATCTATCGCTTGACTCGGAATAAGATCGAAAGAGAATGAACGAACATCTGGCTCCAAAGAAGGAACAAGAATTCCATTCATCATAACTGCATTGTATCGCTCGGTTAGTCCACGTACCATAACAAATCGATTGTCGATGATGGTTACCCCTGGAATTCTTCGTGCTACTTCAGAAGCATTTCTATCTTGTCCTTTTTGAATTTGAACTGCACCTACTCCACTCACCACACCTTTCGCCTCGCGCATCTCCATAATAACTGCAGCTTCTGAACTGGTTTTGCGGAAGTCTTTAATTTCCACACCTCCGCCAACCATGAATGATTCGGATTGCAAAACGAT
>CANKYR010000131.1 GCA_947488195.1 Flavobacteriales bacterium
CCCTGATACGCCATACAAAGTTCCCAAAATCAAGTTTCCGGTAGGAGAAACTTGATACCAATTAATAGTTTTATCCAATTTAACCTGCCATTGAGAAAAGGAAATAAAAGCTACTAAGTAAAAAAAAGATGAAAGTTATTGTTTTCATAATTGGTGTATTGATTTAGTTCTTGTTATTTTTTGATTTTTATGCATCGAACCGAGAAACCTAGTTCTCTTGGTTCTGAATAGGTTTCAACTGTGTTTTTTTCTGCTTCTAAGTAGCGATCCCAGGAAGAATTTTCATATCCAATTCCAGTTCCTTCGGTCGAAGTCCACCATCCACCACTTGTAGTAAGTCCTCCAAAAGTTCCATCTTCGAGACAAAATCCTCCTGGCAAACCATTAAAACCATTCGGTACTGTTCCATTTCCTTTTTCGTTCCAACCTGTTGCACTTTTTAGTTTTTTACCTGCCTCCATAATTCCTCCACAATAATCAACAAGTATTTTCCATTCTGCGTCGGTTGGTATTTTGAAGCCATTGGGAGCAAGTCCTCTTTTATCGTTCACTGCAAACCAATTATAAAGTCGACCGTATTTTTTACCATTTTCAGCTGAAAAATTATAAAAGCACCAAGCGGGTTTGCCTTCTTGACCTGCCTTTTTCCATTCTTCGGCTGTTTTAGCTTGTGGGATTAATTCACCATTTCTGAATTTGGCGGTGTTAAGGTTCGTAGCAGTCCAAATTTGTGTACCAATTTTAGCTTCTTTAATAGGCGTCTGAGCCAAAATAGTAAGGTTTAATAATGAGAAAAGAAAGAGTAGCAATTTTTTCATATTGTTATATTTTTCTAAAAAAAAATCCAAGAAATGTGCCAAATCAAATTTAATTGCCGTCTCATTTTGTCTTTTTGGCCCGATCGTCAAGCCAATTCGATATTCCTGAAGGCAGAAATGGAAATAAAAAACTAGAGCTCCTAATAATTCTTCTTCACAAAATTGCAATGATGAATGCAATGACCAACAATCATGAAGCCGATGGCGCGAGTGGAGTAGGTGGTGTTGTTCGCGGGGGCTTGGAATTGAAGCATTTCAGGCGACATGTATTTGAATAGAGCAATGGTTGACTTGCGGACGAGTTCGAATTCAGTAATTAATTCTGCAAGGCTCTGATTCATTTGTTTCGAGTTTTCGATAAAATCGTTTTCATCAAATCCAGGAAGAGGCGTGTTGTCGAAACGTGAAAAACGCAAGGCGCGATAAGCGAAGATTCGTTCACATTCTATGATGTGCTTGAACACTTCTTTGGTTGTCCATTTGCCAGGTGCGTAGGCAAAGTTTTCTTTTTCGGAAGGTATGGATTTGAGAATGTCAAGCGTCGTATTTAAATCTTCTTCCAACGCCACTAGCAAGTCGTTCGAGGGAACAAGTCCGTAGTAATAGTGGAAGTATGTGGGTGCTTCGTTGAAAATGTTTTGGTCTTGCATTTTAATTTTCAAATTAAATTATTATTCCTTCCAACCTACCAACACGGCTTGAATCATTTCAGAATCGATGCGTTGATTGGGGATGATTTCAAATCCTTGTTTCAGATAGAATGAAAGCGGAGAGATGTAATTTTCTCCGTTCAATTTGAGATCGTTATTGTGATCAATGACCCAACCGAAGAATTCGTCGTGAGTGGCTTTTAGATGGTTGAGTAATAATTTCCCTAGACCTTTTGCCTGATGTTCTTTCGATACTATAATGGAAAAACGATTTTGATTGGAGTGTTCAAACATCACCGCCCATGCGATGACTACATGATTCGAATCTTCAATTAAAAAATGGTTGTGCCAAGTTGTTCCTTCCAGTAAAATCGGAAATCGATCTTTTAATTTTAATGGATACTCTGAATTCCAAAGAGAATTGATTTGTTCGCTCTGAACCGAAGAGAGAGTTTTGGTTTGGACTATTTCCATTTGCTATAAGCGATTTTCGATATCCATCATTTCATGCAGAATCCTTATTACCTCTAATTTATCTTTCTTGATGTTCAGTTTGTAAAAGATTAAGTGAGATTTCACTTTCGATCTGCGGTATCCTTTTTTGATTTCATCATAGTCGAGCCCAGATTCAGGATGTTCGCTTAAGTATTCAATTTCATCAAAAATTAAATTGAGATAACGGTCAGCCTGTTCTTCGGACCAGTTTTCTTGAGTGTACAGCCAGATTTTTTCTAAGTCTCTTTCGGCTTCCTTACTTATCTGCGGAATCATTTTTTCAAATGTGTTGCTTTAAGCTTTTTCAAAAAAGAATCTCTATTGAAATCTTTTGCAATACCGGATTTTTCACCTTTTTTAAGTTCTCTGATGAGCTCAAGTTTTTTAGCTTCTTCTTGTTCGAACATTCTTAATGCGGTTCGCACAACTTCGCTGGCAGAAGAGAACTTTCCAGTTTGTACCATTCCATTTATGAAATTCTCGAAATAATCTCCGAGTAGTATTGAAGTGTTTTTAGCCATGATTTTTTTTATGTTGCATCACAAATATACCAATTCATGGTATGTTTTGCAAAGTTGTGAAAAAAATTTTGAGTTTAGAATAGAATGAGAAACAGAATGACAATGAGAATGAATTTACTTTTCTTCCCCTCTCTTCCCTTTTCTTAACCTTTCTTAACCTTTCTTAACCTTTCTTAACCTGTGGGTCGAAAGATATTTCGACCCGATTTCCTTACAAATTGTGAAGGTAACCTGCTGCTATTGTAAATAAAACCAACAAAGCCGTAAGCAAAATGTAAGTCCATTTAACAAGTGGAGTTAGGACAATTCGGCCGGCGTTTTCGATGTGCTGATAAACATTCAACGAAGCGCGCAGGTAGTAGAAGGCTCCGATGGCAGAGGTGATAATCATGACAACAACCAATGCGAAATACTTCGCTTCGATCAATTGTGCAATGACGAAATACTTTGCTATGAATCCGCTAAACGGAGGAATGCCTGCCATTGAAAGTAAAGCAGCGGTGAATGCGAATGCCAATACACCGTTTCTTCTGTACAAGCCTTTCAACGGATTTCCTTCCAAGGTTTGTGTTTCTTTAATTACACCGAAGGCAATGATTCCGGCAATGCTATAAGTGAGCAAATAGAACAACAAACTCAATAACGATGCATTTCCAATGATAGTAGACAATAAAAATCCTGCATGAGAGATACTCGAGTAAGCCAACATACGCTTCACGTCCGTTTGCCACAATGCTGCCGTGTTAGAAGCAATAAGCGTTACCGCAGCGATAACCCCAATGGTGTAGCCATTGGCTTCAACATAAAATTGAAATGGACCTGTGAAGAGTTTGAACAACGCTACCATAGCAGCTGCCTTCACGATTGTTGACATGAATGCGGTGATCCATGTTGGAGCACCTTGATAAACGTCTGGAGTCCAAATGTGGAAAGGTGCTGCAGAAATCTTGAAAAGGAATCCAACCAAAATCATGGTAATTCCAACATTCATAATGATCGATGCGTCTTTTCCGTCTTGAATGAAATTCGAGATAACCGCTAAATCGAAACTTCCAGTTGCGCCGTAAACCAAGGTAATTCCGAACAACAAAATAGCAGAAGCCACAGATCCCAAAATGAAATACTTGAATCCACTTTCGTTCGAAGCCAAATCGTGTTTCTTGCTTGCCGCCAAAACATAAACAGGAATACTTAAGATTTCAACCCCTAAGAATAACATAGCCATGTTTCCGAAAGAAGCCAAGAGTCCAGCACCGCAAAAGCTGAATACAACCAAGGCGTACAAATCGGTTTTTCCTTCGTGCTGTTTGAAGTACGACGAAGAAAGAATGAACCAGAAGAACAAGACTACAGCGAATACGCCCAATGCGAGATTCGCGCCGTTCTCATACACCAACATGGTTTGGCCGAATGGCGTCTCAACAGTGCCCCAATCGGCAGCAATAAAGCCAACCAAAGCAGCCAGGCCGAATAAAATAAATGGAAGGACGTATTTCTTCAGGTTTAGAATGTCTAAAACCAATACACCAATTCCCAATAATGAGGTTAATAATAACTCTTTCATAAAATTATATTCCAATAAGTTGAAGGCCTTTGTGAACAACGTCGAGTAACATACCCGGATATACACCAATAGCAATTGTAATAATGACAAGAATGGTTAACACCATTTTCTCTGATGCTGTCATTTCAGCAAACGCCAATTCAGCATTGTGCTTGCCCAACATTGTGCTTTGAAATGCACGCAACATATACACGGCTCCGAAAACAACGGTTAGTCCGGCCAATAGGGCCATTACAATGTTGTGACTTCCCACGCTTTGAAGCAACAAGAACTCACCAACAAATCCGCTTGTTAACGGAAGTGCTACAGAGGCCATGACAATAACGAAAAACAAAAAGGCGAATG
>CANKYR010000132.1 GCA_947488195.1 Flavobacteriales bacterium
CTTCTCTAAACAACATGAAACACATTCTCGCCTTCTTCTTTGTCCTTGCATCTCTCGTAAGTTCTGCTCAATGCATTGATGCCACACTCATTAACCTGGACGTTATGTGTCCTGCTATTTGGGCTCCTGTATGCGGTTGCGACGGTAACACATATAGCAACACCTGTGAAGCAACGAATTACGGCGGAGTAACTTCATGGACTGATGGAGAGTGCACAACTCTGCCGTGTCTTCCCGTTCCATTGGGCGTTGACTTCGGATTGTGTGCAATGCCTTTGGGATTTGCCATGACCGATAGCGGTTGTGTTTCTCTTAGCGGTTGCGGATATTTTGGAAGTGACGGAATAGATTATTCATTAGGATTCTTCACTTCTTCCTATGCATGCAATAGTTCATGCGTTGGAGACACCACTGTTTTCATTGAGTGCATTGACTCTACGCTCATTGACCCCACGGCACTTTGCCCGATGATTTGGTTGCCGGTTTGCGGTTGTAACAACGTAACATATTCCAATGCATGCGAAGCCGTTGTTTACGGCGGTGTATTGACTTACACAGAAGGATCTTGCATTCAGCCTGCACCACTTTGCAGCGACGTTAGCGCATTAAATTTTGGCCTTTGCGATATGTTTCTTGGATTCGCATCGAACGGAGCAACTTGCTCAGGATATAGTGGTTGCGGTTACTTGATTGAAAATATTGACTACTCCTCTTCCTTTTATGGCACACTTGAAGAATGTCTAAGCAACTGCGCTTCGGTTGATACTTGCATTGATTCAACCCTTATTAACAATGCTGTTGATTGTATTGCGATTTACGAGCCTGTGTGCGGATGCGACAGTGTAACTTACAACAATTCATGCGAAGCCATCTATTACCATGGAATAGCGAGCTTCAGCCCTGGTCCTTGCACCGTTTCTGTAAATGAATTGATGAAGCAAATTGAAATCTTCCCGAATCCAACGAAGGATTTTTTGCAAATAAATGCCGATTTAGGTGGAAGGAAGGAGTTAAGTGTATTGAATATTTCCGGACAAACAGTTCTAACCGATTCATTCCTTTCCAAAAATAAAACGCTCGATGTGTCAAGACTTCCGGCTGGAATTTACTTTGTTAAACTCACGAGCAAAGGCGGAAACGTAACGCAAAGAATTATAAAAGAGTAATCTTTTATAATTCAGTTTTTATTGATGTCACGCCTTTGTTCGCGCGACTTGAAATTGACCAGTGATTTTCCTCACAAATATAGAATTATTGTGGAAACTGATTTTTGTACACGCGAATCGGATTAAATTCGTTGCAAGAATTAGAAATTATGAGCACATCGAACTGGCCCCTCTGGGAAATATTCATTCGCAGCAAAAGCGGATTGTCGCACAAACACGTTGGAAGTTTGCATGCCACCGATGCTAAAATGGCTATTGAAAATGCACGCGATGTCTATACACGTCGCATGGAAGGCGTGAGCATCTGGGTGGTTCCAAGCACTGCCATCACTGCTTCTGCTCCGGCAGACAAAGACGCGCTATTCGATCCTGCAAACGACAAGGTTTATCGTCATCCAACATTTTACGACATTCCAGACGAAATCGGACACATGTAATCATGAAGAAAGAAGAAGCATTAGCGCTGCATTTAGCAGACAACAATCTTATACTCGGACAACGCCTAGCTGAATGGTGCGGTCACGGACCCGTGTTGGAAGAAGACATTGCGTTAAGCAATATGGCGCTGGACTATATTGGACAAGCTACCCTACTTTTCAAACATGTGGCTGAAACCAGCGGCGATGCGAAGACGGAAGACGATTGGGCATTCCTTCGCGATGCTTGGGATTACAAAAATTTCTTAGCGTTAGAACTTCCAAACGGAGACTACGCATTTACCATTTCCCGACAGTATTTGTATTCGGAATGGTACAACTTGTATTTGACTGAACTTTCAAAATCGAGCAACACCTTCCTTCAAGAATTCGCGTTGAAGTCTGTAAAAGAAGTTCGTTACCACTTGCAACACGGTCGCGACTGGGTATTGCGCATGGGAGACGGAACGGAAGAAAGTCATGCTCGCATTCAAAAAGCCGTGAACGATATTTGGAATTACACCGGGGAATGGTTTATTCCAAATACAAACGACACCGATATTTCTGCATCGGGAATTTGTCCGAACGTGGAAAGCCTTCATCAAACCTGGATGGAAAATGTCCAAGCTACCTTGAATGAAGCGACGCTGCAAATGCCTGTTTCAGGATGGATGCACAAAGGCGGACGCGAAGGAAAACACACGGAACATTTGGGACACTTGTTAAGTGAATTGCAATTCGTTCAGCGCGCGTATCCGAATTCAAAGTGGTAAGATGAATTACACGATTCAAGAAATTTGGGAATTCCTGAAAGAAGTTGAAGACCCCGAGATTCCCGTCTTGAATGTGGTTGAAATGGGCATTGTGCGCGATGTTCAGCTTGAAGACAACAAAGTTATTGTGTTTATTACACCAACCTATTCGGGTTGTCCTGCCATGCATGCCATAGAGCAAGACGTTCGCGAAATGTTGGTGGAAATGCATATTGAAGATTTCGATGTGAAGACGATTCTTTCTCCGGCGTGGACCACAGATTGGATGACTGAAGAGGCTCGTGTTAAGTTGGAAGAATATGGCATTGCGCCTCCTCAAAAGGGCAGCGCAGATAAAAACCTTCTCATGGGAAAACTGCGCGATGTGCGCTGCCCGCGTTGCAAATCTTCGCAAACTTCCATGGTTTCACAATTCGGAAGCACCGCTTGCAAATCGCTCTACAAATGCGAAGACTGCAAAGAGCCATTTGATTACTTCAAATGCATTTAATTCGCCTTTGGCGATCTGCTTCGCAAGTAAAGTAAGCCGAACGTTATAGCACCATTCACAATAAGATTCTCCGCTCCCATTTCGTAGCCGAAGAACCACGCCTTACTATTCAAGGCAAGCAAATAAGTCAGCACCGGAGAGAGCAAACAAATAACTACCACATTCCATTTGCTGCCTATCAATACGCGTTGCGTAAGTATGCCGAAAGCAAACAAGCCAAGCAAGGGTCCGTAGGTGTATCCGGCGAGATCCATGAGCAAATCAACAATCGTCTTTTCATTCAACCAACGGAAATACAAGACGATGAAAAAGAACAAAACCGTAAACGCCAAATGAACGCGCTTGCGAATCTTCGCTTTCTCCTCTTCCGTCTTTTCCATCTTCGAAAAGCGAAGCAAGTCAATGCAAAAAGAAGCCGTTAACGCCGTAATAGCCCCGTCGGCCGAAGGAAACAGCGCACTCACCAATCCCACAATGAACAACAATCCCATAATCGGAGGCATGTGTTGCATAACCATGTTCGGAAAAATAGCATCGCCCACATACGCTTTTTCCAACTGAAACTGCTGCATGTAAACGAAGAGCAACGCACCTAAAAACAAGAACATTCCAACTACAATTACCATAACCGCACTGAACGATATCATGTTGCGCTGAGAGTCTCTTAAATTCGAAACACTGATGTTCTTCTGCATCATTTCCTGATCCAATCCGGTCATGGCAATCGTGATGAATGCCCCGCCTAAAAACTGTTTCAAGAAATACTTCTTGTGCAGAACATCGCCGTTAAACACATAGGCCAAATCCAATCCGCTTGTCGCCTTCGTGCTAGAAATGGCTTGCCACGCAGCATCCCATCCACCGAGTTGATTCAAAATATAAATCACACAACCCGCCAAGGCCGACAACATAAAAAATGTTTGAAGGGTGTCTGTCCACACAATCGTCTTCACACCGCCGTTGTAGGTGTAAGCTAAAATCATGAGCAGCGTAATGCCAGCAGTTACCGCGAAAGGAATATCGAGCGCATCCATAATTAAAAACTGAATGACGTTTACCACTAAGAACAAGCGCAGCGAGGCGCCTACTGTTCGCGAAAGAATAAAAAACAAAGCTCCTAATTCATAGGAAGGAGAACCAAAGCGTTGTTCCAAATACGAGTAGATGGAAGTCAAATTCAATTTGTAGTACAGCGGCAACAGAACAAAAGCCACGACAAAATATCCTGCAAAAAATCCGAGTGCCATCATGAAGTACTGCATACCCACAATACTCACGGTTCCTGGCACAGAAACAAAAGTTACTCCTGAAAGCGACGTGCCAATCATTCCAAAGGCCACCAACACCCAAGACGCACTTTTATTCGCCTTGAAGAACGATGCATTATCTGCCTTTTTCGAAGTCACAACAGCCACTGCAAAAAGAGCAATGAAGTACACAATAAGAACTAATGCAATTA
>CANKYR010000133.1 GCA_947488195.1 Flavobacteriales bacterium
AGTCCGGTTGAAACCAACTGGCGCTTCGAGCTATCTGCTTTGGTTTCCACATTCAATAAAAATATCTGATCGCAACTCATACCCCACTTCGCGTTGTTGCTTTGAAAAATCAACTGCTTACCATCGGGACTCCAATAAGCTTCGGCATTGTCTCCACCGTATGTAACTTGATGAATATTCTTGAAGTGCTTTTCACTCTCATAAGTCATCGGACCGGGTTCTGTTGTGACTGGAAGAGATTCCAAAACCAATTGCTGTGTGCAGCTGCTGAATGCAACCGCGACCATTGCGAGTGTAGCTAATTTCAAATTCATGGCGCAAATTAACGGCACAATTGCATATCTTCTGCATTCGGCTTATCTTTAGGAACTGATTTTAATTATGAAAAAGACCCTTGCCTCTTTGCTTTTCTTGGCTGCCGCTTTCGGCATAAACGCACAGAAAAAAATTACCAACGAACTTATTTGGAATAGCCGCGAATTCAATGCGGATTACCTCGGTGGATTCAACTCCATGAACGACGGAGAATCGTTCTCAGATGTCATGGCATCAGATGCCAACGGACAAACCATTATCCAATGCAGCTTCGTGAATGGAGATACGTTGAAAGCGATTACAACTGCCAAGAAAATTTTCGGGAATGCAATAAGCGCCTTCGACAATTATTCTTTCAATGCAGATGAAAGCATGTTGTTGATTGAAACAGAAAGCGAAGGCATTTACCGTTGGAGCAGCATGGCTAATTATTTGGTTCACGATTTGGCAAGCGGAAAAACCACACCTATTGCAAACTTCAAAAAAGGAAAGCAACGCTTGGCGACGATCTCTCCAGATAAAAAGCGCGTAGCATTCGTTCGCGACAACAACATTTTCATTTTCAATATTGAAACGAAAGAAGAAAAGCAAGTCACTTTCGACGGAGAGAAAAACAAAATCATTAACGGAGCTACCGATTGGGTGTACGAAGAAGAATTCGGATTCGATCGCGGATTGTATTGGAATGAAAACGGTTCGCTTCTCGCCTACTACAAATTCAACGAGAGCGGCGTTCCTGAATATGGAATGGATATTTACGGAAGCTTATATCCGGAAAGAAACACGTTCAAATATCCGAAAGCTGGAGAAAAAAACTCAGACGTGAGCATTCACATTTATGAATTGACTTCCAACAAAAGTTTCTTGGTTGAAAAGACTTCTGCCGAGTTCGAATACATTCCACGTATCAAGTGGGGCAAACAAAAATGGCAGTTGTTGGTTCAGAAAATGAATCGTCACCAAAATCATTTGGTCTATGAATTAACGGCTCCCATTCGCGTGGAAGGAAATGATACTTGGCCAACAGCAGTGTTGATGGAAGAGAAATCAGAAACGTACATTGACGTGAACGACAACATTCAGTTTTTATCGGGTGGAAATTGTATGATCTACACCAGCGAAAAAAGTGGTTATGCTCATTTGTATCAAATAGACTTAGCCACGAAAGTGGAAACGGCCTTGACCAGCGGAAATTGGGAGATTCTTGATTTTTACGGTATCGATGAAAAAGCGGGAAACATTTATTTCAGTTCTACACGCGCTGCACAAGTGAACTACAACAAACGTATGAGCAGTTCACTTGATGCGACTTCGAAGTATGTGTATTGTTTGAACTTGAAAAAGAACACTTGGAAGTGTTTAACTTCTGACGACGGAACCAACGAAGCGGCGTTCAGTAACGGATTGAAGTATTTCCTTCATACCTATAGCAATGCCAACACACCTCCTACTTTTTGCATTCGCGATAACCAAGGAAACACGAAGCGTGTGCTTATTACCAACTCTAATCTTTCGACAACGTTGAATGGATACAATTGCGTGAAGAAAGAATTCTTCTCGTTTAAGAATTCAAGCAATACTGAATTGAATTGCTGGATGATGAAGCCTGCCAATTTCGATCCGAATAAAAAATATCCTGTATTGGTTGCTATCTATGGCGGACCTGGAAGCAACACTGTTCTTGACTCTTACGGCGGAAAGAACTACATGTGGTACCAATTGCTTTGTCAAGAAGGATACATTGTTGTGAGCTGCGATCCGCGCGGAACACAATTTAGAGGCAAAGATTTTAAACATTCAACCTACATGAATTTAGGTGGAAATGAAACGCAAGACTTTATAGACTTCGCGAAATATTTAGGTCAACAAACATACATAGATGCAGCACGCATTGGCATGCAAGGATGGAGCTACGGCGGATACATGACTTCGTTGTGCATGACCAAAGGAGCGGACTATTACAAGACCGGAATTGCTGTTGCTCCTGTTACGAACTGGAAGTATTACGACAGCGTTTATACTGAAAGATACTTACGCACACCGCAAGAGAATTCAGGTGGATACGAGAATAACTCTCCTATTAATTTCGCGAAGCAATTGAAAGGAAACTATTTGTTGGTTCATGGAAGCGCTGATGACAATGTGCATTTCCAAAATACCATGGATATGGTAAGCGCATTGGTTGCTGCGAATAAGCCATTCGACTTGTTTGTTTATCCGAACAAAGACCACGGCATTTACGGCGGGAACACACGCTTGCACTTGTTCAGCAAGATGACCAACTTCTTGAAAGAAAATCTGTAATGAAAAAAGCGCTTGTCCTGTTGCTCATTATTTGCTCGGGCCTTCCGGCATTCGGACAAGAGCAATGGCAAGTGCACGGAAGCGTTCAATACGGATTTGTGGTACCGCATAACTCGCTTATGGAACCGCTTGTCACAAGGCACAGCGTTGGTGGAAGTGTTCGCGTGGTTAAGCGCATAACGAATAAACTTTATTCAAAGCCCTACGGAAATCCTTATCAGGGCGTAGATTTCACCTATATCAACACCGGGAACATTCAGCAGTTAGGACAACAATTCTCTCTGAATTTCTGGAATCAATTTCCCACCAACCGCAGAATCTTTGGTGAACGTACTTCAAACAAGAAGTATATTAACTTGGGTATTGGTTTGGGCTACACCACGAAGATTTGGAATCTTCAATCGAATTACCAAGCCCCCGTGTTGGGTTCGCATGTCAATGCTGCATTGAGTATTGGCTTCGATCAGGAAATTTTTCACACCGAAAATCTTCAATACAAATTGGGGATTCGCGTCACGCATTTTTCAAACGGCGCATTTCAATTGCCGAATTTGGGGACGAATACCATGGCGCTAACGCTCGGTGTTCAGCCATTAATTAAGCCCAAGGCTCCAAGAAAAGATGAAGAGCATGAAATTCTGTTGCTGCGGTTTTTGAGCAAATACAATTACAGTCTTTCCTACACGCAAGGATGGAAAGAAGTTATGCAGCCTTATGGAAAGAAGTATCCCATTCATCTTCTAAGCGCTGGTTGGGATTTTCGCACTTCGCGCGTGAAGCACTCGTTCGGATTAACTGCTGATCTTATGTTCAACAGTTCGTTAATTCCGTTAATGGAAAACAGAGACGGTGCTCGACCGAACAATCGTTCGGTTTTTCAATTGGGTGTTGGACCAACGTTTTGTCAGAATTTCGGAAACACACAATTGCGCATTGTTCAAGGTATTTATATTCGGGATAAATGGGCGGAAACAACACCGGTTTATCAGCGTGTGATTATACGTCATGCACCGAAGGACAAACATTGGTTTATTCAATTCGGATTAAAAACACATTTTGCAAAAGCAGATTATGGTGAAATTGGGTTTGGCTACCGTCTGTAAGCTGGGCCTGCTGGGCTTTGTGCTGACTTTTTGTTCTTGCAACAAAGAGAATGCTCCCGATTGCTTTAAAACGGCTGGAGAAGTTCAAACAGAGACAAGAGATTTAGGATATTTCACCAAGCTAGAATTGAATAGCAATTTGAAATACGAATTGGTTGACACAAATTTTTGTGGAATTGAAATTACCGGTCCGAAGAATCTGCTTCCGAAGATAGATGCTCAACTTTCAGACGGTGTATTGAAAATTGAAAACGTGAACACATGTAATTTTCTTCGTTCGTATGAACACGAAATAATAGTGAAGTTGTATTTCGATTCAATAACTAACATTCAAAATTTCAGCACTGGAAGTGTTGTTTCATTGAATGAAATGAAAGCACGTAAACTTGTTATAGAGAATAAGCATGCGAACGGAAAGATTGAGTTGAACTTGAATTGTGACACCATCTATTGCGGCTCTCCGGCGGGTGCTAATGATTCGTATTTGAAAGGCACGGTTCAAGTTGCCGAATTGTATTCAGATGCCTACGGGATTATTCATGCTGAATCGTTGCATGCGAATCAGGTTTACATT
>CANKYR010000134.1 GCA_947488195.1 Flavobacteriales bacterium
CCATTTTAGGGCGTCGCAAAGGTAGAAGGAACAACGGATTAACATAGTTTTTCGAAGTGTTTTTTCGCACGAATATTCAAAGTTTCAAACAAAAAGAAAGGAGGCAAGCCTCCTTTCAATAAGTATTTAAAATCGTTCTAAGTAATTACAGACCTAGGAGTACCTCTTCAGCAGTTTTTCCTCCGAACAACATGCGCTCTGGATTCTCTAACATCTCTTTCAGTTTTACCAAGAATCCAACGCTTTCTTTTCCGTCGATAATGCGGTGATCGTAGCTTAATGCAATGTACATGATTGGACGAATAACCACTTGTCCGTTTTCCGCGATAGGGCGCTCAACAATGTTGTGCATGCCTAGAATAGCGCTTTGCGGAGGGTTAATGATGGGCGTTGAAAGCATAGATCCGAATACTCCACCGTTTGTAATGGTAAAGGTTCCACCTGTCATATCGTCTACGGTAATTTTTCCGTCACGCGCTTTTTTCGCAAGTCCGCCAATGCTTTTTTCAATGTCAGCTAACGAAAGCATTTCTGCATTTCTTACAATTGGAACCATCAATCCTTTCGGAGTTGATACTGCAATTCCAACATCGCAGAAGCTGTTATACACAATGTCTGTTCCGTCTATGCGCGCATTCACAGCAGGGAACTGCTGAAGTGCTTCACAAACGGCTTTGGTGAATAAGCTCATGAAGCCCAATCCAACACCGTGTTTCTCTTTGAATAATTCTTTGTACTTCGCACGAAGATCCATTGCTGGCTTCATGTTCACCTCGTTGAAGGTGGTGAGCATTGCGGTGTTGTTCTTAACAGAAACCAAACGCTCGGCAACTTTCTTGCGCAGCATGGTCATCTTTTCGCGACGCTCGGTTCTTTCGCCGGTTCTTGCAGGAACTGCAGAAGTGTCGAATCCGGCAGCCATAGCCGATGCTACGTCGCTTTTCAGAATTCTTCCACCAGGACCTGTTCCGCTTACTTGCGTAGCAGTCACGTTATTCTCTGCCATCATCTTCGCAGCAGCAGGAGCCGCGTGTCCAGCTGCATAACTTGCCGCAGCTGGCGCAGGTGTTGGCGCTGCAACCGGAGCCGCTTCCGCTTTCGGAGCCGCCGCTGGAGCAGGCGCATTGCCTTGCTTTGAAGTGTCTATTGTTGCAGCAGTTGCTCCAACTGCAACCGTATCGCCCGCAGCAGCAAGAATGGTAATTTCTCCTGATGCTTCAGCAGTCATCTCCAACGTAGCTTTGTCGGAATCAATTTCCGCAATCACTTGACCGTTCTGAACGAAGTCGCCGGATTTTACAACCCAGTTGGCAATCTGAACTTCGCTAATACTCTCACCTGGAGAGGGAACTTTAATTTCAATTACTGACATAGTTCTGTTTTTTAGGCTTTAGAAATCTTATCAAACAAGGTGCTTATCATTTTAGTCATTCGCATCTCATGCACACGCGGAGATCCGGTTGCAGGAGAAGCCGACGCAGGCAAACTTACAACGTCTAAGTTTAAGTCGCGCAACGATCGCATCATATAACTCCATGCACCCATGTTTTCTGGTTCTTCCTGACACCATACCAACTTCGCTTTCTTACCGTACTTCCATAGTAATTCACGGATTTGCTTTTCAGGAAGCGGATAAAGCTGCTCAATACGCACCAACGAAATCTCATCGGTTAAACCGCGCTTCTCTTTCTCTTCCAACAATTCGTAGTATACTTTTCCAGTACACAACGCAACCACTTTCGTTTGCTTGCGCGCTTTAATATTATCGTCAATCACTTCGCGGAATCCTCCTTTCGAAAAGTCTTCAATCTTCGATGTTGCTTTCGGGTAACGCAATAATTTCTTCGGTGTAAACACAACCAAAGGCTTGCGGTATTCCGTCTTCACTTGTCTGCGAAGTAGGTGGAACATGTTCGAAGGAACAGTACAGTTCGCGACTTGAATGTTCAGCTCGGCAGCCAATTGTAGGAAACGCTCCATGCGCCCCGAGCTGTGCTCTGATCCTTGTCCTTCAAATCCATGCGGAAGAAGAATCGTAATTCCGTTCATCGTGCGCCATTTGTCTTCAGCAGCAGCAATGAATTGGTCGAACATAATCTGTGCTCCGTTGTTGAAGTCACCGAACTGCGCTTCCCAAATGGTTAATCCTTGCGGAGTTCCGAAGGCATATCCATAATCGAATCCAAGAACGCCGTATTCACTCAACAAGCTGTTGTATATCGAAAGCGTCGCTTGCTTCGGACTAATCTCATTCAACGGAACAATGCGCTTCTCTTCATCTTCGTCTGTCTTCACAACGGCGTGTCTGTGCGAGAATGTTCCTCGCTCAACGTCTTGTCCAGAGATGCGAATAGGATGTCCTTCTTCCAACAAAGTGGCGTATGCCAACAATTCTCCAAGTGCCCAGTCCAATGTGTTATTGTCTAACATGGTTCTGCGGTCTTCGAAAACTTTTTCAATCTTGCGGAAGAATTTTTCTCCTTGAGGAAGAGATGAAATCTTCATTCCCAATTCCAATAATTTTTTCTTCGCAACAGCTGTTTCAATGCTCTGCTCGAAATCTGTTTCAGTTGCTACGCGAATGTCTTTCCACGTTTCTTCCAAGAAGTGCTTCACATAAGCTTGCTTCACACCGCGCGACTTGTCGTATTGCTCATCTAAATGCGCTTCGAAGTTGGTCTTCGCGGCGTTTACTTCATCTTGTGTTAGTACACCTTCCCCCATTAATTTATTCGCGTATAAATCACGCAAACTCAGGTGAGAGGCAATGGCTTTGTATAAACTTGGTTGCGTGAACTTCGGCTCGTCGCCTTCGTTGTGTCCGTATTTGCGGTATCCCAAAAGGTCTACAAATACATCCATGTTGAATGCCATGCGGTAATCGAAGGCAATCTTCATGGTTTGAATAACCGCTTCAACATCATCTGCATTCACGTGGAATACAGGACATAGCGTGGTTTTCGCAACGTCGGTGCAATAAGTTGAAGATCTTCCGTCTAAATAATTCGTGGTGAAACCGACTTGGTTGTTGGTAACAATGTGAACCGTACCACCTACGCGGTAACCGTCTAATTGGGCCATTTGAACCACTTCGTAAACGATACCTTGTCCGGCTATTGCAGCGTCACCGTGAATCAGAACAGGAACAATTTTGTTTTCCGAATTTAAGTAATGATCAATTTTCGCGCGGGTTAATCCTGCTACCACTGGGTTCACCGCTTCAAGGTGAGAAGGGTTAGGGCAGAGGGTCAGGTGAACGCTGTTTCCATTCGGAGTCACGCGATCAATGGAATAACCGAAGTGATACTTCACATCGCCATCGAATACGCCTTCATCGTCGAACGCCACACCGTCGAACTCAGCAAAGATTTCTTCTTGTGGCTTTCCCAGGATGTTGGTTAAAACATTCAAGCGACCACGGTGAGCCATTCCAATAACAAATTCTTCAACGCCTTTATCGGCGCCGTCTCTAACCATATAGTCCATGGCCGGAACCACAGCTTCACATCCTTCAACACTAAATCTTTTCTGTCCTACGAACTTTCTTTGAATGTACTGTTCGAAGGTGGTTGCCTTGTTCACCATATCGAAGATTTGCTTTTTCTCTTCGGAAGTGAAAGGCGTTTTCTTCACCGCTTCAAGGCGAGAACGCAACCATTGAATTTTTTCCGGATCGCGGATGTACATGTACTCAGCGCCAATGCTTTCGCAATAGCAAGACTGCAAGTGCGCAATGATGTCTTTCAATTTCACATCGCCCAATCCCACTTCAACACCTGCGTGAAAGACAGATTCAAGATCGGCTTTGGTTAGTCCGAAGTTCTCGATCTCGAGATTCGGAGAATATTTCCTTCGCTCGCGCACCGGATTGGTGTGGGTGAAAAGGTGACCGCGCAGGCGGTATGCGTTAATGAGGTTTATGACCTTGAATTCCTTGTGCATGCCATCGTCGCCAATAGATGCAGTGTCTCTAGAGAGCACTGGGAATAAGGAATGTTGAAATTCGAAGCCTTCAAAAAAACGTCTCCAAGAAATATCTAGAGATGAGGGATCTTGCTGGTATTGGTTATACAGCGCTTCAATCGTGTTCACATCGGCATTGCCGAGATAAGAATTATCGTCCATCGATTTCGTTTGAAAATACGGTTCCAAAGATAAGTATTTCTCTAAAAAACGACTTTTCTATTTCAGTAAGATATGAACTGAAAAAAATCAGGATTAAAGGGTGCG
>CANKYR010000135.1 GCA_947488195.1 Flavobacteriales bacterium
CGTTCGGAAAGGCAGGTTGAAAATGTTCGCGGGTAGAATTGTATTCTATTGTTCCACCGCAATGGTCAAAGTGCAAATGCGTGAGCAGCACATCGGTAATGTCGTTTCTATGAAACCCTTTCAGGGCAAGGGATTGGTCAATGGTGAGGGTGTCTTGTAAATGGTAGTGCGAAAAGAATTTTTCACTTTGCTTGCCGCCAATGCCGGTGTCTATAAGCGTAAGACGATTTCCGTCTTCCACCAACAAACAACGCATGGCCCAGGTGCAAAGGTTCATCTCGTCGGCCGGATTGGTCTTCTGCCACAGCTGTTTCGGCACAACGCCGAACATGGCGCCGCCGTCTAATTTGAAAAATCCAGTGTCTATAACATGTAGTTTCATGGTGCAAATGTAATAGCGATTGTCTCGCGTTCCATTTGTACCTTTGTGCCTTAGAAACTAAACATGGATCATACGTCGTTATTCAGTATTTCTCCTGTCGATGGCAGATATCGCCGTCAGACCGAAGACCTGCAACAATACTTTTCAGAATTCGCCCTTATCAAATACAGAGTTTGGGTGGAAGTGGAATACTTCATTGCATTGTGTGAACTTCCTCTTCCTCAATTGACGAGCGTTTCAACGGATACGTTCGTTCACTTGCGCGACATCTGCGCGAACTTCTCGCAAGAAGATGCGCAATGGATCAAGGACAAAGAGAAGATTACAAATCACGATGTGAAGGCCGTTGAGTATTTCATTAAACATAAAATGGATGAAATGCAGTTGGGCGCAGTGAAAGAATTCGTTCACTTCGGCTTGACTTCTCAAGATATCAATAACACCGCAATCCCGGCATCGTTTCGCGACTCTTTGGAGAATGTATACATCCCGAAAATTGACGAGGTAATGCATCACTTGGCCGAGAGAAGCAAGGAGTGGAAAGATGTTCCAATGCTTGCCAGAACCCACGGTCAGCCAGCTTCACCAACTCGTTTAGGAAAAGAGTTTTTTGTATTTGTTGAAAGATTGGAAGAGCAGTTGCAGCAATTGGAAAATATTCCGGTAGCCGCAAAATTTGGTGGTGCAACAGGAAATTTCAATGCACATCATGTCGCTTATCCGGAAGTGGATTGGGTTGAATTCGCCAATGATTTTTTGGGTGAAAAGCTTCGCTTGTCGCGCTCGCAATACACCACACAAATTGAACACTACGACCACATGGCTGCGTCGTTCGATGGGTTGAAAAGATTGAATACAATCCTTATGGATTTGTCTCGTGATATCTGGTCATACATCAGCATGGATTACTTCCGTCAGATTGTGAAGGAAGGTGAAGTAGGTTCTTCAGCCATGCCGCACAAGGTGAATCCGATCGACTTCGAAAACGCAGAAGGAAATTTAGGAATCGCTAGCGCCTTGTTTGAACACTTGGCTGCGAAGCTTCCTGTGAGCCGGCTTCAGCGTGATTTAACAGACAGCACTGTTCTTCGCAACGTGGGTGTTCCAATGGCGCATACAATTATTGCGTTGAATTCTATATTGAAAGGATTAGGTAAGTTGAAGCTGAACGAAGCGAAGATTGCAGCTGATTTGGAAAACAATTGGGCAGTAGTTGCGGAAGGAATTCAAACTGTTCTTCGCAGAGAAGGATACGAAGCGCCTTACGAAGCATTGAAAAATTTAACACGCGGAAAAGATCGTATAGAAGAACAAGACATTCACGCATTCATAGATGCGTTGGAAGTATCTGATGCGATTAAAGCTGAATTGAAAAAGATTCGTCCTGAAAATTATACTGGAATAGACTTAATGTCTGACCACGAATGAAGTCATTCCGCGCCATATTCTCATTGCTAGGCGACTACAAAGGGTCGTTGGTGTGGAATTTTTTCTTCAACATACTCAACGCTATTTTTTCGTTGTTTACTTTCTTAAGCGTTGTCCCGTTTTTGTACGTGTTGTTCGAAGTGAATCAAGGTGGAAGCGCACCAATCTCTCAAGCCAAAGGATTGTGGGATCAGTTCAAAGATCAGTTGAACGGTTCCATCCTCGAGCATGGAAAACCTCATGTTCTTTTGTTGATGTGTTTGTTCATTGTTGTTCTCGCTTTGCTGAAGAACACCGTGAATTACATTTCACTTTTAAGTATAGCTAGAATTCGAACAGGGGTTTCAAGAGACCTTCGAAAGAAGATGTATCAAAAGGTTCTTCGTCTTCAATTGGCTTTCTTCTCGAATGAAAGAAAAGGCGATTTGATTTCACGCATGACCAACGACTTGAATGAAATTGAGTTCTCGGTTATTGGTGCGTTAGAGGCATTGTTGAAGTCGCCTGTGTTGGTATTCTTTTCGCTTATTACCTTGGTGTTAATGAGTTGGAAGCTCACGTTGTTCGCGTTCATTTTCCTTCCAGTAAGTGGATACCTGATTGCGCGTATTGCGAAGAGTTTGAAGAACGCCGCGAAACGCAGCAAGTCGAATCTTGGAGATTTGATAGCATTGCTAGACGAAAGCTTAACGGGTATTCGTGTCATTAAAGTTTTTAACGCCGAAGATCATTTCGAAAAGAAATTCGACGAGACCAACGAAGGATATTCTCGTCTCATGCACAAGTTGTACAAGCGCGAATACTTGGCTTCGCCGATGTCGGAATTTATTTCGCTCATGGTTATTAGTGTTCTGCTTTATGTTGGAGGAACAATAGTCTTCAGTGGTGAAATCAGCGGCGAATTGCTCATCGGATATTTGGTTGTCTTCTCTCAAATTATTCAACCCGCGAAACAATTCAGCGATGCGATTTTCAAAGTGAACAAGGGAATGGCAAGTCTGGAGCGTATTCGCGAAGTGTTGCATGCTGAAGAAACCGTTCTAGATAAAGCAGATGCAGTTGAGCTGTCAACCTTCAACGAACGCATTTCATTTGAAGGTGTAAGTTTCAAGTATGGCGAAGAGGAAGTGTTGAAGAACGTTTCTTTCAACATTGAAAAAGGTCAGACTGTTGCGTTGGTTGGCTCTTCAGGCAGTGGAAAAACTACGGTGGCTATGTTGTTGGCGCGTTTTTATGATCCCACCTCAGGAAGTATAAATATCGACGGTGTTGCAATAACTCATTTGAAAACGAAATCGGTGCGTGCGCAGATGGGCATGGTGACGCAAGATGCTTTGTTGTTCAACGATACTGTTACGAACAACATTGTTCTTTCCGAATCGCATACCAATGAAAAGCTTATGGAAGCTGCACGTGTTTCAAATTCGTTGGAGTTCATCGAAGAATTGGAAAACAAATTCGAAACGAATATTGGAGATGGAGGAATGCGTTTATCGGGCGGACAAAGACAGCGTTTGTCTATTGCACGAGCCATTTATAAGAATCCGTCTATTTTGATTTTAGACGAGGCCACTTCGGCGTTGGATACGCAGAGCGAGAAGTACGTGCAAGATGCCATTTCGAAAATGATGGAGAATCGCACGGCGCTGGTGATTGCTCACCGTTTGAGTACCATTCAGCAAGCCGATTTAATTTTGGTCATGCAAGCTGGAGAAATTGTGCAGCGGGGAACACACAAAGAACTAATTTCGCAAGAAGGGTTGTACAAAACCCTTGTTGAAATGCAAGAATTATAAGACTATGATCGCACTGCTTAGAAAAGAAATTCGCTCGTTTTTGACATCCTTGATTGGATACATTGTTATAGCAGTGTTTTTGATTGTGACTTCCTTGTTCATGTGGGTTTTTCCAGGTAACATGAATGTTATGGACGCGGAATACGCAACGTTAGATACCTTGTTCTACATTGCGCCTTGGGTTTTCTTGTTTCTGATTCCAGCTATAACCATGCGATCTTTGGCAGAGGAGCAGAAGGAAGGAACGCTTGAGTTGTTAATGACTAAACCAATCACGGATCTTCAAATTATTTTAGCGAAGTACCTTGCCGGATTGTTGGTTGTGGTGATTGCTATTTTTCCAACTTTGGTTTATTTCCTTTCTGTTTATCTATTGGGAAATCCGGTTGGAAACATTGATGCAGGCGCAACCTGGGGTTCTTATTTGGGACTCATCTTCTTGGCGAGCGTTTATGTGAGCATTGGAATT
>CANKYR010000136.1 GCA_947488195.1 Flavobacteriales bacterium
CCCAACAAGCCTTGAAAGGAATACTCAGGAGTTTCCTGACGGTAAATAAAAAACGAAGCGCTTTCTTCCCTCGAAAAAATTTCAGAACTCAAAAACTTCTCGTAATTCTTCCGCACCTCTTCAAAATATGCAATGCGTCTTCCACGGTAATCGCCGTCTACATCTGGATGAATGACGTGCAAAAAAGTATACGGATTCCCTTGAAGTTTTTCAACCAAATCTTCTTTTGAATAAGAAACATACGATCGCGAAGCAACCAAGTGCACTTTATCTGCCGCAGGTAAAACCGCTTTGAATGGTTTGAACTTCATGCTTAGTTCGCGTCCATAATTCGTTTTACATTCTCTGCAATCTCAAGGCCGATGCGCTCTTGCGCTTCAGCAGTAGCAGCGCCTATGTGCGGAGTAGTTATGATTTTTGAATGCTTCAACAACGCTGCATTCGGACGTGGTTCGTTTTCGAACACATCTAAACAAGCGCCTGCAATAACGCCGTTGTCTAGCGCTTCAATAAGTTCCGCTTCGTTAATGGTTCCACCGCGACTGGTGTTAATCACCACTGCATTCTTCTTCATTTGAGCGAATTCTGCTGCGCCTATAACCGAACTTCCATTCGGTTGTTTCGGAACATGCAAAGAAATGAAATCGCTTTCGCTAAGAACTTCTTCGAAAGAAGAAACATTCAATTTCACTTCAAACGGAGAGCCGTTAATAGAAAGCGTCATTGTTTCTTCCTCCTTCGAACGATCGAAGAACAACACACGCATGCCGCATCCCAAGGCGTATTCAGCAAGTGAGATTCCTATTCTTCCTAAACCAACAATTCCCAATGTCTTTCCCTTCACCTCTTTTCCTTTTCCGTAATTCTTCTTCAACACTTCAAACGTTTCCTCTCCGTTTACTGGCATTGCGCCACCGGCTTGATAAAGAAATCTGTTCGAAGCGAACATCATGGCCATTACCAATTCCGCAACGCTAGCGCTGCTGCTTGCAGGCGTATTGAAAACGTCTACTCCTTTTTCACGCGCATAAACGGCGTCAATGTTGTCGATACCTACTCCACCACGACCGATGAACTTCAAATTCGGACAAGCGTCGATTAATTCTTTTCTTGCAGTGGTTGCACTTCGAACCAATAGTCCATCGATGTTTTCATTTTGAATGAAACCCGCAAGAGCATCTTGATTCACTTTTTCTGTAAGCACCGTGCATCCCATTGCTTCCAAGGCCGCTTGACCTTTTGCATCTATTCCGTCGTTCGCTAAAATTTTCATCTTATCCGTTTTTACGTTCAAATTCCTTCATTACATCTACCAACACTTGCACACTTTCCAATGGAAGTGCGTTGTACATGGAAGCGCGATAACCGCCAACACTGCGGTGTCCAGCGATTCCGCTAATTCCCGCTTCTTTCCACATGGCATCGAAAGTAGCAGAGTGCTCTTCGTTGTTCAAACGGAAAGTCGGATTCATCCAAGAGCGACTATCTGGAACGCTGTGTCCATGGAACATGCTGTTTCTATCTAACTCAGCATAAAATAATTCTTGCTTCGCACGGTTGTGAATTTCCATTCCTTTCAATCCACCGTTTTCTTTGATCCAACGAAGCATTAACATGCTTGCGTAAACTGAAAACACTGGAGGTGTGTTCGCCATACTGTCCTTCGAAATATGAGAAGCGAGGTCTAAGTACGTAGGAATTTTTCTTCCGGTCTTACCTAACATTTCTTTATCAATGATGTAAAGGGTAGCTCCAGCTGGACCCATGTTCTTCTGCGCACCTGCGTAGATCAACGAGAAATCATTAGCGTTGAATTCCTTCGAGAAAATATCTGAACTCATGTCGCATACTAACGGCACATTCACTTTCGGCGTATACTGATATTGCGTTCCGAAAATGGTGTTGTTGGAAGTGTAGTGGAAATAATCATATCCATCTACCGAAGGCAGTTCAGGAATGTGATTGTGGTTCGACGCTGAACTGTCTGTCACCACATCAATGTCTCCAACCAACTTCGCTTCTTTAATGGCACCACTCGCCCAAACACCAGTGTTCGTGTAAGCTGCCTTTCCACCCTCCTTCAAAATATTCAAAGGAACCATGTAGAACCCGAGTGTTGCTCCGCCTTGAAGAAAAAGAACTTCATAGCGATCATCGAGATTCAAAATATCTTTCACCAATTGACGCGCTTCATCCATCACACGTTCGAAGTTTTTACTTCTATGCGAAATTTCAATCAACGACAATCCCATGCCGTCGAATTCACGAATAGCATCTGCCGAACCTTCAATAACAGATGAGGGTAAAATGCAAGGACCTGCGCTAAAATTGTGTACTTTTTTCATGTTTCAAATGTAATCCTTAAATGTTTCTTACTGATTTTGTAATTGTGAAATTTTCTGTTGAATAGCCTCTTTGTTTCGTTCAAGAATAACCAATTCAAGCAATTCATTGATTAGCTCTATATCGTATACCTGACTTAGCGAAGACACAATGCAGTCCATTCGATTTTCTTCCAATTCTATGGTGGAAATAATCTTCACAATGTCTTTCACCAAAAAACAATCAGCCTCCAATTGCATGCGCGCTAACATCTTTCGTTCGGTATCAAAAGATTTAGATTTCAGATTCGAAACTATTGAATCTACCTTCGAAGCCATGGCCGGTTTTTCACATCCTTTTTTCCCAACATAAACAGAATCTTTCACCAAACTCGGCAGCGAACCGTTCTTCCAATTCTGAAAAGACTTCGCTTGAATTTTCAACTCTCCCGATATCAACAACTCGAGTTTACTGTTCACTACAGAGACACTCAGACTGTGGGAAATTAAATTTTTAGTAGTCAGACTTAACACCGATTCTTGCGCTTGTACAACCACTTTAATGTTGTGCTTTCCAACATTTAGTTTAGATAAATGAATGGCAGAAACAGGAGCTGTATTTATTTGATTATTATCTACAAAAAGCAGAAAAGACAAACTGTCAGGCGCTGAAACAATGAGCCTGCTCTGAGCAAAACCACTCATTGCGCTAAGCCCAAAAAATATCAAAAAAACAACAACTCTACTCTTCATCGAACGCCTTATAAATTCTATTTAAAAACGGAAATTTCCGAAATCTTTCTGGGACAATAAATAGCGGATTAACGCTTCTCTCTCCCAACCATTGCGGGCGAATGTACACCAAAATACATCCACCTACCACAACACAAAATATAGCAAAGAGTAACAACCAAATTCCGTCGATGTGCGAACGTACGGCCATGTATTTCGCAAGGTAAGCTGCAAGCAAAGTCATGGCTCCAATACGCGAACCTGGAACCAAAGACGCCAGTTGTTCCTTCAAAGGAATATCAGCAATGTTATGCGCAAAAGAAATCATCATGAGGTAATGAATTCCTGTCGTTACAGCTATAGAAATCGCAACGGCTTCCACCGAAAAACGAGCTGCTACCATTACACCTATAAACATTAGAATCAGGTAAATCCCCTTAATCCAACTGCCCTTATACACTTCTCCTTTTGCGCGAAGCAAAGAATCGATTGGACGAGTAAGTGTTCTAAAAATAACGGCCACAAACAACCATTGCAAGAGATGAGCTGCACCCATGTAGTTGCTTCCTAAATAAACACGAAGAATGTCTTCACTAAAAACAAACACGAAACAGGCAAGTGGGAAAATTAAAATGCTTAGCACATTGGTTGCTGCTAACACTACCCGCTTCAATCGTTCGGTCTCTTCTTGCAATTTCGACATGCCGCTGAACAACACGCTGTCGCTCAGTTTCGCCATAATGGTAATTGGAAGTGACGCTACATAAGCGCCTCTTTCGTACATGCCTGCCTGATTCAAAGAAACTGTATTAGGAAAAAGCGCGGTGCCCTTCGAAAAGAGCGGAAGAACGGCAACATCTACTTTCGTAGCCGCATAATTCAAGGCATTGAAGAGTGAACTTCCTGCACCGTAATTCAACAATTGCATCGTTGCTTTT
>CANKYR010000137.1 GCA_947488195.1 Flavobacteriales bacterium
AACCGCCAATGCGACCTACACCGATACCTGCACCAATAGCAGCTATACCTGCTCCAATACCAGCAAGACCTTGTCCAACTTCTGCTGTCATTAAAAGATTTAAAAATTCCATGTTATTTGATTTTTGAGTTAAAATTTACGAATTAATGTGCATGAGGTTCAGCATGTTCATGCTCGTGATGATGTTCTTGATTTGCTTCTCCGAAATATAAGGCCGCTAGTAAAGTAAATACATAGGCCTGAAGGAATGCAACTAAGAGTTCCAAGCAATACATGAAAATCATAAACAAGACAGATCCAACTCCAACACCATATCCTGCTGCAACACTATCCTGTCCGAACATCAAGGCCAATCCAACAAATGATAAAATGATAATGTGACCAGCAGTAATGTTCGCCGTCAAACGAATCATTAACACCGTTGGCTTAATGAATACACTCATTATTTCAATCGGAACCAAAATAACTTTAACGAAAGCCGGAACTCCCGGAGGCCAGAAAATATGACCCCAATAATGTTTGTTCCCTGAAAAACTGGTAATAAGGAAAACCAATCCTGCCAATACTAACGTAATGCTTAGTGTTCCTGTAATATTGAATCCTCCAAGAAAAGGAATCATTCCTAACATATTACACATCCAAATAAAGAAGAATGAAGTCAATAAAAATGGCACATACTTCTCAGCCTTTTTCTTTCCTAAGGCCGGAGTAGCAATATCGTCTCTTATGAATATAATGAAAGGCTCCAAAGCATTCTGAATACCCGTTGGTGCTGTTCTTCCATTTTTCTTGTACTTCTTTGCAATAGATCCGAAAAGGAATATCATTAACCCAATGATTAGCAACATTCCAAATACCGATTTGGTAATTGAAAAATCCATAACCTTGTGTCCGTGTGCATCGTGAGGTGCATTTTCACCAACGAATTCAATCATTTCGTGATGACTGCGATATCCTTTGTAATCGTGGTAATCTAATTCACCGTGATCGTTTACTGAGTAAAAATTACTTGAAGAGAAAATATCGAAATGCCCTTCGTGTAAAATGATAACAGGAAGAGGAATGTACAAACTTCCACCCAAGTGAATTTGATGAGCATCTGTAATGTGATGCATAATCATTTCACCAATTTTGAATTCTTCTTTTGCTAGAGTTGAATCCTCAGCCGCATGCGCTAAAGTTTCGGTTTGAGCAACTGACTCTATGGCATGGCCCTCATGCTGCGCAAAGGCAACTGAAGTCATTCCAATGAATCCTATTATAAAAAGAAATTGATACAGTCTCACCATCACTAACCCGTTTTTGGCGGTGCAAAAGTAAGCAACACATTGCAGAAACGAAATTATTTCTTCAAAAACTTTTCTGTTTTTCATTTAATCTTCAAAAGAGCTCTCGAAAAGATAAAAGTAGCGCCAGCGTATATAAAAAATGTACCCAAAGCTAGCATTGCTTTCGATGCAGGAAAAATCACAATTAACACCCCAACAACAGAAGCTGTAAAGAGCAATTTCAACGTTATGGCTGTCATAAAGGCATTAACAAATTTCGCAGGTGACTTTGCAACAGCGGCTTGAACCCACTTGTAAAGCAAAACATTCAACACAACGAATAAAACAGGCACCACCTCAAAAACAAATGGCATGTTCCATTTCAAACTGGAAAAATAAATAGCGCTCATGCACACGAGTGCAAAAACAACGTTAGGGAAAATAAATCGATTCATTTTTTTGATACACTTCTAATGACGACATACAACGACACTGCAAGACCTAAAATAGAAAAAACCAATGTTAATATTGGTTTTTCATTTTGACAATAAACATCTAATTTCCTTCCTCCCCAAACACCCAAACCAATGGTTAATGCCATTTGTGTGGCCAAAGAAGAGTATTTTAGTATGGAAGGATTAATGCGAATTATTTTGAAATTAGGGTAGTTGGAGCTATGGGCGATCCCGGATTTTCAACCTTAGGAGCCTCCTTTTGCTTTTGTCCCATTGAACACGCTCCAGAAAATGCAGCACCTGGCTCAATAGCTAACTTGTCAGTGAAGATATCTCCCTCAACACGAGCTGTACTTTTCAAAGAAAGCAACTGTTGAACGTTTAATTTACCCTTTAAAAAACCTTCAATTTCTGCATTCTGACAGATCACATTTCCATCAATTCTTCCTGTTGGACCGATTACCAATCGTCCTTTGGTTCCAATATTTCCTGTGAAAACGCCGTCGATACGAATATTGCTTTCGCAGCGGATTTCTCCTTCTATAATAGTTCCTTCAACGATTCTGTTGATGGCATTCTCAGAAGCTGATTCTGAAGGTCTTGCAGATGTGTTTCCTTTTGATAGCATAGTTCAATAGTTTTTAGTAAAAAACTCTAAATAACCTTGGTAGTCTTTAGAGCGGAATAATTCGAGATAATTCTGTTTGGTAATAATGAATTTGTCATTTTGAGTAAGACTTAATTGTGTTATTAAATCGTTATCTGTAACAAAAGTAGTAAAATAATCTTGCGCATCTTTCAAATTAGCGAATGACTTTACTAAAATGAAGGTCTGATCTGCATTGAACATGGTATTGCTCACTTTATAATCGAACCCTGAAAAATAGGTCTTAGTGAAATCTGCAACCGCAGCCTTTGCTTGATTCAGTTTTACTGTTTTCAAATCTGCAACCGATACCACATAGTGCTCCGATTGGTCTGCCTTAATGTAATTCGAAGCAGTTGATGCGTTGGTTGGTTTCGGTGATCCGCCTGAGGTCAGTTGCTTTAACATTTCAGCTGCCTGAGTAGCCATTTCTGTGTTCGGACACCCAGCAACCACGGCCTCCAACTCAGCCTCGCAATTCTCTCTAACCCCGAATGTAACTTCTGTTTTTCCCAAGCAGGTAGCCTTCAGCATGTGATACTGGCAGATCAAATGGTTGGTAGGACGGTCCGCAATAGCATTGGTACAAGTGGTCACAGCGTCATACGGGTGATTCGTCACATATTGATTGTACGCCTTCGTATAGTTCTTCTCCTCCTGCTCTTTCCGCATTTGTTCTGCGTTCATGTAGTTGGGATCATCTACCAGCAATGCCCAATCTGAATTAGGGTATTTCGATTTGATTTGGTTGCCCCAAAACACCGAACTACATGTCGAACAAAATGGATTTTGCGTGTAGCCTTCTTCCTTTTCATTCGCCAGCCAACCTCGGAATAACTGGTAATAGGCCATAGGATGAAACCCCCCTTCTTCACATTTGGAAATCATCTTTTCCCATGCAGACATTGCATTGTCCATGTCCTCCAATTTCTCCTTGTAGAGCAAACCCGATAAATAATAGGCTTCCGCTAAGTCACCTTTCATTTCAGCAATAGCCTCGCTATTCCCGCAAGGCAGCTTCGCACGAAGCTCATCAATGCTTGGTATTTTATACTTCGGGTCTTCTGATTCAGCGCTGTCCAAGACTGCGGCTTCCACAATGCTCTCATCTTTCTCGCCGATCATCATAACCAACAAGCTTTGGTTGCGCCAATTATCCTTCAGTGGACGACCAGACCAAGTGTCGTCAAAAATGTTTTTGCCTCGCTTCAATAAATCTTGATTGTAAATCCAAAAGGTGCCGTTAATCTCTTCACCCTTCAAGGCTGCCAAACGATCAGCCTCATCCTTATCTCTCAATTCAGCCATCTCTGCTTGCAATTGCTCGCGCACGGCTATCAACGTTTTCTCAATTTCAGAAGTTGGTTTTTGGCACAAAGAAATCAAGCTGTCGTTCTCTGAAATCGTGTTCAAGTAACCCACCAATTCGTTCAAACTAAGTGCGCGTCCCTTGACCTCCTTGTAGCGAACGTGACTGGTTGCCAAATTATGGTAGGCACTGTCGTAGTTCACTTGCGCTTCAGGATATTCCTTTTGCGCAAAGTATAAATCACCTAAGGTCATGAATATCTTTAAGCGTTTGCTCTTGTTGCTCTTGTTGAATTTTAGAGCCTTT
>CANKYR010000138.1 GCA_947488195.1 Flavobacteriales bacterium
CCACAACACTTTTGAAATCATCCTTCCTCTCCGTTGTATTTTTCGAAACGAACAATTAAGAATTTGCTGATGGGTGTATTGCTTCGTTCAGCTGTGTGGTGCAACGGAACCAAGCAATTCGTTTCCGGGAAATAAGTTCCCACGCACCCTTTCGGAATGTCGTAAGGAATAATGTGAAACTTAATGGCTTTTCGCTCTACTCCTTCGTGCACAGAAATTATGTTAACCAATTCTTTGTGTTGAAGTCCGGCAGCAAGAATATCCTCTTCATTCATCATCACCACGCGACGTTCATTTTCTACTCCGCGGTAGCGATCGTCTAGTCCGTATACCGTTGTGTTGAACTGATCGTGTGTGCGAATGGTCATTAAGACGTAATGTCCGGTTGGAACTTCTATGTGTTGAAGTGGCTCTGTTCTGAACTGTGCCTTTCCTGAAGGTGTGGTGAACTTGCCTTCGCGCGGACCGTTCGGAAGATAGAATCCGTCGACGCCACGAACACGTTTGTTGTAATTATCGAAACCTGGAATGGTGGCTTCAATTTCTTCACGAATGAAATCGTAATTGCCTCTCCACTTTTTCCAAGGCAATTCAGAAGTCTTTTTGCATGCGTTTCCGATTTCGCAAACGATTGCAGGCTCGCTCATGCAGAGTTCAGAAGCGGGGGTAACGCTTCCGCGTGAGCGATGTACGATTCCCATGGAATTTTCTACGGTCACGAATTGTTCTCCTCCTTCTTGCAAGTCTATTTCCGTTCTTCCTAGGCACGGAAGAATGAGTGCCTCTTCTCCGGTTACCAAGTGTGAGCGATTCAGTTTGGTTGAAATGTGAACGGTTAATGGAACGCGCTGCATGGCCTTTCCGGTGAAGACGCTGTCGGGCGTTGCTGAAACGAAGTTTCCACCCATGCCAATAAATATCTTCACCTTGTCTTCCGACATGGCGTCAATGGCTTCTACGGCATCGTAACCGTGATGTCGCGGTGTGGTAAAGTTGTAGCGTCTGTCAAGCGCGAGTAGAAATGGCTCGCCCGGTTTTTCGTAAATACCCATGGTGCGATCTCCCTGAACATTCGAGTGTCCGCGAACGGGACAAAGACCTGCGCCCGGCTTTCCAACTGCACCTAAAACCAAGTGAATGTTCACCACCTCTTGAATAATAGCCACGGCTTTTTTCTGTTGGGTCAGTCCCATGGCCCAGCATGAAATAATATTTTTCTTTTTGGAAATAAGCTCCGCAATTTCGAAAGCTTGCGCTTTTGATATGCCGCTGATTTCAGAACACTCGTCAAGATTTACTTCGTCGAGGCTGTTCCAGTAATTGATAAATCCTTCTGTTTTTTCTTCAACGAAATTCTGATCGAGCACCCCTCCTACTTCTTGTTCAAGTGTCTTCAGGTAATGTCCGATCATTTTGAATAATGCATGATCTCCGCCTACGCGCACTTGCAGAAAATGATCGGCGAGTTGTGTTCCTCCCTTTAGAATTTCTACTGGGCTTTGTGGATCTATGAACTTCGTTGTGCCCACTTCCGGAAGTGGATTAATGTGTATAATCTTCCCTCCGTTTCCTTTGCACTTGGAAAGCGCCGCCATCATGCGCGGATGATTGGTTCCGGGGTTTTGTCCGATTACCAAAATGGCATCTGCGATATAGAGGTCTTCGAGTTTCACTGTCCCCTTGCCTATTCCGAGCGATTCAATGAGTGCAGTTCCAGAACTCTCATGACACAGGTTACTGCAATCGGGAAGGTTGTTGGTTCCGAATTTCCGAACGAAGAGTTGATATAAAAAAGCGGCCTCGTTTCCTGTTCTTCCTGAAGTATAGAATACCGCTTCGTCGGGTGTTGTGCAATTGTCGAGTTCTTGCGCGATGCGACTGAGCGCAAAATCCCATGAAACTGCTTTGTATTTGCTGCTTCCTTTTTCAAGGAACATGGGGTTGGTTATGCGTCCGCTTTTTCCGATGATGTAATCGCTCCAATCGCTCATTTCTTCCACGGTGTGTTGCGCGAAGAAATCGGGAGTGCATCGCTTTTCGGTGGCCTCTTCGGCAATGGCCTTTGCACCGTTCTCGCAGTATTCTCCGAGTTTCGATCTATGTGTAGGATCTGGCCAAGCGCATCCTGGGCAGTCGATACCATCTTTTTGATTTAATTTTTGCAGCAGTTTCCAACCTTTGATCATTCCCATTTCATCGGCAATGTGTTTAATGGTTGAAGTAATAGCGGGCACACCGCACGCTGCGTCTTTGAGGTGTTTCAAGCGAATGCCTGTAAGAGTTGCAGGCGGTACTATTCGGATGTTTCTCATCTTGCTAATATAGATTGGAAATTCTTCGGTTCAATCTTGCAGATCAATCACTTCGTGATCAATTCTTCGAATCAATCGCTTCGCGATCAATCGTTCCGATTAATCCTTTGGATTGATCACCGCAGGTGATTGATTGCGTAGCAATTGATCTGACAAAGTCAGATTGATCACCTCTGGTGATGAATAAACAGCATATAACCTGCATATAAAAATTGGTGTTTATGCTAAAAAATTCTTTGAGATTTGTGCCTAAAAGAAATGGCAAAGATTAGCGTTAACGCAACAGAAATTTCAATAATTCAATTCAACGAAATTGATTTCATTTCATTAACCGATATTTCTTCTGGTTTTAAGGAGGGAAGCAGTTTAATTAGTAAGTGGATAACGAATAAGAACACACTTGAATATTTATCGATTTGGGAAAAAATTCATAACAACAGTTTTAATTACCCCGAATTCGGGGTAATTGAAAAGGAATCAGGTGTAAACAGATTTACAATGTCCGTTGGCCAGTGGATAAGGCGCACATTAGCTATGGGATTAGTTGTAAAATCTGGACGATATGGCGGAACATACGCTCACAAAGACATTGCATTTCATTTTGCTATGTGGTTAAGTCCCGAGTTTCAAATTTATTTAATCCAAGAATTTCAACGATTAAAACAAGAAGAGAACAAGCATCTTAGTTGGTCCGTTAAACGAGAATTAGCCAAAGTGAATTATCACATTCACACTCAAGCAATCAAAGACTTTATTGTCCCAAAATTGATTAGCAAGGAACAGGTTAATACCATTTACGCTAATGAAGCTGATTTATTGAATGTTGCATTATTTGGCATTACAGCGCGAGAATGGAGAGATCGAAATCCGAACCTTCAGGGCAACATGCGCGACTATGCCAGTATGAATGAGCTTATTTGTTTATCGAATCTAGAGAATATTAATTCTTTACTCATTCAAGACAAAGTACCGCAATCAGAAAGGCTTGTTAAACTAAACCAACTAGCTATTCAGCAAATGACTGTGTTGCAAAGTTTGAAATCTAAGGATTTGTTGAAATAGGAAGAAGGCCATAAAAAACAAAACCGCCGGTGTGATAATCAGGGACCGGCGGCATACCCCAGCAAATACATAAGATTTAACAACGAAGTTCAAATTATGAATCCCGATAGCTATCGGGAGGAATTATCTTCAAGAGTTAAGAGAAGGGAAGATTGAAAGTCTGGTTGTTTTCATACAGTTTTAATTTATTTTTCAGGAAAGAATTGCATTAAATTTTTAAGGTTAGACAAACATAAATCAAAAATTAGTAGTTATGTATTATACATAACATTAAATTATGGTAATGCAAGTTCCTTCGCTGCATGCCGAAGAACGACAAAGAATCGGGGAACTACGTAATGGGAAAACCTTCGGTTTTATTCCTACTTCGTAATTGGAACCTTTAACTGCGTTATTGGAAAACCTTCGGTTTTATTCCTACTTCGTAATTCCTATTTCATAATTCCTACTGCATAATTAAATCAGTCGAAGACATTCGCCGGAGGCATTCGTTCAGAGAACATTCGTCGCAGACATTCTTGCTTCCACATTCCGTAACTTAGCCCTTCATTATGGTAGCAAAAACCCTCCACCTT
>CANKYR010000139.1 GCA_947488195.1 Flavobacteriales bacterium
AAACTCCTGCAGAAAGGTCAGAAACTTCAAGTGTATTCCAAACATTCAGACTTAAAGCAGAAATAATCTTAATGGTTCTTCCTGTTGCATCTTGAATAGCAACATGAGTTGTACCCTCTGCCAATGCGTTAACTCGCAAACGAATTTCATTCGATGCTGGATTCGGAAATACTTCCGTTGATGTCGTGAGAAGATTAGTGAGTTCAGATACATTTATCCCCTGAACGCACGAACCGTATGTGTATGAAGGTATTCTTTCCGCATTATTATTAACGACATCTACAACTTCATCTATACAAATTTCATTATTCATATAATTCTCGAGGTAAACACGGCACAAACTTGTGGGAGCAAGACTGTTCTCGATTTTATTTCCGTAAATATTGGAGACAGCGAAAACAGATTCCGTAAAGGTGTTGAATCCAGTTTCACAACTGAAAACAGTAGCATCAACCATACTTGTAACACCTATTACGTCTGCACCCGAAATTTCAAATTGATACGCGGTTACATCATCTACTGCACTCATCAATTCAATATCTATATATCCCTCAGTAGCATTAAAATTCGAGATTGAAAGACCCGCTGAAGTATTCACATTCACAATATTTCTCGGGAAATCACATGCATTCGTAATGGTAGAACCGCCGTTTCCGCCGTTCATGCACCACTCTGCTAAGTATATATCGTAGACAGAAATTTCACCGTTCGCATTTAGGTCATTGCACGTTGTCGCAGTAATATTCTCTTGCGATAAAATTCCCATGTAGACACTAACATCTGATGTGTTTAAATCGTTGTCTGGATTAACATCACCGAAAATCGAAGGCCCATTGCACACGCCATTGCAATCCAATTCTGCTGAGCCATTAATATTTCCAGCGCAATCTAAAAATACAGGGCAGTCTGTAAGCAATTGAAATGTTGGAACTCCAGCGTTCCAAAAAATTTCCATACAAACAGAAACCGCGTTGTTCTCCGTGTTGCTCTCATATCTTCCGAGTGCATCTGGAAGATAAAATGGATTTACCAATGCCATGAATCGGTATTGGCCTGCTGGAATTCCTGTAATGTCTAGCCATTGACACTGCGTTCCTGCTCCATAAATGTCATAGCATCCTGAAGAAATTCCCATATCAGAACAATTGTATTGACCAAAGCCACACAAATCCATTACGCAAAATCCATTTTTATGTCCGACTGGCACGAGATCGCCATTTTCATCCATTAGACGATAATCTCCATATCCCTCATAATGCGTATGCCCATGGCAATTAACTACGCTAAACATTTCTGGGTTAGCAGAAGGGTTGCCAATGTAATAATCGGCTTGTCCTATGTTGTCTATTTTCGAACTAAATCCAATAATCCATCTGTTCCCATAACCTGTAACACAACCTTCTTGAACATCGCACTCAGCTGCACCAATCTGACTGATATATAACGAATTCACCAGCGCCAAACTATCAAATCTCAAATCGGGTTGCGAGCAAAGTTCACTTGGAAAAAAGACACATGAACCGTCGTCTTCAGTAGCCATTGGATTAAAATTACAAGCTGTAGGATTTGTACATCCGACAATTTGTCCGATATATGTAATATTAAAGTTTACTGAATCCGTGCAATCTGCGAAATAATCACCAATTCTTACAAAATAAATTGTTCCGGCAGTGAGATTTACCTCGACATGCGCTTGAAGGCCGCAGAAATCGTCGTTATAAGCATACGTGCCCTCTGCAAACTCTGTTGGAGTGGCGACACACGATTCATATATCCAAATCTTGGTATCGCAGCTGTTGGTTCCGCAAGTTGAGAATTCGGTAATGCCAGATTCTAAGGGAATGTAAGTAAACCAAGTGTCTTCATACGTACCTACATAATCACCAACAACAGTCAGTGGAATAGGATTGTCACATGTAGTACCTTCCTGTGCGCTTGCAAATTGAAAAAGCACAATACACACTAAAAAAAGGGTGAAATTTTTCATGGATTTGTTTATTGATACCAAGTTAAGAAATCTAAAGGCTATTCTTAAAGCAAAGTCTGATTTAATTAGAAATTTCTTCCGCCTTTTTACTCTTTCTATTGAATTCCCACTTGTATCCCGTGAGAATCACAAAATCCATATCGGCATTCGAAAGATCGCGCTGCACCAAATACCCGACAGATATGGCGTTAGACTTATCTAACTTATACTTTAAAGATACTTGACTTCTCCAATTCGAATTTTCCAATGTAATAGGGAGGAAGAACAACTCATGGCTGACTTGAAATGCCAATTTCTCCCACTTGGAAAACTCTAGGCTTATTTTTTCTCGCCAAATGGATTTGATGTCAATCTCTGAGGTAATAGCGCGAGAAATTTGACAGCGAGTTGTTGAGGACAATTTAAAATTTTTGAAAGGGTAACTCAGTTGCGCTCCCAATGACCATCTCTTTCTAACATTGAACCAATCTTCTTCTCGCCTGGCGCCTACGCGATATTCCAAAGAAGTTGTGAGGTACTTACTCCATTTTTTATCGGTTCCGAAATCAGAAAAAACGTTACTCACCTGAGAGACGTTTTCATTAAATCGAATTTCAGGGTTAATGTGTAAAGACCAATCTTTAAAAATTTTCGGATCCTTCCAAGGAGTTAAATCTTTGATATCACTCGAAAAAGAGAAGGCATTCCACATTCCTGCATCGTTGACATTCTGCGCAGAAACAAACGAAGCTAGAAGAACAAAAAAAAGTAACGCGTTATTATGGCGTGTCATAGATGGTTAAATCTGAAACAACCGCATGGTCGTCATTGTCTGTGAGTTCAACCTCTTTCAACACAACCATTTTCATTGGATCTGTAGTCGGCGGATTTTGTCCCGTTGTGTCTCTACTGTAGGTATACACGGTGTATTTTCCTTTGCGAAGGTTTCTGAATTCGAAATTTCCTTCATAATCAGACATCACTTTGTCGTCTGGAGAAAGGTGTTCACCGTAGACAATGTAAACTTCCACATCTGCTGCAGGCACTGTGTAAATTGCCGTAGAAGGATTGGTTAGAACCACACGAAACTCTTTCAATATAGTTCCGGAAATAGTTCCAGCCCCTCCGGTGCCCGGATCTTTCGTACATGCCGAAAAAACGGCAATAACAGATAACAAGAAAATTACTTTTTTCATTATTTCAAATTGTGATAGACTGCTTGAACATCTTCGTCCTCCTCAATCTTTTCGATCAATTCAAGAATCTCATCGGTTTGCTCTTCAGTTATCTCCGCGTAGGTATTCGGAATGCGTTCAAGACTAGACTTATTCGGAATTATTCCACGATCTTCCAATGCCTTTTGCATGTTCCCGAAATCTGAAAACGCCGTATAAACAACCATTTCATTCTCCTCCTGTTCCGAACTATCAAGCCCGTGATCAATCAATTCCAATTCCAATTCTTCCCAAGATGGAATTTGATCCATAGCCAATCTGAAGACGCCTTTGCGCTCAAAAATGAAAGACAATGATCCGCTGTTTCCCATGAGTCCACCGCTTCTGTTGAAATACAATCGAATGTTCGCGACAGTTCTTGTAGGGTTATCGGTAGCTGTTTCAACCAAGATTGGAATTCCATAAGGACCATATCCTTCGTAAACTACCTCTTCATAGTTGCTTGCATCTTTACTAGAAGCTCTTTTGATTGCGGCATCCACGCGATCTTTCGGCATGTTTACACCTTTCGCATTTGCTACACATTGACGCAAACGTGGGTTGTAAGAGGGGTCTGGCCCACCGGCCTTAACGGCCATTGCAATTTCTTTTCCTATTCGCGTAAAAGCTTTCGCCATACGGTCGTAGCGCGCAAACATCTTGTGCTTGCGCTTTTCAAACATTCTTCCCATGTGGTAAATCTATTTTTGGTCCTTGCGGACAAGACAAAAATA
>CANKYR010000140.1 GCA_947488195.1 Flavobacteriales bacterium
GATAGCATTTTCGGAAGTATTAAATATTCTGTAGGCGATTTTGTTTGGTGGAACGGCAAGCTCACCATGCTGCTCTATGAACATGAAAAATTGTTTAAGCCTGCAAGCGAAAAACGCGACTTATGGGAAGACGCGTGGATTGCTCAGGTCGATTCTTTCGGGAAAATAATTAGCTCGTTTCACATTAACGAACCTGCTGAACGCTTTCATTTAGCGCCTACTGGTGCATGTTTTGTTTTAACAGAAAATTCCGTTTTCCAACTTCAATCTGAACCGTTCTTGCATCTGGATAAATTAAGCTATCAATCTTTCAGACAGGAGTTCGAGCCCATTTGCGGATTTCTAAACTCGAACATTGTCTTTCACACCTTCACGGAAGAATATCCCGAATTCAGTTTTTATCTATTGAAAAAAGACAGCAACGATCCCATAGAGCTGGAGCACGTTGCAGACTCCATAACCATGGAACTATTCAAGTCGGAATATAAGTACATGGACGGCAGAGCGAAGCGCATTGCTTATCAATATGAATTGGATTACGGAGTGCCCAAGGAGATTGTAGCCGGGCAAATGACGCGGTTCAAAGAAAGTCTGTTTTATAGAGACCCTGTCGCCAAGATTGTTCAATTGGAAAAAAGCTGGTCTATTTTCAACATTTCGCAAGGGCAAGTCTTGAATGTAAACGCAGAAGGTGAATTTATAAATCGAGTAAATATGCTTGGAGAAAGAAACCTTTCCAACTTACCTGTTAAAGAAAAAATTCTCAATGTGCAATACGATCCTGAAACGAAGGAAGTAGTTTGCTTTACCCAACTTCGAACGGGCGAATCTATGTTGTATGTTTTGAAGGAAGACGGAAATCTTGTCCTGGAGAAAAACCTGTATTGGAGGCATATTCGCAATCCGCAAATAAAAAACGGTAGAGTGTATTACCTCTACCGTCCTTTTGAAAGTCGAAACAATTGGTACTTATACGCGGAGTAATTACACCACGTGGTTCCAGTTGTGCGTATCGATTTCTCTTCCGCGTTTCACACGGTCGAGGTATAAAGCTACTTTAGGAGCAAATTCCCAAGTTGAATATTCATTCAAATTAAAATCTTCTCCGTCTAGGCAAATCGTGCGAATTGGTGCAATGGTAGCGGCAGTTCCTGCCCCAAAGGCCTCGTTGATTTCGCCGCTGCGAAGGCCTTCAATTAGTTCGGCAACAGCTATTCGCTTTTCAGCCACTTCATATCCCCAGTCTCGAGCGACTTGAAGAATAGAGTCGCGTGTAATTCCATTTAAAATAGAATCTGAAAGTTGAGGAGTCATAATGGTGTTTCCCTTACGAAACATAACGTTCATGGTGCCACTTTCTTCAAGATACTCATGACTTTCAGCGTCGGTCCACAACAATTGATGGTAGCCTTCAGCTTGTGCCTTTTTCGTTGGAAGAAGAGCTGCTGCATAATTTCCAGCCGCTTTCGCAGAGCCGGTGCCGCCGTGTGAGGCGCGTGAGTAATGGTGTTCAATTTTCACCCTCAATTCGGAAGTGTAATAACTTCCAACTGGACTGGTGAAAACCACGAACATGTAGCTATCACTAGGCTTTACACCCACGTACTCGTCAATCGCGAACATATGCGGGCGTATATACAAGGCCTCACCGTCGAGGGTAGGAACCCAGTTGCGGTCCAATGAAATAAGTTGTTCAACGCAGTGAACAAAAACATCTTCTGGTAGGGTAGGCATACACAAGCGCTCGGCGCTGTGGTTCATGCGTTTGGCATTTTCTTCTGGACGAAAAATAAAGACTTCATTATCGGTATTACGAAATGCCTTCATGCCTTCAAAAATGGCTTGGCCGTAGTGTAAAGAGCTAATAGCAGGAGAAAAATGCAGGGGGCCATACGGTTGAATAACAGGCGCGCCCCATTCCCCATTGTGGTATTCCATAACTAACATGTGATCCGAAAAAACTTGACCGAAACCGAGGTTTTCCCAATTGACTTGGTGAATTCGGCTTTCGGCTACTTTTCGAATCTCAATCGGTTTTTGTGTTGCTATCATTGAGCGTGTTGATTGATTCCCTAAAAAACAGGAAACCAAAAATAACACATTTCTTTAGACTTTAAGCATTCGCAGATGGCGCGAACAGAAATTTATTCGGACTAACCAATTCTTTCTTCACGGCATACATAACAATAGCCGCAGTATTGTTCACCCCTAGTTTCTGCATGATGTTCTTTCTATGGGTGTTCACAGTGTGGGTGGAAAGGAATAGCTTTTCTGCAATCTCTACGTTGGTATAGCCTTCAGCAATAAGCGTGATTACTTCATTTTCTCTGTTGCTTATGGTTGTAGGCTCGCAATCATAGGTGGAAACGGCTAAGTCTTCCACATCAATGGCTTCTTTGCGAATGCGGTCTACAATATTTCCGCAAAAGAAGACACTACCTGCCGCAGTTTCACGCACGGAATCAAGAATTTCATTTACATCGCAATCCTTACGTATGTAGCTTGTTACTCCAGCACGCAAGGCATTCACGATGGTTGCCCCACTTTGATCCGCAGTTAACGCAACAATCTTTAGTTTAGGTTGAAGTCGTAAAGATTGACGCACGGAGTCAACAGAAAATCCAGGTGCTGTAAAATCGATCAATAGAATATCTGCCTCGAATGAAACGAGCAGGTCTGTCAATTTCGCTTCACTAGCTGCATCGCCAATGATTTCGATGTTTTCGTAATTGGAAAAAATAGAATGCAGTCCTGTTTGGACTATCTGACTGTTATCGGCAATGATTAATCGAATCATGCCGCGAATATATATTAAGTAAAACGATTCTAAATAAGAAATGACTTTTATTTCTTGTTTCCCAATTTATACGTTACCTGAACGCCATAGCGAGCAAAGCTATCGGCCGCACCTGCTGGAATGTTTGAGTGATTTTTTTGTTGGAAATTAACCCCATAAGCCCATCTGCCATGGTATGCATCAATAGCGAAATTCGCCCAAGTTTGATTTCCTCCAGTTGAAACTTCAGCAACGCCATATGAAAAATCTTGCTTCTGATTTTCGAATCCAAATCCTAATTGAGGCAGCAAGGTCAGTCGCTGCGACTCGAGATTCCATCTATAAAAAACAACAGCGTAAGTTGAAGTTGAATTTCCAAATTGATAGCTCAATTCATTTTCAGAATAAAAACGCTCTTGCGCATTCAATGCAAGTCCTAGATTTTTTCTGCGCAATACGTAATACAAATTGAAATTGCAGGCATACGCTCCTTTGCCTAATTGGAAATTCGCAGGCAATCTGAGCATTGTTTCGTCGCGTTGCATGTATTTTCCGGTTGGGAGGGCTACGCCCATTCCAATAGTAAGTATGTGTTTTACTGTTCGAAATGAACTGTCGGAAGTGTTAATTAAGATACGAGCAGCTCCGAGTTGAATGTCGCCAATCCCTTTGATTTGAGTTGTTCTAGCCGTTTCAACGCGTGTGTTGATTCCAAGCGGGACACTCGCGGAATAAATCATCTTTTTAGAACTGAATTTTCTGAAGGTAAATTCATGTTGAAGGAAATGATCTTCGAGAACAATGCTAGAGGGTAGAGGACTGCTGTAGGCAGCAGTCGGATGAATGGAAGAAAAGGCATTCACCCGGAAGGCGAATTGATTTTGTCCGAACAAAGGAATGACTCCTTGGAAATTTCCAGATGCACCGCCTCCGCATCCATCACAAGCGTATGTTGAAAGTGAGGCTGCCAAAAGCAGCCCCACTAGATAAGTTCGTAAACTCATATTATTGATGCAAATGTTCAAACGTTATTGCGCTGAGCATATTCGA
>CANKYR010000141.1 GCA_947488195.1 Flavobacteriales bacterium
GCTTTTTTACCGCTCATTTCTGAATTTTTTTAAGGGCTTCTTCGTTACTGATTCGAATACCGTTTTCGAAGGCGACAACGAATGCTCCGCTGAAACCAGCATCGCGAAGAATTTTTTGATTCTTCTTGGCGTCGTCTAAACTTCGGGTACTTCCAGCCAGGTACTTATGTGCGCCGTTGCTAAGGTATTCCTCAAATCTTTCTAAACCTTTAAATTGCTTTGATTTTTTTTGAAGAGGAACAGCGGAACTTAATATCTGCACTTTATAAACCACTTCTTCTGTAGGAATCTCGTCCCATATAAGTCCTTCAAAGGCATTGAGCTTCGCTGGTTGCTCAATAATAACGGAAGCAGCAGGGGAATTTGCAGGTTGAATGTTGAAAAGTTTACTTTGGTAATCTACGAACGCGCGATACACAGCCGAGCTCAATTCTTCCTTGGCAGCCTTGCCTTGCAGGTAATCTTCTTCTTTGTGGTTGGAAAGGAATCCCAATTCAATAAGAATACTCGGCATGTTCGTGAAGGTGACCACGTAGTAAGGTGCTTGCTTTACACCGCGGTCTTTCCTTCCCAATTTCACGAATTCATCTTGAACGTTCTTCGCTAATAGAATGCTCTTATCCTGATAAATGTTTTCGCGAAGACTCATTGCGATGTAGGTGTCTGGATTGTTCGGGTCGAAACCGTCGTAGTCTTTCCCTCCGTCACTTTCCAAATAGATGGAAGCGTTTTCTCGCATAGCGTTGCGAAGACTCTCTTCCGATTTGTGCAATCCCATGACGAAGGACTCGGATCCCGATGCTTCGGCATTCGGATTGGCGTTGCAGTGAATGCTTATAAAAAGGTCGGCGTTGTTGGTGTTCGCAATTTCAACGCGACGTTTCAGAGTAGGGAAGGTGTCGCCCGTTCTTGTATAAACCACTTTAACATTGGGGTAGTTCTGCTCTATGAGCCTTCCAACTTTCAACGTTACATCGAGGGCAATGTCTTTTTCTGAAGTCTTGTATCGCCCTGTTCCCAAGGTTCCTGGATCTGATCCGCCGTGCCCAGCATCAAGCACAACAATAAATTTTTTATCTATCGTTACTACTTTCTTCGAAATGCGATATGCCGACCCTAAAGTGAAAACCAAGGCCACTAAAAAAATGTACAGTATTTTTTTGTGCATCTGCTTGAAGGGTATATTTTCTCGATTGTTTAGCATAGCTTTGACAAGTGAACGCAATTTAAACAAAACTATTTTTCTTTGTGAAGGCATGAACTTCCGACGCGCTCTAATTTTCACGTGTGTGGTGTTGATAAGCTCCTTATTGAACCCGCTTTCTGCGCAGTCTGATACCTTGTCGCCAATGCCTGCTGACACCCTTTATTTTTCTTCGGAAGAACAGGCTATGGAGGAAGTTCACTACTACGGCAAAGACAGTACCGTTATGGATTTGGTGAATGATCGTGTGTACCTATACGGATTGGGTTCTTACGTTACCTACGGAGATTTGGAGTTGAAGGCGGGATACATCGCTTTTTCATTGACCGACAACATTGCCTTCGCGAAGGGATTCAAAGACTCGGTGGGTGTTTATGCGGGAAAGCCCGTGTTCACGCAAGGAGAGACATCGTTCGAAGAAGATTCGCTGGGTTATAATTTCAAATCGAAAAGAGGAATTAGTTATGGTGTTCGTACTGAAGAGTCAGATGCGTATTTGCACACTGCCATTTCGAAGATGCAAGTAGACAAGACCATTCACATTCGAAAAGGGAAATTCACCACGTGTTCCAATCCGAATCCGCATTTCCATTTCCAATTGTCGAAGGCCATTATTATCCCGAATGAAAAGATTGTGAGTGGCCCGCTTTATTTGCAGTTCAGAAAAGTGCCGGTGCCGTTGGGATTGCCGTTTGGATTCTTTCCGAATAAAAAGGAAAGCACATATGGAATTTTAATTCCAGGATATGGAAACGGAAGGGCGAAAGGATTCTTCGTTCAGAACTTGGGATATTATTTCCCCATTAACGATCACATTGACACGAAGCTTTTGTTTGATGTTTATACGGGCGGTTCGTGGAGTGTGAAGAACATTACGAACTACAAGAAGCGATACAAGTATCAAGGGTCTTTCAATATTTCAAGAACCATTAACAAGACAGGTTTCCGCGAGTTGCCGAATTATGTGCAGCAGTCTACCTTCAACATTCGATGGAACCACTCGCAAGATCCGAAGGCTCGTCCGAACGAGTCGTTCAACGCGAATGTGAATTTGGGAAGCTCTCAGAATTTCAGAAATAACTTGAACGCTACGCAACAAGATTTCTTAACCAGCACGTTCAACTCTGCGGTGCAGTGGTCGAAGTCGTTTCCTGGAAAGCCTTTCTCGTTGGCGCTTTCAGCGAATCACACGCAGAACACGCAATCTAGATTGGTTCAGATTACTTTGCCGTCTGCGGCGTTCAACGTGTCGCGTATTAATTTGTTGAAGAAGGTTTTTCCGAAATCTCCAATTGGAATTAACGCGTCGGTGAATACCGAGCAGCAGCTATCGGCGTATGAGCAGGAGTTCGGGCAATTGACGATGAGTGAATTGTTGAACAAGGCAACCAGCGGGGTTCGTATGAATACCACTGCAAGTACCTCTTGGAAGTTGGGACAGTTTTTAACCTTGAATCCGTCTGCTACGTTCACAGGGTATGGGACTTGGAAAGTTGTCTCTCCGATTAGTGATGCGCAGTTAGATACGGTAGCTGGATTCAAAGCAGCGGGGAATTGGTCTACGCAAATTTCAGCGAACACGCGTATTTACGGGACTTTTGTGCGGAAGGGCGCGAAGAAGATTAAAGCGGTTCGACACATGATTCAGCCGAATGTGGGGTTCTCGTACACGCCTTATCAGAACTTTCAGCAGTTTGGGTATTACGGTGTGAATGGTGAGTTCTTGGGGTATTCGGCGTTCGATGCGGCAAGGTTTGCACCAACGAGTTCTTCTCAGACAGCGAACATGAATTTTTCTGTTAATCAGAATATTGAAGCGAAGGTTCGGGACGAGTCTTCTGCGAAGGTGTCGTACAAGAAGGTGAAGATTATTGACAGTTTTAGAACGAGTGCTTCTCGCAATTTCATGGCCGATTCGATTCAGTGGAGCAACGTGAATTTCTCGGCCTTTACATCGGTTGGAAAATTCTTGACCTTGAACTATTCTTCTTCTTACAGCATGTACGATCGCGATTCGTTGGGACGGAAGATTGATACGTTTTTGAATGAATCGCGAAACGGATTTGCGCGCATGGAAGGAACGAATTTGGCGATGGGCATTGTTGTGCGCAGCAAGCAGGCGAAGCCAAGTTCTAATCAGACGTCGGCTAATCCGGCGGTTACGCCTCAGCAACAAGAGATTCTTTCTACCAACGAGGCATCACTTATCGACTTCAATGTTCCTTGGAATTTGAGTGTGAATTATAATTTGCGTATGAGTAAGAAGTGGTTGGTTGATCAACAGCGCGACAGTACTATTTATACGCAAGCGGTGACGTTCATGGGCGATGTTGCCTTCGCGAAACGCTTGGCGTTGAGCTTCAACGGTGGATACGATTTCAACGCGAAGGAGATGACCACCACCACCATAGGACTGCACGTCGATTTACATTGCTGGGAGTTAAGTGCGAACGTTGTACCGTTCGGACTTCGTCAGAGTTATTACATTCAGTTGAATATTAAATCTCCATTGCTTCAAGATCTGAAGTTACAGAAACGCGGGAATTTGGGAGAGGATTATCTTCTTTATTAAGGTAAGAGA
>CANKYR010000142.1 GCA_947488195.1 Flavobacteriales bacterium
TGTTGCCAGAGGCAGCCTCGATTTTATTTCTAAAATCTTGAATGGCCTTCAAATCGAATAAATGATTTGTTGGATTCGCAGGTGTTTCGGTGAAAACCATTTTAACCCGACTCAATTTATTTTCTGAATGAAGACGATCGTACAATTCATCAAGAGAATCGTTCGGACCAAAAGATTCCCATTGAATACCGAAATCGATTAGCACTTGATGAATGAAGTGATGCGTTCCTCCGTATGTCGGATGGCTGCATACCAATATATCTCCAGGACGCAAGTACGCTAGCATGGTCGTAGCAATGGCACTCATGCCACTTTCGAAAGTTGCGGCTTCGTCAGCTCCTTCATATAAGGCTAAACGCTCCTCCAAAATTTGAAGATTCGGATTGTTCAAGCGACTGTAGATTAGACCCAGCTGCTCGCCTTCATTCATGCTGTCTTTACCATAGGCCAACGCGAAAAATCGTTTCCCTTCAGCAGCGGTATTGAATACGAAAGTAGATGTTTGGAATATCGGCGGCTTCACCGATCCTTCGCTCCATTTCGGATTATAGCCGTGGCTCATCATCCATGACTCGGGGTGTTTCTTTTCCATTTGCCGAAAATACGAAATCTATGCGCTATATTTGAGCTTCGAAATGCGATTCGTACATCCCGAAATACTTTGGGCCCTTACAGCACTTGCCGTTCCGGTTCTTATTCACCTCTTTAATTTTCGTAGGTATAAGAAAATCGCCTTTTCCAATGTTTCTTTTCTCAAAGAAGTAAAATCGGAAACAACAAAGTCTTCAAAGATTCGTCATCTCATTATTCTTATCTGCCGACTTCTTGCTTTTGCCACATTAATACTGGCTTTTGCTCAACCGTTCTTCCCAACTGCTTTGAGCGAGAAAATGAACGGTTCACGCGCAGTTAGCGTATATATCGACAACAGCTTGAGCATGCAAGGCCAGGCGGAAGGGGTTTCGTTTTTAGAGTCTTCCAAACAAAAAGCGAGTGCATTGGTGAGCTCGTTTTCCAGCAACGACCGATTTCAAATTATTTCAAACAATTTCAAAGGAACCGACCAGCGGTTACTTTCGAAGGATGAGGCTTTGCAAAGCATTCAAGATATTTCTTTCAGTCCCGAAACCAAACTGCTGAGCGCTGTTTTCAATCGTCAACGAGACCTACTGAAAAAATCTGCAGCCGACATTCGCTTGTACTATTGGATTTCCGATTTCCAACAAAACACCAGCGACATTCAAGATATTACAAATCCTGAAGATGCTCTTGTAACCGCTATTCCTGCAACGAAAGATGTCCAAAAAAATATTAGCATCGACTCCATTTACTTCTCAACGCCGCAACGAATTTTAAATAACTCTGACACACTTTTGGTTGTTATTCAAAATCACAGTAATGAAGAGATGAGCAATGTTCCTCTGAGTGTTGAGCTCGACGGAATACAAAAAGCCGTGAGCTCTGTCTCGCTTCCAGCAAATGGCATCGCTACAATTCCCGTTACATTTAGCACAACGCAAACTGGCTTTCATTACGGAACTGTTCGAATCAATGACTTCCCGCTGGTGTTCGACGACGTTCATTATTTCGCTTATAGCATTTCCGAAAAAATAAACATCTTGAATGTCGTTGGAAGTGAACAACAAAACGTAGAGCAGCTTTTCTCAAACGATCCGCAATACAATTTCATTTCTGTGAATGCTGCCGCCGTATCAACGGAAAGCATTCAATCATCCAACCTCATTGTTCTGCAAGGCATACAATCACTTTCTCCTCAGCTTATCGGCGACCTTTCAAGTTATATTGAACAGGGCGGAACAATATTCCTTATCCCACATTCGACTTCAGATTTACTGAGCTACAATAATTTATTAGGAAGATGCAACAGCGTTCAGCTTGGCGCGAAATCAACTACTGCCTTGTCAGCGATATCTGTTGACTTGAGCAATCCTTTTTATAGTCCAGCATTTGAGCGACTTCAAAACAATGCCTCTCTTCCTTCTGCCATCTCGCATTTTCCAATGAGTAACGGAAACTTGCAATCGCTACCGCTCATTTCATTTCAAGACAACACCCCTCTACTCGCTCAAACCAACTTTGGAAAAGGTAGACTCTTTGTGAGCTCTGTTTCTTGCATAAAAACAGAGAGTACTTTTCTATCGCACGCTTTATTCCCTGTAAGCCTTCTTCGAGCGGCAGAAACAAGCGCAGCGGCTCAGCAACTGTATTATCAGTTGGGAAAAGAATCTTATGTAACATTAAGTCAGTCACCTTCCACAGAGGACGGCTTGTTCGAAATAAGCAGCACAAATAACTCGAAAACATTCATTGCTCAATCGAGAAGTACCGGACGAGAATCTGAAGTTTTTCTTCCTTCCGAAATGACGGAGTCTGGATTTTACGTTGTGAAGGAAAACAGCGCAAGCCTTATGCCTTTGGCCATGAACTTTAACAATACTGAAAGCAACGTCGAAATAATCACAACAGATGAGCTCTTGAAATTGGGCCAACAAATTGGCCTTGCCGATTTTTCTGTGAAAGATGCAAATGCTGAAATGCTTCAGTCGTTAGCAACAGAACTTGGAGGCGGTATTTCACTATGGAAATACCTCATCTACAGCGGGCTTTTATTTATTGCATTGGAAATCGTATTCATTAAAATTTGGAAATCGAAAATATGAAAACACTCATTCAAAACGCCAAGCTCTTTTCTCCGCTTTCGAAGCACCATCTGAAAATTATGGATGTTGAATTAACCAACGGAGTTATTACCTCAATTGGGAAGAATTTACCAAAAGGAAAATCAAAAATCATTGCTGGCAAAGACCATATTCTATCTGTAGCCTTCACAGATATTCGCGCAAACTTCGGCGAACCAGGCTTTGAACAGAACGAAACGCTTCGCTCTGGAATAGCTGCTGCGAAGAAAGGCGGTTTCACACGTGTGTGCCTTATGCCCTCACTTATGCCTGTGACCGACAATCAAGGGGCAGTAAAATTTCTGACAAAAAACAACACAGCTTCTTTTCAAATATTACCATTGGGTTCTATTTCCAAAGAAATGCAAGGCAAACAATTAACCGAATTCGCCGAGATTCAAAGCGCTGGAGCCGTCGGATTTACAGAGAATGAGCATACAGTTTCAACAGAGCTTATGATGCGCGCACTCGAATATTCTAAGCAAACCAACACACGCATATTTGTGGCACCGAACGATTATTCGGTTCACCCAAAGGCTCAAATACACGAAGGGAAAACCAGTGTAAAGATGGGATTGAAAGGTGCCAGTGAACTGAGTGAAACGCTAAGAATTCAACGTGATCTTGCTCTGTTGAAATACACAGGTGGAAGCCTACACTTTTACAGCATATCAACTGCAAAGGGACTCGACATGATTCGCAAAGCAAAAAAAGAAGAACTTCAAGTAACTTGTTCTATTGCTGCGCATCAGCTTTCCTTCACACATGAAGACATGATTGATTACAACAGTCATAAAAAAGTATGGCCTCCATTCCGCGGAAGCACAGACCGCAAAGCATTGATCAATGGTTTGGTTGACGGAACAATAGATGCCATCGAAAGTCAGCATACTCCTCTGAACATTGAAAACAAAGAACTCGAATTTGAATATTCAGAATTCGGTATCAGCGGAATTGAAATTGCCTTCCAAACAATTTTCTCTGCGGTTGGGAAAGAAGTTCCAATTGAAACATTAATTGAAAAATTCACTATCGGTGCAGAGTTCTCTGCAAACATCC
>CANKYR010000143.1 GCA_947488195.1 Flavobacteriales bacterium
AGCATCGTTCCAAGCAAATTCATATGGAGCAGTTGCACCAGCAACATTCACTTCAATAGCCGCATCGTTATTCACGTCGCAACTCGGAAGAATGATGTTGGTCGTAACCATCCAAGGTTCAGGCTGAACAATATCGAAAGTTTGCGTGTGTACTTCCCCACATCCGCTTGTAGCTGTTAAGGTGTATGTTCCTGGATCTACATTTTGCAAATATTGATCGGAAGTGGTAAATCCAAAAGGACCCGTCCAAACCGAAGTGAAGTTGGCACCTGCGCCAACGCTATAAGGATAAACACTTCCATCACCTGTTTCACCTTTGTTAAGCGGACAGCTAATTCCGTTTACCAGAGCGTCCCAAGAAGTAGAGCTGCTGTATGTATGCACCGACAATTCAATGTCTCCCACAGATCCTTCCCATCCGTCAATCTGAATCAAATACAATTGCCCGGCTTCTAGGCAAGAGGTGTAAGTTTGAGAAGCGTACAGCTCTCCAGCAGAACATCCGCCTATCATATCGTCATTCGAACTAATCAATTCAAACGTCGCGAAATTCGAACAGTCTGTTACTTTGTATATCGCAATCTGCGTATCGGTGATTGTTCCCGGATTACAAGTAGTTACTTCAAATGATGTTGCATTGGTTGTAGGAATGAATTTCGCCCAAATGGAATTCGTAGAATTTCCTTCGCACCAAAATCCGTATACTCCGCAGTCAACACCAGCCGGAGCAAGTTCACCAAATCCAGCAATTGCGTCTGTGTTATTCAAAGCCAATGAAGGGCCGTCTGCTGTGATCTCAATGGCGCTGCACGGACTGTCATAGGCAGGGGCAGTGCTTACGCCAATGGTGAATGTCCAGGTGTTTCCAAGATCGCTTCCTCCATAGACATGCGTTAATGCGCCATTTTCAAACACTTCAATCACTAATCCTCCATCGCCATAAGAGTCTAAATAGATCAATTCATAAGCAGTGTTGTTGGTTAAGCAAAAAGGCCCTTCTGTAATTACACTTGCGTTCGCATAACCGTTTGCGCTGTTTGCTGACTCTGTGCCAGCACAACCAACATTTAAATTTGCTCCTTCAACTATAGGCGTGAGGTTGCATCCCGTTCCCGCGAGGTTCAATTGCCAATAATTCTCATAGGCCCAATTGTCTGTGTGCATAACGAATGTCACAGAAGTCTCACCAGCGGCGCATTGCGCGAAACTGCTGATTGCATTGAAAAGAATAAATGCCGCGGAGAGTAAAAAAGATTTCATGGCTCAGGATTGGTGCATCAAATGTAACACGAACAAGCCACGTCTGAAAACTAAATCGCGAAAAGGCCTTGAATTCAGCGGTTCTGCTCTTACTTTGCATTATGACAGATTATTTGAGTCCGGGCACCATTCAAGAGTTAATGGTTACTTCAATTAGTGAAGAAGGAGTTTTTGTTGGAAATGACCACGAGGAAATTCCTTTGAATAAGATTGACACCAAAGGTGTTGTATTGGGACAAACGCTGAAGATTTTCAGCTACTTCAACGACAGAAAAGAATTGGAAGCTACCATTAAATTGCCTGAAATTCAGGTGGGTGAAATGGGTATGTTTTCCATTTTAAATTCAAACGATTTAGGTGCGTTCATTAACATAGGTGTTGGACGCGATGTTCTTATTCCAAAGAGAGAGCAAAGACAAGAATTAATGGCGAATCGCAGAGCATTGATTATGCTGTGTTACGATTCTGCGAACCATAGACTTTTCGGAACAACGAAGATTTTCAATCATTTGAAAGAGGAGCCCGATTTCAAACGCGGCGATGAAATTGAAATGACCATATTCGAGAAATTGGAAGTGGGAAGAAAGGTGATTGTAAATGGAAAATACCAAGGCATCATCTTCCAACAAGAAATCATGAGTCGCGTTTCTGAAGGAGATAAAGTGAAAGGATACGTGCGTAAGATTGAAGGGAAAGATGTCGTGGTGAGCATGCAGAAGGAAGGAGTTGATTTGATTGAAGATGCTGCTGCACGTTTGTTAGAGTTCTTGGAAAACAACGGCGGTTATATTCGTTTGAACGATGACAGTGATCCAGACGAAATTAAAATTCGTCTTCGCATGTCGAAGAAGACGTTCAAGAAAGCAGCTGGCTTGCTCTACAAGCGCGAGAAAGTTGACTTAATGAAGTTCGGTGTGAAGTTGCTGACGGAAGGTCAAAAGCCAACTCCACGTGATATTGAAAATTGGAAGGACAAGCCAACCGATGATGTGCGTAAGCCATACACGGCGAAGAAGCTTCCGGTTCCGAATAGACGCATTGGAGATTCTTTTGGGAATCAAGAGAGCAAAGGATATAGAGAAGATAAGAGTGGGGAAGAGAGGGGAAGAGATGTTAAGAATTGGGAAGAGGAGGGAAGAGAAGAAGATATTGCGCGTGATGAACCGCGTGGTCCGAAAAAAGATCTGGGGACAAATGCTAACGGAAATGTTCCGTACACGTCTAAGAAATCTAGATCTTCTTCTTCCAATACTTCCAGACCTTCACGTCCTTCGGATCAGAACCGAGGCCCGCGTCGATAGTCGTTTCCAGTTGTTCTTCTGAAAGGAAGCGATAAGTAATTCGCTTCGGGAAGTCGTGCGTTGGATTTTCGAAAATCCATTCAGTAGAGGTGGCTTTCGTGCAAACGAATGTTGTGCTTTTGTCTGCTTCTAACGGAGTAGCAATGTAAACCCAATGATCGTTGTCATAAACAATTACCGAATGTTCGTTCGGTAGTTCGTTGGTCCCGTATTCTTCATAACTCACGTTGTAAAACGAAAGGCCTTCAATAACCATTTCATCGGGCACCTTAGTCCATTCTTCTCTTCCGGTGAGTCCAACCCAGTTGCCTTGAATTTTCAATAAATAAGGAAGAAGGTCGGCTTGCGCGAACGCATTCATTCCAACCGAAATAAATAGAGCGAGGAACAGAATCTTTTTCATGAAGTCTAAAATACTAAATAACTTCCAATACTAAACCTTTCAAATATTCTCCTTCTGGATGGAAGATGCTAATCGGATGGTCTGCCCCTTGGTGCAACTGGTGAAGAATCTTCACGGTGCGTCCAACAGAAATAGCAGAAGCCAATAGAATAGAAGTGAATTGTTGCTTGTCGATTACCTGCGAGCAAGAGAAGGTGAAGAGAATTCCGCCCGGTTTAATCTGACGCAAAGCAGCTTCGTTAATTCTTCTGTAACCTTGAATGGCTTTATGTTTCGCGCTTAAGTGTTTCGCGAACGCCGGAGGATCCAATACAATTACATCGTAATCCTCTTCAATGTTTTTCATGTACTCAACCGCATCTGCTTGAATAAGCTTGTGCTTTGAAGTATCTAGATTGTTCAGTTTAATGTTGTTCTCTACCAAAGCAAGAGCAGAGGCACTGCTGTCTAAACTGTGAACCAAATTCGCTCCGTTTTTCAAGGCGTACAAAGAGAATCCACCGCTGTAGCAAAACGTATTCAATACTTTTTTCCCTTGGCTTAATTCGCCGAGTAGCTTTCTGTTTTCGCGTTGGTCAATGAAGAAGCCAGTCTTCTGTCCCTTTTCCCAATCGATTTGAAATTGAATACCGTGCTCAAGGGCAATGTCGTTTCCTTTTTCACCAACAACATATTCGTTTTGTGCATTCGGAACGCCTTTTACTTTTTCTCCGCTCTTGTCGTAGATGGCCTTCAAACCATCTCCCATCAACATCTTCA
>CANKYR010000144.1 GCA_947488195.1 Flavobacteriales bacterium
CGACACCCACTTTGAATGTGCCAGGAGCACGCAGCATAAGCGAAGTAGTCATGAATCCACCAAAGCTCCACCCGTGAACTGCCATACGCTCAGGATCTACATACGATTGCTTCTTCAACCACTCAACGCCCGCTAATTGATCGGCCATTTCTTGCGTGCCCAATTGGCGATGTATAATTTGTTCGAATTCTTTTCCGCGGTGCGCTGAACCTTGACCGTCGACAGTGAAGACCAAGTATCCTTGTTCAGCCAAATAGTTCATCCACAAAGAACTTCCACCCAAATAAGAATTTGAAATCAACTGCACGTGCGGACCGTTGTAAACATAAACTACTACAGGATATATTTTTTCCGGGTCGAAGTTGGAAGGTTTAATGAGTCGACAATAGAGTGAAGTACCATTGTTAGCGTTAATGTTGAAGATTTCCGTAGTTCCAATATAGTAATTCTTCAATTTGTCCTCTGACTTTAAAAGAACATTGTGTATTCCTTTTCCGCAAGGAGCGATCGAAACACGATTGGGAACGGTAAGTGAACTGAATTGGTCAATGAAGAATTTCCCGGTTGAAGAAACCTTGCAAGCGTGGGTTCCAGCTTCGTTTGTAAGTGCATTTAATTTCAAAGTTGAAGTGGGAGCAGAATAAAGGTGACGCTCTGTTGCGTTCGTTCCTGTTCCTTCGAAGAAGATGATTTTCTTGTCGTCGCTTAATCCCAATATCGAAAGCAATTCGAAGTTTGCATTGGTTTGCGCAGTTAAATTTCCAGTTAAATCATAGAGATAGTAATTGTGGAATCCGTTCTTCCAAGTGTACCACAGGAATGTTGTGCTCGAAAGGAAGTAAGGCGCTTGATCAGGTTCAACCCAACGAGCGTCTGTTTCAGAAAGAACAGTTCGAATGAATTCGCCATTAGTGGCATTATAAACATTAAGATTGCAGGTGGTTGTGCCTCGATTCATTTCAGCAAGTAAAATGAAATTCTCATCGGGACTCCAGGACAAGTTGGTTGCGTAATACGTATCGTTTAAAATGCCATTGTTAAGTTGAAGGAAAATTGTTTTTCCAGATTTCACATCATACACACCAACACCTATTTTTTCGCTTGAATCTCCTGCCATTGGATAACGAATGTTGTTTACGCTTGCAGGGGTGGTGTTGTAATTGATCAAAGGATATTCAGTCACGCTCGATTCATCTTTCTGATAAAAGGCTAAACGACTTCCTTCCTTCGACCAAAAAGTTCCTTTTGCAATACCGTATTCGTTGCGAGAAATGCTTTGTCCGCTTACAATTCCTTCCAAATTAAATGTCACTTGTTTTTCTTCAGCGCCATTCTTCACGAACAGATTGTTTTCTTTCGTGTAAGCTACATTTCCTTTGTTGTGGAAATCTACGTTTTCGGCATCGGTGTCGTAAGCATTCAAAGGAGTTGCCATTTTGTTTTTCAGGTTGAAAGTCACTTCAACGGTTTTGTTTTTTGCAGAAGACGAAGTTGCAGTTGCGTGCAGTTCGTTAGCCGAAGTCCATTCCCAACGAGGCATGCTCGCTGCTTTTTCAACGCCAATTTCTTGAAAAGCTTTGTTTACCTGATCCAAGGTAAGTTCAACGATTGGATTTGATTTCCCTAAAGCCGATTGACTGTATAGTATGTCGTTTTTGATTTGAGAATAGCGATCGGTTCCTGGTATCCATTGCAATTGCAATTGTTCGGGATAGAATTGTCTGAATTGACCTAGAACGGCTTCGTCGAGCGTTAAGTTTTTCTTTTCTTGAGCCACTGATGTAAGCGCAAGAAAGAAAGCGAAAGAAGCAATGAATAATTTCTTCATTTTACACATAATTTTTGAGGTAGGGCTAAGATAAGCGCAACTTAGGGAATGTTATAATTTTCTCCCAACTGTTCCACTCTTGTCTGAATTGTCTCGTTCGATAAAGCTCCCCTTGATCGAGATAGTGTTTGCTTAAAGGATGTCCACTTTGTCCAGATGGAGTAATGTTCCAACTTTCGTTGTTGGCGAAGTCGTGAATGATTCTCATTTGAGATCCGAAATGAACGCGGTAGTTTCCCGTGCTGTCTAGTTTGAATCCCGATTGGTGAATGGTTTCATTTCCACCCCAAACCGGAAGCTCTTCGCGGTTTACGAAAGGTTTGAACAAGGCCACAACGCCAAGTGGATGTTTCAATTCGAGCTTACATACTTTTTTCCAAGCCCATTTTTCAACGTTGCCTTCTTCCTTCAATAATTTTTGTGCGGCTGTTTCAAAAGCAAGGAGCAAAATGTCCTCTCGGGTTTCAATTTGCTTGGTGTTCACATTATCCCACCACACTGCCTTTTCATTTTGGAATAAACTCAATAAGGTTCTTTGCATCTGATGAGTATCAAGGAACAGGTGGAAATTATCTTTTCCCATTTCATCTTCGCAAGCATACTTCAAATAGTAATAAAGGAATCGGTTGAAGAGAACTGGACCAGCTGCTTCGGGCTCGTATTCTCCATTCCACTGAAATACAGGGGCAACATCTTCATAGTATTTGCTTTTTTTAGCAAGGGGTTCAAGCGTTTGAAGAATACTTGCGTCTACGGTTGAGGTAACGTCATTCAGCATAGTCTTCATCTTTTCAGCAGACCATTGATTGCTTTCCTCTAACAACATTTTTATGCGATCTGCACGGTATTGAGGCTTGTAGTAACCAGGGTAGTAGGAGCCGTCTGCCATTGGACCGGGCCAGTCATTGGCGCTGTATATGTATCCCCACGATGGATTAACACATCTTGGATTTTCTTTGAAGGAATAATATCCGTTCCATTCGTTCAATGTATCTCTTGCATTTAGAATAACCCAAGAGTTGCAAGAAGGGTGTCGTTTCACCAAATGTGCACATGCCCACCAGGCAATGTTTCCTTCAGCATCTGCATAGTTAAGGCTCAACCCAGGACTGTGTATGTATGAAAGTGTCGCTTCGAATTGGCTCATGGAAGTTGAAAGATTCATTTCACGAAAGGCTTCGAATGTTTTGTTTTCTACTTTGGTGTAAATCCATGAAATGGAAATAGGAGTGGAGCTATTCATTCCAACAAATGCATCGTTCACAACAGGACCATGCGGAGTAATTGGAACCGTTAGCACAAGGCTTTCTTTTCCTTTTATTTTTATTTCTTCGGTTCGAAAAGTTAGGGGAACATATTGTCCTTTGTACCACACTTCGTTAGTGTTTTTTGGATTTCTTTTTTCTGCATAGAAATCCATTTCGTCGTGTTCGAGCATGGTAATTCCCCATGCGTGATGAGGGGTTCTGCCAATGAGAGCGTATGGAATTCCAGCAAGAAAATGTCCGGTTATTTCAAACTCGGGACACTTAACATGCGCTTCAAACCACGTTTGTGGAAGTCCGTATCCGATGTGTGTATCGTTGCAGAAAATTGGTTTTCCTGTTGACGATTTACTTCCTGCAACTGCCCAAGCGTTCGATCCGTCGAAGGGTGCAACAGGCAGAGCTTCTTCGGCTTCAAGAAATAAATTATTCAATTCCGTTAAACTGGAATCGAGGCCACGATTGTCGAAAGTTCGAATTTCAGATTCTGTTGAATCGTGATGCATTCCTAAATCGTAGAGATATTGATTCCCATATTTCAAAGCAATG
>CANKYR010000145.1 GCA_947488195.1 Flavobacteriales bacterium
ACTACTCCGCTTTATTGGAATTACGGTTTGCGTTGAAACAAATAAACGTGTCCGCGCTGTTCTAATAAACTCCACGCACTATCCACTTGCAGCGCTTGAATAAATTCATTGGTCCGCTCAACACTCAATGGATAAGTAGATTCCGTTGAACTAATTATAATGTATTCTGAATCTTTCACGAAGGGAAGCGCGTAGCATTTATCGCGATAAGCCAATTGCCCAACATAAGCCGAATTGGCCATGACCGCTGCATCTGCAGGAATTCGATTCATCAAAATCTTAACATCCGTTAAATCATAATGCGACTTGAAATGTGGCTTCTGCCAGAAAATAAAACGTTCTTTTTCCCAAGCTTTTGAACGTTCAACCAATCCGTAAACGGTGCTCGAAAGTGTGAAAAACAAAAGCACTGCTCCTATCCGATTCGCATTGAATTTCCACCGAGAAACTACTTCCATAACAGCAATAACAACAACCGGAGCGAATTCGATGCTGTATTGATAAACACATCCCCAGGTGCTCGGCTGATTCGTTAATTCTTTTTGAATAATAATTGGAAGTATCATCACGAAATACCATGGACGAACGAACAGCGCCCATCCGCCTGCAACGAACAAAACCAAATAGAAAAACACCTTTTCATTGTTGTAGGTTGGGTCTTCAGGCATGTGATTCACAAACAGCAAACGAATGAATTCGAGCGGATGCATGATCATGAATTTTATTGCCGCAGACATGTCCCCGCCTAAAACCGGGTACTTTCCGAAGTGAACAAAATCTTCTTCTCCGGCTATTGTAGGCATAACCCACTTCACCATGAACAAGAAATACAACAGACTGAACCCTGCGAAAAGCAGAATGTACTTTCGACTTTCTTTCAACTTGAAATATTTCCAGAATAATCCTAACGAGACAAAGAATAAAAACAGCGAAACGTTTTCTTTCCCTAAACACATAAACACGAGTAAGGCAAAGGCTTTCAACCATGCCTTTCGGTTTACCATGAGAAAGAAAAACGGAAGCACCATGGCTGAAATAACATTGCTGTGGTAATCGTAGGCCAATGCCGCCAGTGTTCCGAAAAACAAATAGAAAATGACCATGCCCCAAATTCGAAACGGACGAGACTCTTCATTTTCATTCAATAAAAAATACACGCCGACACCTCCGGCAATGACCGCAGCACATTGCACAACAAGCAGTGTGTAGGACTTGAATATCCATGACAAGGGTGAAAACAACATGAGATACAAGTCGAAATGATCGGCCAATAAATTTTTATTTTCTGGAAGGAAAAGAGATGTGTCTGCGAATCTGAAATGTGCGTAATCATATAACGCGTTCGTATACAAGCCCAGGTCTAACGCATAGGTTCGAAATAAAATATGATTGGTGAAGGATACAATTCCGAATAAAACGAATGCAAGAGCGGCTGCTATCCAAGCCGCAGAATGAGTTCGGAAAGAAAGAACAATCTTATTCATGAATGCGAACTTAATACTTTCCACATAAATCTATGTAAGCCAATGATTGGAATTTCATACTCCTCTTCGAACTCTTCGAATTGAAGTCTTCGATAAAAATTCAAGGCTGCTACGCGGGCATCGCACCAAACCACTTCAACACCTAATTCTCTTAAATAATTAAATCCAGCTTCAACGATAGCATCGCCGAACCCTTGTCCCCTGTATCCTTCACGAACCGCCATGGCACGCAAGCGGTATTGTTTTTCTTGTAACGCACCTTGTGAAACACCTTTCGAAGAATCTTGCTTCAGCTTATCCGTGTTCTCTTTTTGAAATGTGACCGTTGCAACGGCAAGTCCATCTATTTGAACTCCGAAATGAAACGTTGTTGAAAGTCGATCGGTTTCCAAAATACAATTCTCAAACGTCTTGTGCGGCCACAACACTTCATTCCGCAATTGCTGAATTTCTTCGGGTGGAAGTATTTGTGCTTGACCGTTATTCGCTGGCATTTTGATCTACATCTTCGTAATACATGAAATCGTCGAGCATGCGTCGATCCTTCTTTGTAGGTCTGCCCACTCCGAAATAGGGCGTTGCTTTCATTTGAAGCTGAATGCGATCCAACTTCGCTAACTCGTCCGGTTCGGTAACGTCTTTCGTAACGGTGGGAACCAACTTTGCACCGAGTCTGCTTTTCGGAAAATCAATGACTTCAAATTGAAAATGAATGGGGCCTTTGCGAACGCGAACAACGTCTTTCAACTTTAACTCACGAGAAGCCTTCACAAATTCTCCGTTCACCCAAACTTTTTCTGCTTTACATGCAGCAGTTGAAATGGAGCGTGTTTTAAAAACACGAATACACCATAGGTATTTATCTACGCGCATGAATTAATCGATTACCAATTTGAAACGTTCCCACAGGGTCTTAACAGCTGGATTCTTTTCCATCATCTTTTCGAAACGCGCTCGGTCGGTTACAATCTCACGAGCAACTGAATTATTTTGGGCAATTTCCAATGTCAACTTCAATCCAACGATACCCTTCTTTCGCAAGAAACCCATTAAAGGAGAACGCTCTTCGTTGAAATAATCCGATTGAGTGGTTCCAGGAAAAATAACATGTAGTTCGTTTTCAGGAAGAACAACAAGCTTTGTAACCTTCAACGCCGAAGCCGCTTGTGAATTAAAATCCATGAGTTCTTCCGCATAACCCATCCAAGCCAATTGAATTTCTTCTTCGGTGTATATGCGTTCGGCCTTCAACTCTTCTTCCGGCTCGTCGGGCTCTGTTTCAATTTGAATTTGTGGGTTGTATCGAATGGAAATATTGTCGGGAGACAATCCAGCTAATTTTCTTTTCTCAGGATCTAATGTGGTTTTATTCGGAAGTTGCTTTTCATTGTTGAAAGCAATAACATTAGAATTGTCATTTTCGACAACGAGTTCGTTGTCTGCCTTTTTTTCAGAAGCCTGAGATGGAGATGGGTTGGAAGATCTTGCTTGAGGTGCGCCGATGAACTTTTCAGCTCCTCGAAACGCTAGGATCTTCACTTTTTTTTTTCACCCTCACGCATATTTTGCGGAACGCTGCACAATTTCATGAGCAAAAGTTCAACCAATAAACGCGGGTGGCGAGAAGACTTGTAGTGATAATCGGTGTCGTTCACCAAATCAATTCCTTGTATTAAAAAACTCAAATCGCTAGCAGCCGCTTGGTCTTTGTATTTCGCAGCAACGCCTTCACTCACTTCCATTAACGAAAGCGTTTGAGCATCGCGACAAACCAAAAGGTTTCTGAAATGTGCTCCTAACCCGGTTACAAAATGATGGATATCAAATCCCTTTTCAACCACTTCATTCAAGACCATTAAGGCACTTGGAATATCTTCTTTAAAAAACAAATCGGTTAGTTTGAAGTAATACTCGTAGTCGAGCACATTCAAATTTTGAATAACCAAATCGTAGGTTAATTTCCTTCCACAAAATGCTACTACCTGATCGAAGATGGACAACGCGTCGCGCATAGCGCCATCTGCCTTGGTTGCAATGATGTGCAACGCATCTTCTTCCGCCTCTATTCCTTCTTGCTTACAAATGTGTTGCAAGTGTTCGGTCATGTCTTTCACTTTGATTCGA
>CANKYR010000146.1 GCA_947488195.1 Flavobacteriales bacterium
CCTTGCCACCTTGCAGTTTCGAAATTCTCCATGGAAATGCCTTGACAATCCATTCGGCATTTGCCGTGGTTGGTGACTAATGTTTTTGAAGATTGAATCTGTTTCATAATTTGTTTTCCGGGCAACCATCCCAACCAATCGTAGTTAGGAAACATCATAAATACAAGCAAACAACCAATGGTTAGGCCAGTTGCAAAAAGTAAAAGTCTTCTTCGAAATTTCATGCTATTCAGATTCCCACAAAAGTGCATAAAATTTCCGAGTTAGCCATTAACTTAGTGGCCAATTATGGCAATCATTCAAACAACTAATCTTCAATATACCTTTTCAAGAGGTCCTCAGCTGATTTTCCCTTCGTTTCAAGCCGAGGAAAATAGCGAATTGTTAATTTTGGGAAACAGTGGTACAGGTAAAACGACCTTACTTCATTTGCTCGCCGGATTGAGAAAACCAACTTCTGGAGAAGTTGAAGTGAATGGCGTGAAGTTGAATGCGCTGAACGGTGCTTCCTTGGATCGTTTTAGAGGGAAGAATATTGGCGTGGTGTTTCAAACGTCGCATTTTGTTCAGTCTCTTTCTGTCATGGATAACATTCTTTTGGCACCCTATTTTTCCAACAATAAACTATCGAAATCAGATGCTGAAAAAATGTTGGACCGTTTGAATATTCTTTCAAAAAAAAATAAGAAAACGTCAACGTTGAGTGTAGGCGAGCAACAACGCGTTGCCATTGCCCGCGCATTGCTGAATAACCCGTCATTAATTTTAGCCGACGAACCAACAAGCGCGCTCGACGATGAGAACGCTAAGGATGTTTTAAATTTGTTGCGCGAGCAAACACATGCGTTGAAAGCTGCCCTCCTCATAGTTACGCATGACAATCGACTAAAAGATGAAGTGAAGCAGCGCATAGAATTAACCGCATTGAAATCTTAACCACAATTCATCATGAAAATTATTTTTATAGCATGGAAAAATTGTTGGCAAAAGGCGGGAGCAACCACCTTAACACTTTTGCTTTTATCGTTCGGGGTTGGAATAATTTCCATGATGTTATTGTTGGAAAATCAATTGAGCGACAAATTCAACAAGAACATCAAAGACATCGATTTTGTTCTCGGTGCAAAGGGAAGTCCACTTCAATTAATACTTGCGAATGTCTACCACATAGATGCTCCAACAGGAAATATTAAAGTTTCTGAAGCGCAAAAAATCATTAAGAATCCGACAGTGAAAGAAGCTATTCCCTTGGCATACGGAGATAACTACGAAGGCTGGAGAATTGTGGGAACTACTCCGAGATATGCGGAATTTTATGAAGCGAAATTGAAAGAAGGAAAAATATTTGAAACGCCTTTTGAAGTCACGGTTGGATCTTACGCAGCGAAAGAATTGGGACTGAAATTAGGACAGACATTCAAGAGCAATCACGGATTGGACAAAGAAGGCGAAGAGGAGGAAGGCCACGATCAATTGTTCACTGTGGTTGGAATTTACGAAGCAAGCGGAACTGTCATCGATCGCTTAATCTTAACTCCAGTTGAATCCGTTTGGGAAGTCCATGACCACGGAGATCACGAAGAATCTGCGCACGCCGGAATTGTTTCAGCAGAAGATCACGATGCTGAATCTGCGCACGAAGATCATGAAGACGAGCACGCAGAAGAAGAAGATGGGCATGAGCACGCAGAAGAAGATCATGCGCATGAAGAAGATCATGAGGTTACAGCATACCTTTTGATCAAACGTCTTCCAATGGCTCCTATGATTCTTCCGCAATTGGTTAAGAACACAAACATGCAGTTGGCTTTACCGGCAATCGAAATCAATCGTCTAAACGAGAATTTCGGAATAGGCATGAGCGTGGTGAAAGCCGTCGCAATTCTTATCATGATTATTTCTTTTTTAAGCGTATTTATTTCTCTTTTCAATGCTTTGCGGGAAAGACAATACGAATTGGCCATCCTGCGCACGTTGGGTGGAAGAAGAATTCAGTTGTTTATTCTTATTCTGTTGGAAGGATTATTCATGGTAATTCTTGGCTTAATCATAGGTCTTGTCTTGAGTCGTGTAGGAATTACTTTGCTCTCAGACATGGCGAAAGACAGCTTCCACGACGAATTCAACGCCATGATCTTCCTTCCTCAAGAATATTATTTAGTTGGAGTAACGTTGGGACTGGGTGTGGTGGCATCGTTGTTGCCTGCGTTACGTGCGTTCTTTATGGACATTTCTAAAACACTTTCAAATGATTAAGTCAATCAAATTTTTAGCTTTTATTTTTTCGGGAATATTATTCTTGAATGCCTCCGAGGGAACAGAAAAATTGAAGGCGCATGCATACAAGCGTGTTGATTTGGGAACTATTCCGAGTACCATTGTCCCTTATTTGCCAGAAGGACAAGGGCCTATTGAAATTACATGGAAGACTCTTGCAGACGTTACCTACAAAGACATCTACGTGAAGGAATTGGATGCTTACTACTGGAAGCCAACCTTCGGAGCTTCAGTCAAAGCAGTTGCAGAAAAAGATATTTTTATTACTGGATATTTAATTCCGGTCGATTACGATGCTGGTTTTTATGTTGTGTCGAAATATCCATACGCGAATTGTTTCTTCTGCGGAGGTGGTGGTCCTGAGTCTGTGGTTGATCTACGTTTTGTTGGAAAGCACCGCAACTACAAAACCGACGAACGCTTGACATTTAAGGGTAAATTAAAATTGAATGCTGATGATGTTTATCAAATGAATTACATCTTGGAAGGCGCAACAGAATACACTCCTTAATTTTTTTATGTTGAAATAAAAATGGCGACCAATGGTCGCCATTTTTTGTTCCGATCTGTTTGGAATTACATCATTCCGCCCATTCCACCGCCAGGCATTTGAGGCATGGAGTTTTCTTCTTTAATATCAGAGATTACGCACTCAGTAGTCAATAACATACCTGCAATTGAGGAAGCGTTTTCAAGAGCCACGCGACATACTTTAGTTGGGTCAATAACACCAGCTATGAATAAGTCTTCGTATTGCTCGTTGCGAGCGTTGTAACCGAAATCGCCTTTTCCTTCGCGAATCTTTTGAATCACTACTGCGCCTTCGCCACCAGCGTTAGCAACAATCTGACGAAGTGGTTCTTCAATTGCTCTGCGAACGATTTGAATTCCTGTAGTCTCATCTTCGTTCAAACCGGTAAGGCTGTCTAATGCAGCACTCGCACGAATTAACGCAACTCCACCACCAGGTACAATTCCTTCTTCTACAGCTGCACGTGTCGCGTGTAATGCATCGTCTACACGGTCTTTCTTCTCTTTCATTTCAACTTCAGTTGCAGCACCAACATAAAGAACAGCAACACCACCAGCCAATTTAGCTAGACGCTCTTGCAATTTTTCTTGATCGTAATCAGAAGTTGTTTTTTCAATTTG
>CANKYR010000147.1 GCA_947488195.1 Flavobacteriales bacterium
CAGAAATAGAAGGACCAAAACCAGATAAAGTATGTGATTGGTTGTTACAAGTTGGGAAGAACGATGCTGAAATACTCGTTGCTGTACCTGCACTTTCTCCTGCAGCAGTTTCATTGCCACAACCTTCATTCACCGTTCCGTTACAGTTGTCATCAATTGAATTCGAACACAACTCCGTTGCAGCAGTATTTACTGCAATGTTTGTGTCATCACAATCTGTGTTGTTCGTCGACACATCCTCTCCTGAGAGAATCGCACATGTTGTCGTAGCTGCGCCTGCACCGTATCCATCGCCGTCTGCATCGTTGTAATACGTATACAATGTTAGTCCCTCATCGGATGCTCCTGAGCAGTTGTCATCGTTGCTGTTGCAAATCTCCGTCGCACCAGGATTAACAGCAGCCAACGCGTCGTTACAATCGGTGCTGTCTGTTACATATCCGGTTGGAGCTGCACTTGCCCACACAAAGATGTCAGAGTCTCCGAAACCATCTCCATCTATGTCGACATAGAATGCTTTGAGCGGCTGATGGAAGCCTTGTGTTATAACATTGTTACTTGAGCTTCCAGTGAAAATCACTGTCTCACCAATAGTGAAATCCCATTTAACGTAGGCGTTGAAGTATGAAGCTCCCTGAGTGGAAATAACTTCTTGCGCCCTTATTCCAAAGGAAGAAATTAGCACCACCGAAAAGAATAAAATTAATTCTTTGAAACTTTTCATTTTTATTATTTATTAAAGTCGAATATTCACATGAAACTCAGTCTTTCAATTGCGGCCTTGCCGAACCACATTGAGCTACCGTTGAAAAGGACCGGTTGCTTATAAGCTAAAGCCCTAAATAAGTTTTACTGTTGTTTAACCTGTTAATGCAAATTCTGCCATCCGAAAGACCCCGGTACTGGCTGTATGTGAACTCGGAATAAGAGGTCGTCATCAGATCCTCCAAAGCAGCAACCGTTTCCATTCGGGTAATTTGAATTAGTAGCGAAAGACCTCATATCAACTCCTGGTCCGATAAAGCCAAAACCGTTAATTTGACCAGCAGAGACAGGTATCGGATTGGTTAATATAAATGTATGCCAAGTAAATTGAGAATAACTCGGAACGGTATACATTCCCTGTCCCATGAAATCTATTTCTGGAAAGCCTCCCATAGCATCTTTGAACATTAGCTCTACAGCAATTACTTGTCCGTCTATTGGTGACGAGAACGACTGATCCACAATAAAGCCAAACGGACCACTTTCGTTCCCAATGTAAATTTCATTTAACACTTCTGCGTTGTCTGTTAGCATACCATATACCTGTAACTTCTTCGCATCTGTATTGTACTGAACCATGCCCTCGGTTGGCGTTAGCGCATTGATTTGTGATTGATTCATTCTAGGAAAGATGATAGGAAGGGCGGTTGCGATCTCGATTGAAGCACTGGTATTTGGTGTTGCCGTTCCAACGCCAATCGTTCCTGTATTCACAACATTCAATCCATTTGCATTATTTCCAACCACTAAGACTTGCTCTAGGTTTTGAGGACTACCAACACCGTCGGCACCTGCTGGGCCTTGAGGACCTGTTGCTCCTATATCTCCTACTGGGCCTGTTGCTCCTATATCTCCTACTGGACCTTGTGGACCTGGTGCGCCGTCTTCTCCCGCTGGACCTACTGGACCTTGCGGACCTGCAGCGCCTGGTGCTCCGTCTACTCCGTTATTACCTGCTGGCCCTTGTGGACCAGTTGCACCGTCAGCACCTGCAATTGATGCATTTAGATTAATCCAACCCAATGAACCTGAAGTTAATGATGAAACTGAAGTTTCGAATGCCAAATCATAAGCTAAATAAGCATCCGATCCAAGAAATGAATTACCCCCAGGGTATAGGTCATTGTCTGATCTTAACCAATCAAAACTTTCCATAAAACCACCACCATTAGAAACAATGTTAATACTATAAACACTTCCGGCAGAAACAGATACATTCACCGGGTTAATGGTATACCAACCACCACCGTCCTGGTAAGTAACGCTAACCGTGGTTTGGTACAATATGGCTCCCGTATTACCTGCCCCTGTGCGGATGTAAATAGTACCGTTTGCTGATCCCATCATTGAATTTAACAATACTCGCACACTCGTGAGTGTTCCACTCACACCTGCCGTAAAGCTCTGCGAACCATTTTGTAAATGTGGGAATGCATTATCAAAATTCAATTGAGCTTGATCAACTGCAGGCGTTCCTGCAACTGATCCATAACCATATCCTTGGTATTGCGTTTCGGTGGTATTGTAAATCATCATTCCTTCAGCAGCCGTTAAGTTATTTCGCTGAGCGGTTGTCATTCTTGGCAATAACAAGGAACCGGTAGTTGATGTAATATCTATGGCAGCACTTGAATTTGGTGTTGCTGTTCCAACGCCAATCGTTCCTGTATTCACAAGATTATTTCCATTGGCGTTATTTCCGTTCACCAGAACTTGCTCTAGGTTTTGGGTGCTTCCTGAAGTCTTCGCATACAATGCATATGGAACGCTCATAAGCTGACTATTACCCATAACTGAATAGGCAGTGCCACCCGCAGCATCCACTGCTGTCTCAATAAAATACGGACCGTTGGCCCAATCGATACTAGCGAAAGTTCCTGAAAGAACTGAACCGTTTCCAATTTCAACATTCACCAAACCATTCGCGTTCGTAGTAACGGCGAAGGTTTCTGAATAGACACTTGTACCTCCAATGGATCCTTGCTGAATAATCATGCGAAGTCCTACAGCTTGGTTAGCCAGTATAACATTGCTCGCATTGCGAACAACAGCTTGGTATTTGAATCCCTCTGGGGATTGGGCTAGAGCGGTTAGAGAAACCGTTACAAATGCCAATAATAAGAGAACTAGTTTTTTCATTATTTAATGATTAATTATTTTTTGTTGCGCAGTAAATATACCTCTTAATAAATGAGTTCTCTGTATAATCGGTAATTCAATGATATCTCATCACGAGAACGTGAACGATAACATTATAATAACAGGTCGTTAGGGTATCCTTGCTCTTTAATTATTAAAGAGCATAAAAAAAGCCCTTCCAATCGGAAGGGCTTTTTCAATATAAAATTTCAATCTTACTTCTGAACCATCAAACGTTGCGTTTGAACTTCTCCGTTGAAGATGGCTTCAACAAAGTACAATCCGTTTGCAAGTGGACGCTCGAAGGTGATGTTCGTATTCAACACTCCGTCTACTGAGTAGCGGTTGCTCCATACTTGACGACCCATAGCATCTACTACGCGGATTTGAACGTTCTCTGAAGTTACCCCAGATAAGTTAATGTTCACATCTGTTCCGTGTGTTGGGTTCGGATACAAGCTCAGGTTGGATTCGTTGGTTACCAACATATCGCGCGTTGAATTTTGAGCCA
>CANKYR010000148.1 GCA_947488195.1 Flavobacteriales bacterium
CATTTACTCGGAGGTATTCGCAGTACTGCTCAAAACATCTTCTGGGTGAACAACGGAACACAAAGTTTTCCGAACGATACCCTCTACGAAGTCTGGCTAGTGCCTAATTCGGTTGATGTCCTTTCAACGCGTGTACTTCCAAGAAATGTATTTACCATTTATCCGAACCCTACTAGCGGAAAATTCCGCATTGAATTTTCATGCACTAAAAATTGCGATGTGGAATTAACAGCATTCGATTCGAATGGCAAGCAAGTCGCACACGATAAACTTGGAAATTTCCCGTCAGGAAAACACAGCGAAGAAAATCGCTGGAGAATCTTCGAGCAACCGGGCACTTATGTACTTCAACTAAAATTAGGAGAAGAAATCATTACTCAGAAATTATTGGTTGAACCTTAACCCAGAGAAACTCCGATAAGCGTTCCTATACCGTATGTAATTGCTGCAGCAATAAGTCCGAATAACACTTGACGAAATCCGCTGTACCAAACGTTTCTTCCTGTGAACAAGGTAATCGCCGCACCAATTCCGAACAATCCGAAGGCACTGCAAACAGTACTTAAAATGATCGCCGTAAATCCTGTTGTAAAGAAAAAAGGAATAACCGGAATGATTGCCCCCATTAGAAACAAGAAGAACGAAGAGTAAGCAGCTTCCATGGCCGAACCTTTGAGTTCCTCTGCATTTATACCCAACTCTTCTCTTACTAAAATATCTAATGCCTGTTCTTTGTTTTGCATGATCGAAGCCGCCATTTCTTTTGCTTGAGCTTCTGGTATTCCCTTCGCCATATAGATCAGAGCAATCTCTTGTTGTTCTCCTTCCGGATTAATTTCCAACTCTTCGGCTTCCAATTCCATTTGATTTTCGGAGAGCTCTTGCGAAGACTTCACACTAATCCACTCGCCCAAGGCCATAGACAAGGCTCCCGCTAACATTCCTGCAAGACCTGTTATGAGCACAGGTCCGCTTCCAGCGCTGGCTCCTGCAACGCCCATGACTAAACTGAAGTTTGAAACCAATCCGTCATTCCCTCCGAGAACCGCGGCGCGAATAGCGTTTCCCCCAACATTGCGGTGACGTTTTTCAAAACGCGCCAACGAAGAACCTGAAATATTCTTATTGGTCTGAAGAATATTTCGAAGAATAGAAACGTGAGCAGTATCTGAAATCGAATTCTTCATATTCTGTTGCTTCCGAGCATTCAACACTCCAGCGGAAAGTCCTTTCTCTGTATCCAGTAAAACGCCCAAGACGTAGTCATATCCGAATATCTTCCCAATTCTTTTCAACGTCTTCACTCTTCCTGAAGGGCCCGGCATATCTGATTCAGGAAGACCCTTACTTTTCAAAAAAGCCTTTGCATGTCCCATTTCAATTTCACTCATCTCACGAAACACATGCGCGACATTCTGATCTTCTTCGTGCTCGGCCAACAGTGCATACAAAAAAGATGCATCAACTTCGGTCTGAATACTCGCTAGATTTTCCATTTGGTCCTGAATTACAATATCATTTATTTCGTCAACTTTTCGAAGTACAAATTACGAACTCTTCCGGTTGTAAGATAGAAACCTTCCACTTTCTTCCTTTTTCCTCTTGAAAATTGAATGAAGAAATTTCCTGAGAACTCATCCTTGGCAAAAGGAAAGAATGACTCCGGTTTTGAGTGCCGAGAACTTTTTGAGAACAAATGAATATTACCAGCTCGTAAACGGTGTTGCTGTAACATCGGGGGCTGTGACTGAAATGCGCTACGGATTTGGTCTGAATTTCGATTTACCCAACAACCATGAAATTCAAATTGGAGGGCTATATCGCAATCTTAAAACGAAAAAGAACGATGCATGGGTTTTCCAATTCGCATATTTCTACACTATTGAAAAGAAAAAGGAAAAAGCTACACGAACAATTGGCGTTCCTGAGTTTTAGTATCTTTATTGAATGAAGAGTCACATCGCATTCATTTTATTTCTCGCTGTAGGTCTTAGTTCTTGCAGCATTGAAAAAAGAATTTATCAGCCAGGTTATTTCATTTCAGGAAGATCTTCTTCTCCTAAAGAAGAGAAAATCCAGAAGAAAATTCAGCCTGACTTATTTTCAGAATCTGTAACGACTAATACTAAGGAGGAATCATCTGAGGTCATCGAGCACAAAGACACTGCGAGTATAAGACTCAATGAATCATACCCGAGAATTGAAGCTTCGAATGAAACTAAAATTCAGCCTCATAAAATTCCAATCTCCGCTGCACTTGCCAATGATTCAATTCCAGATGAATCAAAAGTGTTACAAGAGAAATATGAAAAAAATCATGCGTTAAAAAATAAAATTAGGAAAAGTGCACATTACCCCTTGGTTGTTGCAATGTATGCATTTTACATGACCTGGTTAATTTTTCTTATTTACCTCTTTAGCACAATGCCTAGTGCGGTGCTTGTAGCCTCAATAGCCATTTTTGCCGCCGCCTTAATATTGGTAATTCCTTTAGCCATTATTTATCTAATTTTATCCATCATCACAAAAAAGCAACGTCGAAAACTCAGAAGAATGGGGCTATTCAAATAAAGATTGAATCTTATTATTAATTTCAACTTATCGAAAAAAGGAAAAATCATGAAGAAAATTTTCAACCTGTTTTTATTGACGGCAATTATTGCTCTGAATTCTTGCAGCATTGAAAAAAGAATTTATCAGCCAGGATATTTCATTTCGGGAAGGTCGTCTTCTCCTAAAGAAGTGAAAATCCATAAGAAAATTCAGCCTGAAATATTTTCAGAATCTGTCAAAACTATTGCTGATGCCGACTCATCTCAAGTTAAATCCATTGAAGAAACTCTCGTTGTTAACCTAATTGAAAAACTTCCAATAATTAAGCCTTCGAGTAAAATCGACATTCTTGTTCAAGAAACTCCAGATCTCTTAAAAATCAACACTGACTCTCTACCTGATGAAATAAAGTTACTAACTCAGCAATCCGCTAAAACCCAAAAGCTCGCATATGCATTTCTTATTTCAGCATCCATACCACTAACAATTTCCTTGCTCGGACTTTTGACCGCGCTTGTCCTATTTCTACCTTATGCGTACGGTACTTTTAGTGCCGAAAATGACGAGAAAATTATAAAGTTTGTTCTGACTTGTTTAAGTGCAATTTTTCTCGTAATTCCGTTATTAATTGTTTATTTGACACTATCTGTAACAGCGAAAAAACAATGAAAAAAGCTCCGAAAAATGGGGGCCATGAACGAATAAATCAAATTGAAATGAGCAGTCCAGAACAATCAAGAAGAATTCTCATACTCATCGCCCTGCTCTGCTTGGTCGTTGTGATTGTTTATGCTTTTCAGTCGAGCAGTGCTCCTGCTGTTTCAAATACAGAAACGAAACAA
>CANKYR010000149.1 GCA_947488195.1 Flavobacteriales bacterium
GGCCAGACCAATGTGCATTTTGTAAGCGCTCTGAGTAGGGCAGTGCATATTCCCATTGATCGAAAGCGTATCGTTCCCATTTTCTCCTGAAATAGAAATTCCCACCACCGCTTTTTTATCGGCCAAGATTTGTTCAATTTGCTTTTTCAATTCTTTTGTCCGATCAACCTTCTCCGCAGCATCAACAGGAGCAGGAGTTAAGACAAAAAAGTAAATCACCGCCCACACCACTCCGAAAAACAATCCGAGATAAACGGTATTCGCATGCTTCTTCAAATCACGCTTCACGATCAATCGAAAAAGAATCCAAAGAATGAATAATGTTGCAAACGCAATGGGGAGGTAGATTCTAAGCATGTTTTGTTAATTCAGATAATCTCTGCAAAGATGAGGTGGATTCATTTCTTTTTCGTCGAAGACCCTCGCAACGCCAGTTGCCCTCGCGAAGCAATTCGCCCTCGCAAAGCCATTTGCCCTCGTCCTTCAGACATTCCCCGCTCTCTTAACTTCTCTTACCGTACAATAACCTTCTTTACCTCTGCCGAATCGCCACTTGAACAGCGAATGACATACAATCCAGAGGCGAGGTGATTGGTGCTGATTTCCTCAGAAGTTCGGGCTTCAAGACTCATAATTTTATTTCCTCTCGAATCATAAACTTCACACACAAAAGCCTTCCCAGGCCAGTTAATCCGAACCGAAGTAGCAGTCTGATTCAACCAGAAATTTTCATCTGATTCTTCAGCAACCGGCGTGCACATCACGTAATTCAACTTCTCCCAAATCTGATCGTTCAATAAAAACGGAACCAAGGAATTGTCGGGTGCATTGCCCATGCGAATGAACACCAATCCCTCGCTCGGACTCACATTCAAGAACTGCCCATCTCTGCCTATTGCGGCGTATACATCTGAAGGTGCATTTGGAAACATCATCCCCGGTATTACTATTTGTGCTTGAGGAATCATATATGAGCTTTGTCCATTCAACCACCACAAATACCCGTAGGAGTTGTTCAGGTTCTGAGAAGGCGTAATCATCTCCTGAAAATAATTCGCGTCGGTCATCAACTGATTTCCATTCCAATTACCGCCGTTCTGCATTAAGATTCCAAAGCGTGCCATGCTTCGTGCAGTGCTCAAATACACATTGTTGTAACCACTCTGGAAAAAGAACCCGTCCATTCCTGTCGGTTGCTTCAAGGCCGAAAAGACAAGTCCGTTCAACGTCTGTCCAGTCGCTCCTTCCAACACACCATCGAGCAAGGTATACGGACCATTGTGATACGCCCAGCGCGTACCTGCATCCGCAGAATAAACTAAACAATTCGGATCGGTGCAATACGGATCTGCAACACCATCGTCTAACCCCGATGTCATGGTTAATTGGTTTCGAACCGTAATGTTATTTTCCTGAGCGGCAGTGCAACTGGTCCAGCCACTTCCCAAATAACTTGAACTTAAATCATTGATCGAAATCTGTCCGTTTTGTTGCGCTATTCCAACCAAATAGGAGGTAAGTGTCTTCCCCGCAGAAGCCCAATACCACAGGCTATCCTGCGTGAATGTCCCGAAGTAATTCTCAATGACAATCTTGCCATTCTTCAACACAATAAATGCTTTCGTATTGTTACTTTCCAGAAAGGTTAACAACTCTGGTATCTGATCTTCACACCACCCCAATTCCGCTGGAGTAATAGTGGCCCATGTGTTACCTGTGTTAGGTGGGAAATAGATTTGTCCTTTAGCAAAAACATTTGCGACAATCAAAAGAAGAAGTAAAGTGTATTTCATGTTCGTTTGAAGATATTTCACTGAAATGGTTTAACGAAGATACTAATCAAACCATCTGAATTTTCGCAACATTGTTGCCCTCGTCCATAGGACCCTCGCAACGCCAGTTGCCCTCGTCCACAGGACCCTCGCAACGCCAGTTGCCCTCGTCCACAAGACTCTCGCAACGCCTGTTGCCCTCGCGAAGTATTCGCTAAACAGCCGCCCATGCGAACAGCGCTAACCAAAACAACCCTTTAATCAGAAAAAACAAAAAGCCAATCCAGCCAACACGTTTGAGCCAATGTTTGAATTTCTGTTTCATAAAACGAAGGTAAAAAAGAAAGGCTCCTTTCGGAGCCTTTCAGATATTATCCTAAGTAAGATTTTAAGATCTTACTTCTGCTTGTGTGCTTTAAGCGTCGAATGGCTTTCTCTTTAATCTGACGAACACGTTCACGTGTTAGATCGAAGCGCTCTCCGATTTCTTCCAACGTAAGTGGATGTTCACCATTCAAACCGAAATACAATCGAACCACGTCGCCCTCACGCGCTGTAAGCGTGCGAAGTGAGCGTTCAATCTCGCGACGCAAACTCTCATGCAATAGATCTGTATCCGGAGAAGGAGTGTCGTTTGTTTGCAATACATCGTACATCGTAGAGCTGCTGTCATCTCCGTCTTTCAAAGGAGCATCCATAGATACGTGACGTCCGCTGTTGCGCAACGATTGCTTCACTTCATCCAAAGTCATTTCTAACACTTCAGCCAATTCAGCTGGAGTAGGAGGACGCTCGAATTCTTGTTCCAACTTAGCGAATGCCTTGTTGATTTTGTTAATCGAACCAATCTTGTTCAAAGGAAGACGAACAATACGCGATTGCTCAGCCAACGCTTGAAGAATAGATTGACGAATCCACCATACAGCGTAAGAAATGAATTTAAATCCACGGGTTTCATCGAAACGCTGAGCCGCTTTAATCAAGCCAAGGTTTCCTTCGTTAATCAAATCGGGAAGAGATAAACCTTGGTTTTGATACTGTTTCGACACAGATACAACGAAACGCAAATTCGCTTTAGTCAATTTCTCCAAAGCAAGTTGATCACCTTGTTTAATACGACGAGCCAATTCAACTTCTTCTTCGGCAGTAATCAAATCCACACGACCAATCTCTTGCAAATACTTGTCAAGGGAAGCGGTCTCGCGGTTGGTTACCTGTTTTGTAATTTTTAACTGTCTCATGTTTGCTTAACGTTCGTTTAATTCACTGTTTCTGTAATACGCAAAAAACAGGAATTTAGTTTTGTTCTTCTGGCTTTGGAAGCAAAGCTTTTCTAGAAAGCTTCAATTTACCGGTCTTAGGATCTTTTCCTAACACTTTAAACTTAACCAAATCACCAACTTTCAACACCTCGTTAACATCGTCTATTCTTCTCCACTCCAATTCACTGATGTGAATAAGGCCGTCTTGACCAGGAATAATTTCAACGAATGCTCCGAACGGTTGAATGGTTTTAACTGGACCTTCATAAACAGCTCCAATTTCAACTTGAGGAGGCCAAACAATTGACTTCACACGA
>CANKYR010000150.1 GCA_947488195.1 Flavobacteriales bacterium
CATTCACACCCGCAGAACTAACCCCATTACCGTAGTTCCATAAATAATTAGCGCCACTTCCTGTTTGAGAAAATGTTCCAGATCCTTGAAAACTTACGGGGGTGCCCGGACAAATTTGAATTACTCCATTACTATTTGGAGCCGGATTCGTTGAAACAAGATTAGAGGTAATCGTTTGACAAGGAGCTAGGCAATTAATTGTAGCAAGCCAACCCGAGGAAAAAACACTGGCATCAGAAGTAAATACAAAAGTTAGACACCCTGAAACATTCGGGGCACTCGCCTGAACGATACCAGGGCTGTTTGTCCCGGTATAAGTTCCTAAGAGAGGAGAAGTTGTATTTGGACCGTTGTATATCCTAAGAAAGTCAAAATTATTCTCCAAATTGAAAGAAGAGAAATTCATCTGAACCAAGTTGTTAGCAACTGAAGGACAAATTGTGAAAGTGTAATTTTGATTATCAGTATAATTGCCATTTGCACCACCTGTGTCTGCAAAAATTCCACTGCAAGAAGTAATGCTGCCATTTGTGATGTTGTATGTTGGAGGAGGAGTAGGTGCAACTCCACAACCAATCGTTGCAACCCAACCAAATTGTCGTACCAAATTGTCTGAAACAAATTGAAATGTTATACATCCACTCGCACTAACTACCAATCCTGGACTGTTTGCAGAAAAGGTGCCTATTGGGGTTGCGGCTGTGCTATTACCAGCAAATACTGACAAAAAATCAAAACCATCTTCTAGGTCGAAATTGGTGAAATTTAAATAGATGGGCTGACCATTTGCCGAACAGAAAGTCACTGTATAGTTCTGATTGTTTCCATAATTCCCACCTGTTCCACCAGAATCATAAAACGTTCCTGAGCAAGTGGTGTATGTCTGACTGGTATTCGGAGAATAGGTCTGTCCAAATACCTTTGAGTTTAATCCCAAAAGAACAAGTAGCGCTATGTAAACGAATTTGTTCATAAAAGATTAGATCTTTTTCATTAATGAATTTGAATCTATTGAATGTTCTTAAATGTACAATATCTTCCTGTTATAAACGAATTTAACTCATTTCTCAACAAAAAGATTTTTTAAAAAAAATAATTGCAAATGCGATAATATTCATTTATCGTATCACAAATATAACGACTGAGCAAAAAATAGAATTTCGCGGATGTTAAGTTTTTGAGATTAAATAATTCAATTGAAATGAACGAATCGATACTGGTCGAGGTTGTCGCAACAAAACGATGCTTCTGAGCTATGTTTAGTTGCTTTGGGGTTTAAAGCTAACTTAAATGCAAATAAAAAATTTCATTTTTTGAAATTTTAGTATATCTTGGCCAAATCTTAACTAAAAATAAACCCTATGGAAATGAATTTAATCCTAGCTGTGCTCGGGCTATATGCCATAAGCCGCCTGTATTCCAGTGTTACTGGAAAAAACCCAAGTAGCCGATTTAACCTGGCTGAACTCAAAGAAGCATTTCAGAAAAACAGTGGTGTGTGGTGGTTCATGGTTCCTATTTCAGGAGCCCTTATTCTGTTTTTTGAAGCAGTAGTTTCAGTTTTATGGTTCCTTGGAGAAATTCTTCACTTGGGAACAGCGGTAATCAGACTTGTAATAACCATTGTAAAATGGATTTACAACGAAGTTGTACTTGGTGGATTTTATTTCTTGTGGAAATTAATCTGGCACTACCTCATCTGTATTCCATGGAAATGGTTTCTTGAAGCTTTCCGTTTGCTCGGAGCTGCTTCGAAATGGTCGAGCTACAAAATTGCAACCATAGGAATATTCGCAAGCCTTATCGTAGCCTTTTTAGGGCGATACATCAATTCCTTTATGGGAGCTGATAGCACGGCTGTTCAATCATTCATTCAACAAGCTACTACTTTACTGTCTATCATTCCAATCGGAATGGCAGCAAGTATGATTGCCTTCAACCGCAAGAATGACAATGCCACATGGAAAGGTCAAGGAATGAACTATGCAAAAATTGCTGCTGCTATTCTGGTTCCCATGATTGCTCTGATTGGTGCTGAATACCTATTAATAAATTTAGGTTCTCGCACTTCATTCCAATTTTCATTTTCAACCTTATTAGCCGGAGGAAGCTTATTTGCTTCATTCCTTATTCTAATCAATTCAATCCTAATCATTTTTGTAATAAGCGCATTGCCGTCTTTCGCAAACGATTATTCTGGAGATCTTAAAGGGGTGTATCGTCCTTTCTTAAGCCACCTCTATTACGGATGGGTGTCTTATTTACTTGCCATTCCTGCGATTATTATTCCTGCTTTCATTCTGTCTATCATTCCGGGTCTAATCACACAAGGAATGACCTATTTCACACAGAAAGCAACAGACTACGTTTACGAGCAACGAATTGCAAGTATTACAGAAGAAGCTAAAGAGAACATGATTCCTTATTCTGATTGGTGCAATGTAGATTCAATTTCGAGCGACTCATTGAACAAGCTAATGGAATCCGATATGAGAATGCTTTCAGTTCGCGTTGCAATGAACGGAGTAGGACGCGGACAAGCGTACTTAGACTCGTCTTATTCTTCTTTTGCAAATAGAAACGGCGCAGTTACGGTTGGAATGTTAGCCTACATGTATAACAGCTACGCCGACATGGTAAACGAAAATCTTAAAGCGCAGCCCATGAATACTGAAGCAAACAACGATTCTTCGTTTGCTGCTGAGGCCAAAGGGTTCCAAGGACAAGTGACGGAAATGGATGCGACAGTTGAAACAAACAACAAGAGCATTGCTTCATGGCAAGAAGAAAAAGCTATGGTATGTTCAATAGCTCCAATTACTGAAGAGCCTGCTCCTTTGCCGGCGGAACCTGTAATTGTTGAAGAGCCAACGGCTGAGGTTGTTGTTGACGGCTGCGACGCTGAGCGTCAGCGTATCGATGGAATCATCTCTGATATTCAAGCTAACAACGATCAGATCAAGAAAATGAAAGAGCGTACGCTTGTAGTAATCGGGCATTTGAATAAAATGCAAGAAGATGCAAACGGAATGGTAGGCAATGAAAAAGTTGCAAAACATTTGGGATACTTCTTCATGAGCATCTGGATGTGCGCTTTAGCTGCTATTGCTATGGGATTTGTTCTTAGTATTTATGCGCACTTGAATAATGTGGTGTACAATTCAATCGATAATTCAGATTGGTTAATCACAAATCAAATTCGCGATGCTCACAATGCAAATAAGAATCAACCTGTCCTAGGATTGCTTTTAACTTTTGTCGCTTCACTTATGATTTTCGGAATGGTATCCAGTATGGAATTAACTGCT
>CANKYR010000151.1 GCA_947488195.1 Flavobacteriales bacterium
TTTCTATCAAGCGCTTCAGAATAAAACGATAGAAGATGTAGACAATCAACATGAACATAGTGAAATTCGCCATCCCCACATTTCCAGCTGTGTAAAATAAAATTCCAACAACAATGAAAATAACTGAAGTGATACCTAATTTCTTAATGTTCACACCCTTATTTTCTTTGTGCGGTTTCATGAAGTCTACCGCAAAAACTGGACTAATGATATACGCTACAATAAGGGATGCCGTAAGGGTTATGATTAATGTAATGGGAAGATATCCCATGAACTTTCCAATGACACCGTCCCAAAACGCCAGAGGAACGAACGGTGCAAGCGTTGTTGCTGTTCCAGATAATACAGGAAGGAAAATTTCTCCTGCTGCTTTCTTCGCTGCAATCTTAATCGGAACTTTTCCATTGTCGTAAATACGGTGTGTGTTTTCAACCACAACAATGGCATCGTCTACTACAATTCCCAATCCCAACAAGAACGCGAACAATACAATCATGTTCATGGTGAAGTCCAATCCTGGCAACAACAAGAACGCAATGAACATCGAAAGCGGAACAGACAGTCCAACGAAAATCGCGTTCGTTGCTCCCATGAAGAACATGAGGATAATGGTCACCAAAATAAATCCAATGATGATGGTGTTAATCAAATCGTGCAGTGTAATGCGCGTAGTTCTACTCTGATCGCCTGTTACAACAACTTCCAAATCTTTTGGAAATTTGTTCGCCTTCATTTCTTCAATTATCTCTTGAATCTCGTCAGACGCGTTAATCAAATTCTCTCCACCGCGCTTAATCACGTTCAACGTAATAACGTTTTTGTGATTCAATCTACCGTAGCTCTCTTGCGTCTTATGTCCGTCCACAACTTCAGCAATGTCCTTCAAATACAAGTGTGCACCTGTCTGTCCAGAAATCACCGAATTTCTAATTTCTTCAATGTCCTTGAACTCACCACTCACGCTTAATGAGCGCTTCATGTCGTCGAGTTCAACACTTCCACCGCTGATGGTTAAGTTCTCGTAATTCAAGGTGCGTTCAATATCCGCGATGCTGATTTTCGCAGCAGCAGCCTTGTACATGTCTACGTTAACTTGAATCTCACGCTCTAACGCTCCTACCATGTCTACGCGTGTGATTTCCTTCAACCCTTCAATTTTATCTTGAAGTTCTTCTGCGTATTTTTTCAATTCGTCGAGACTGTAATTACCTGCAATGTTCACGAACAAAATGGGCATTTCAGAGAACTCAACTTCCATCACGTTTGGATCTGCAGGAAGATCTTGAGGAAGATCTTTCTTCGCTCTGTCAACTGCGTCTTTCACCTTTTGCTTCGCTACTGGAACATCCACGTTTGTGTTGAATTCAACCACCACACTCGAGAAATCTTGAATGCTTGTGCTGGTTACTTTCTTCACACCGGCAATAGACTTAATTTGTTTTTCAATGTTCTTGGAAACCAAATTCTCAACGTCTTTCGGCGCGGCACCCGGATAAACAGTACTCACATATATTGTTGGAATAACAATATCCGGAAACTGTTCTTTCGGAATACTTCTATAAGTAAGAATACCCGCTAACGTAATGAATATCGTTAGCAAATAAATGGTAGTCTTATTGTCAATGGCCCAACTGGTGGGTTTGAACTCTTTAAATTTTTCTAGCATGATTAGGCGTCTTATAATTCAATTGCCATTCCCTCTGTTAACTCTGAGTAGCCCGTAGTGATTAACTTATCACCTAGGCTTAGACCACTTGTCAATTCAGCGTTTCCAGCATACACCTGTCCAACAGTTACCGATCTTCTGCGCGCTGTTAAAACACCGTTTTCATTCACAGCAACGTACACATATTGCAAGTTGTTTTCGTTTTGAATTAAATTCAACGGAGCTAAAATTGCCGCTGGATTTTCGTAGTCAACAATCTTCATAACGCTTACCATATTCGGGCGAAGCAACTCGTTCGAACCGGATAATGTTGCCTCTGCAGTAAACGTGCGCGACATTGGGCTAATGAATTTCGCAGTGAAAGAAATGCTTCCTTCAATTTCAGTATTTATGTCTGGGAAGTACAACACTACTTTGTTTCCTTTCTTCACTTTGTTCGCATACGTTTCAGCAACTTCAGCCTTCACTTTCAATGAAGCTAAATTGATTACTCTAAAGCAAGGATCTGGATTTTGAGCGGTTGCAAACTGACCCAAACGTGCACCAATGTGATCAACAATTCCTGCAATGGGAGACTTCACTTTTGTTAATTCTATTTGCGCTTGAACGGCATTGATCTGCTTTGACAATGCATCTACTTGGGTCTTGGCTTGCAAGTATTGCACCTCGCTACCAATTTTCTGTTCCCACAATCTTTGTTGTCTTTGGAAAACATCCATTGCCAATTCGAGCTGAGGTTGAATAGCAGCAATCTGAGCGGCGTAGGCACTGTTGTCAGTCTCCGCAAGAAGTTGTCCTGCTTGAACTGCATCACCTTCACTCACATAAATTTTTGTAACCAATCCCGGTATTTGCGGCGCAACAACTACGTTGTTTTCTGCATCTACCGTTCCTTGAATTTCCACACAATGTTTGAATGGTGCTGCAACCACATCGGTAGTCATAATCTTACGTGCCTTCACAGCGTTTGAAATACCTAATTCTTTTTCAAGGTCAGCAATTTTTCCATCCAATTCCGAACGCTTCGCTTTTAAGTCGTTCAATTCTGCACTCTTGTCTTTCGATCCGCAAGAAGCCAGTAGCAAAGCAGCTAAAACAAACGATGCTGCGATTTTAGAGATATACATGGGTTTCATTTTTCTTTTGATTATAATGCGTTCAACGATTTTGAAAGTCTAGTTTGTGCGTTCATTAAAGTTAAACGCGCTTGTATTAATGATACTTCCGCTTGCAGCAACTGTGAAGTCTGACGGGACAATTCGAAACTTGAAGAAGTTCCTTGATCGAATTTTACTTGGGTTTTCTGCAAGATGCTTGAAGCCAGTGTGTATGATTGCATAGCTAGATCAACGTTTTGCGTCGCGTTCATGTACTCTGCCATTCCCACTTGATATTCTAATTTCGCAGCATTGTTTGAATACGCTAAGGTCTCTTCCATTCTCTTTACTTCCACGCCTGCGCGTTGAATACTCTTCGCTTTGCGCCCACCGGAAACGATCGGAACATTCATAGAAAGTCCCCACAATTGTGTTGGATACCAAGGCTCATTTCCATCTAAAAAATTAAACTCCTGTCGTTGCGCTTGACGTTGCACAC
>CANKYR010000152.1 GCA_947488195.1 Flavobacteriales bacterium
CCCTCTTCCACATAAAAAAATAAAAATCTTATTGCTTCACGAAACGCTGATTGCTTGTTCCTTCTGCGTTTTGGTACTGCACGTTGTACACACCGTTTGCAAGATTAGAAACATCAACTTTGGTAGTTCCGTTGTTGAAGTTGTTGAAAGAACGCACCAACTGTCCGTTTGCATTAAAGATGGTAATCACACCATTCTCGTTGGCTGGAAGTTGAATGTTCAATTCAGAAGTTGTTGGATTTGGGAAAACGTTGAATGTAGTTTTCGCCATTAGTCCTTCTTCAACACCAACTAGATCAAGTGTTACACAAACATAGATTTGATCGTTGTCTGTAACAGGGTCAGCAGCGTCTTCCGGTTGAACGTGAATCCCTGGTTCGAAATCGCGTTGAACGATCAAGTGAATTTTATCTCCGTATGCGAATGGCGCCATAGAAGCATATACATACTCATATCCGTCTTCTTCAAGGTCTGGAGTAATATCTGAAGGTTCAGTCCAAGTTGCACCACCGTCATCAGATTTCACTGCGTAAATATGCCTCAGATATTCTGCACCATTGAAGTAAGCTTCGTTTACTGCTTGATAAGAGCAGAAAATTGTTCCGTCAGCCGCTTCAGCTAATTGAGGATGTGAAGCGGTACCGCTGTTTCCGTATTGACCAACTTCTGTGATTGAAGCAGGAATAGTTGCGTCGAGATCTGGAGAAACTCCAATTTCAAGAACTTCAGTAGCGGGATCAACCATGTTTTCGTTCCAATATGCAACGCTTCCCGCTAATGGGAAGTAGCTGTACGAAGAATCAATAACACCAATATCATCAGTGTAGAACATTGTTCCGAATGCAGCATGAGCAGTGCCGCTTGCATCGATGTATACTGCACCGGCTCCGTCTGAAGAAAGAATAGTATCTTGAAGACCGTCTAATTCGATATCTGTTCCTTGGTCAATAACATAGTTGTCGATAGGGAAATCCCAGATAGTGCTTCGTGTCCAAGTGGTTCCGTTGTCGTTAGAAATCCAGATGTAAGAATCTTGAAGCTCACCGAAAGAAGCAATTGCAATTTTATTTCCACGAGCGTAAATGGCATAAGCGTCTCCAGAAAAACCGTTTACCAACGATGTATCTGCCTCACCAGGAAGTAATACTTCGGTCAAATCCCATGTTGCACCGCCGTCTGTTGAACGGTTATATAAGATAGGACCAGTCATTCCGTTGGTGTATGCACCAGCGTTAGGATCTGCCAAGCAAACCATGTGAATGCTATTTCCATCGGCACCACCAGTAACCGCACGGGGCCAAAACATTGCAAATCCAGAAGGGGTTGGTACAATAGAGTTTACCCATGTGCCAGTTCCGATTGCAGGGCGTGTCCATACTTTAATTCCCGCAGAGCCGCTGTGGTTCATTAACACTTCAGAACCGTTTGAAGGGTGCATTAAAGACGTCCATCCCACACGCATGGTTTCAACACGTTGTGTGATGTCATCTTGCCAAACACCTGCTGTGCGATAGTTGTAACCTGTTCCGCGGTCAGGGTAAGTATCAGAAGAATTTGTTGCACTGAAAGTGAAACATGCCGCAACTCCAGCATCGTCAGCAATGATACGGTTTTGGATACTGCCGTTGGTTTGCAAGTCGTAAATAGAGGTTCCTACATACTCTTCCACTTGAACCATACTCTTAGCAGTAGAAACTGCATAAGGAGCTTTTGATTGTTGTGAAGGGGCTTCGCCAACTGTTGTGTTGGTGTAGGGGTTGAATTTAGCCGCCTTATTCTGAGAGGCAGACATTTTAGTTGGAATTTGCTGAGCGCTTGCGCTGAAAGCAACTCCCATAACCAATGTAAAGTAGAGTCTTTTCATAGTGGTGGTTTAGTTTAGCGAACTAATTTAGCAAAAATTGGTTTCAATTTGCAGAACAAAGAAAAAAAAATATGAAGGCGATAATTATAAATATTGGAGACGAACTTTTGATTGGTCAAACCATTAACACGAATGCAGCGTGGATGGGGCAATACCTCAATAGCTTCGGAATTGAAGTGGAATCTTCGCTTTGCATTTCTGATAAGGGGGCCGTTATTTTTGATGAGATCGATGTTGCATTGTACAAGGCGGATGTTGTTGTTGTAACGGGAGGGCTGGGTCCGACCAAAGATGATATTACCAAGCATACCTTGTGTAAGCTTTTTCAAACGGAATTAGTCATGCACGAGCCGAGCTACTTGCGCGTGAAGGCGTTTTTCGAATCGCGCGGATTGCCTTTTTTGAAAGTGAATGAACAACAAGCCCTTGTTCCTGCATCGTGCACAGTGCTTGAGAATATGGTGGGGACCGCCAACGGTATGTTATTCGAGCGCGACGGACATGTTTGTGTTTCACTTCCGGGGGTGCCTTTTGAGATGAAGTATTTGATGGAACACGAGGTTGTCCCGCGAATTCAACAAAAATTCGAACTGCCGAAAATTGTGCATAGAACGATATTAACGCAAGGTGTAGGAGAGAGTTTTATTGCAGATCTTTTAACTGACTGGGAAAATTCATTGGCCGTTGAAGACATTCATTTAGCTTATTTGCCTTCACCGGGAATGGTTAAGTTGCGCATGTCCATTTATGGTGGCGCGGAAGAATCTGTTCTAAAGGAAAGGATTCAACGGAAAGAAGCAGAGCTGCACGCCATTATTGGCGAGTATATTTTCGGCTATGAAAAAGAGACGCTTCAAAGTGTTTTAGTAGATAAGTTGAAGGAGACAGGAATGACAGTGAGCTTTGCAGAAAGCTGCACAGGCGGAATGATGGCGCAGAAGGTTACGGATGTTTCAGGTGCAAGCCAAGTTTTTCATTCAGGATGGGTGGTTTATCACGCAAAATCGAAATCAAAAGAGCTAGGTGTCGACCCGGAAATAATTTTGAAACACGGCGAGATAAGCGGGGAAGTTGCAACCGCAATGGCCGATTGTGCTCGGCTTAAATCGGGAAGTGATTTTGCATTGTCATCTACGGGTTGGGCAGGACCGGATGGCGGCGATGAAATTCATGGTGTTGGGACAATTTTCGTTGCCCTTTCAGCCGAAAAAGGGACAATAGTTAAGGAGCTGAAGTTTGGAAAGAACCGCATGCGCAATCGGGAAATGGCTTCCGACGCGGCATTTATGCTTCTAATCAAAGAAATTCAGAAGTAAAAATTGGATTTATTAAAAACTAGCGTATATTTGCACCCCTTTATTCACAAAAACTCATTCACATG
>CANKYR010000153.1 GCA_947488195.1 Flavobacteriales bacterium
CGCCGAAAGTTCTTCTAGGCGATCGATGCTCAGATTCAAATTGAACAATTCATTCAACGCCTTCAACATAAAAGTCCCGTCACTTGATCCACCGCCCATGCCAGCGCCATTAGGAATAATCTTGTGCAAATGAATTTTCACATGGCCAATCCTGTAAGACTCTTGAAGCAATTTCCAAGCTTTGTAAACTATATTTTTCTCGGTTGGAATATCAGAAGATTCTCCCGTACAAACCAAGGATGTGTCTTCCGTAGTAACAGTCACTTCCAAAATATCGCACAAAGGAATGGGCAGAAACAAACTCTCGAGATTGTGAAATCCGTCGGTTCGTTTCTCGGTGATGAACAAACCCAAATTGATTTTTGCGTTTGGAAAGACAATCATATTAGTCGAGGTATCCCATTTGAGTCAATGCACGCGTATCGTTCCTCCACTTTTCAACTTTCACGAACATTTCCAAAAACACTTTCTTTCCTAAAAAGCTTTCCATGTCCTTTCGCGCATTGGTCCCTACTCGCTTCAACATGCTTCCTTGGTGACCAATGATGATGGCCTTTTGCGATTCGCGTTCAGTAAGAATAACAGCAGAAATTCGTATGATTGTAGGCTCTTCTTTGAAAGCCTCAACGATTACTTCACATGAATAAGGAATTTCACGATCGTAGGTGGTGAATATTTTTTCGCGAATAATTTCACTTACGAAAAAGCGTTGTGTGCGATCTGAAATTTCATCTTTCGGGAAGAAAGCCGGGTGTTCAGGAAGAACAGCAAGTATCTCGTTTAACAACTCTTTGGTATAAATTTTCTCAAGTGCTGAAACAGGAAAAACCTTTGCATTTGGTAGAGCTTCATTCCAGAATTGAAAAGCTAAATTGGCTTTTTCAGTACCTGCCTTGTCGAATTTATTCAGAACAACGAAGATGGGAACTTCCATTTTCTTCAGGCGATTGAATGTTTCTTCGTGAAGACCTTTTTTGTCGAGAAGGTCAATGACAAGCAAAATAAGATCAGCATCTTTCAATGCATTTCCAACCGATTTCATCATTCCCTCTTGCAATTTATACTTAGGGTCGAGCACACCTGGGGTATCGCTGTAAACGATTTGATAGCTATCATCGTTTAAAATTCCCATAATTCTGTGACGAGTAGTTTGAGCTTTCGGAGTAACAATACTCAGCTTCTCACCCATTAACGCATTCATTAGCGTAGACTTACCTGCATTGGGGTTACCAATCAAGTTCACGAAACCCGCTTTGTGGGCGGTCTTAATTTCTCCCTCTTCAATTTTTTCTTGCATATTGCTTGTAAAATTAGTTATATTTGCACTCCCGAAGGGGAAAACTTTTATAGTGCGGGGTGGAGCAGTTGGTAGCTCGTTGGGCTCATAACCCAAAGGCCACAGGTTCGAGTCCTGTCCCCGCTACCAAGGATCCTGACGAATGTCGGGATTTTTTTTGGTCCTGTAGTATAACGGATATTACATGGGTTTCCGAAGCCCAGAATTCGCGTTCGATCCGCGACGGGATCACTACTTTTGAATAAATCTATTTGAAAAGCTCATGTTAAAGAATCGAATTGTTCTCGCCTTTGCGTTACTATCAGCCATCGCTTTTAGCGCATGTTCTTCTGCTCCGAAAACACCGGAAGAGTTCGGTCAGGCCGTTTTTGAGGCCATTAAAAACCACAGTGAAAAAGATCTAAAGGCTCTCTATCTGACTGAAGACGAATTCAGCGATATCATAGACCGTAGCAATTTGTCTGAAGAGGGAAAGAATCAAGAACGCGGCAGGGCCATTGGCTTAGACAAGTCCATGGAGAAATTAGCGATTGAAACTTTTGAAGGTTTGGAGAGACTTTCGAATAGCTACAGCATCGAATGGTCTAAAGCAAACTTCAAGAAAGTCGATGTTTATCGCGCGGAGCACATGGGCATCCAAGGGGCGCACTTCATGGATGTGTATTTCGAATTCAATGGCTTTGAATACGTTTTGCACATTTACGATTGTTGGGAAACCGAAAACGGTTGGAAAACCTTCAAAGAAGTTTCATTGTCGGCTGTAGCGAAAAACTAACATGTCTTTTCTACTTCTTCCTCTGCTCTTTTTTATTATTTCACTGATCTATTCTTCTGCTGGATTTGGCGGAGGAAGCATGTATTTGGCAATTCTCTCAGGTGCCGTTTTCACATTAGTAATTCCACAAGGAGAAATAAAAACCTTGGCCTTGTTATGCAATGCTTCGGTAACAACCTACAGCTGTCTTCAATTTGCTCGATATAAATTTATTGATTGGAAGGAGAATATTATTCTCTTGCTCTTTAGTATTCCCTTTGTTTTATTAGCGACTCAAATAAAATTGGAAGAGAAAGTCTTCTTGCTTTTCCTGTCAATTGGACTATTACTTTCAGCACTTTTCATGGTAATTCCGTTGATTGTTAAAAAGAGAGAATCGGTTCAATTCAACAAGAAATTACTATGGCCTTTTTCTGCTGTGATCGGTTTTATATCAGGATTAACAGGCATTGGCGGAGGAGTATATCTCTCCCCTTTTCTGTATTTCTCGAAATGGGGCGAGGAGAAAAAAATTGCTGCTACGACTTCCCTATTCATTGCCGTGAATTCATGGGTGGCATTGATTCCCATGCTCAGTCAATCTAAAAGTTTTTTGTTTGAAAATTCAACCTATTATTTAATCATTGCTGTTTTTTCAGGGGCTGTCCTTGGGAATTTTACAGCCTTGAAATTCCTTCCGAAGAACGGAATTCGATTAATAACGGTTGCAATTTTGATTTATGCCGGAATTCGTTTGTTAATTCGCAGTCTATGATCAAGGAAATTCATTTGTTCGGATTATTGAAAGAGCAATACGGCGATACAGTTTGTGTTGAAGTTCCTGCTTTTCCAATAACCATTGAAGAACTCGTGAAGGCTTTTCGAAAGAGTCATTCCGAGGTTAATGACATTCCATTTCTTATTGCCGTGAATCACTTCATGGCAACTCCAAATGATAACATTAACGAGAACGATCACATGGCTCTATTACCTCCAGTCAGCGGCGGATGAAGACAGATTTCCGACTCATCGATCATGCAAACGGGTTTCCCGATTTAGAGCAATTTCGTTCTGAAACTTCAGGAGCTGAAGTTGTATTCAACGGAATCGTTCGCACACCCAACAA
>CANKYR010000154.1 GCA_947488195.1 Flavobacteriales bacterium
GACGTTCTCTACTTTGTAGGAGTGAGCACATTTTTTATTTTATTGACCCGTTTGCGCTTGCAAGCGAGAAATTGGTGAGTTAGTGTAAAAAGTACACTAATATTTTGGTAAACAACATTTATAATTAAATTCGCAATCGTAATAAAACGAACCATGAGAGAAATTCAATTCCGTGAAGCCATTTGTGAGGCCATGTCAGAAGAAATGCGCAGAGATGAAACTGTGTTTTTGTTGGGAGAGGAAGTCGCAGAATACAACGGGGCCTACAAAGCTTCGAAGGGAATGCTCGATGAGTTCGGTGCAAAGCGTGTTATTGATACGCCAATTGCTGAATTGGGATTCTCTGGTATTGCAGTTGGTGCTGCAATGAATGGACTTCGTCCGATTGTTGAATTCATGACTTGGAACTTCGCCATTCTTGCGGCTGACCAAATCATTAATTCAGCAGCGAAGATGTTACAGATGAGCGGTGGACAATACAATGTGCCAATCGTTTTCCGCGGTCCGAACGGAACTGCTGGGCAATTAGCCGCAACACACAGCCAAAGCTTTGAATCTATGTACGCACACGTTCCAGGATTGAAGGTTATTACGCCTTCGAATCCATATGATGCGAAAGGTTTGTTAAAAGCTGCTATTCGCGATAACGATCCTGTTGTATTCATGGAATCTGAGAGGATGTATGGCGACAAAGGAATGATTCCCGAAGGAGAGTACATTATTCCAATTGGAGTGGCAGATATTAAGCGCGAAGGAACAGATCTGACGTTGGTTTCTTTCGGAAAGATTATGAAGACTGCTTTGTTGGCTGCTGAAGAATTAGCGAAGGAAGGAATCTCTGTTGAAGTGATTGACTTGCGCACTATTCGTCCGCTTGACATTGATTGTATAATTAACAGCGTGAAGAAGACGAACCGTTTAATTATTTTGGAAGAGAGCTGGCCAGTGGCGAGTATCTCAACTGAGATTTCTTATCGTGTTCAGCGCAATGCGTTCGATTACTTGGATGCGCCTATTCGCAGAGTTACACAAACAGACACTCCGTTTGCATTCGCAACTTCATTGATAGATGCAGCTCTTCCGGGAGTTGACGATGTTGTTCGCGCAGCGAAGGAAGTTTGTTATAAGGCTTAATCCTAAGGAAGGTTAGTTCCTTCCACACAGTTCTCTAAACTCGCAATACTTGCATTTGCTCTCGCTATCTGTTTGAGTGAACTCGTCTTTGCCTACAGGTGTATTGTTCTCGATATCGCGATTCAATTGCTGCATGGCTCGTGTTTCCGCGTACATGTCGTCTTTGAATTTTTCTATATCATCTTTAGAAATTTCCGGAACGACTTCACTGTATTCTCCTTTCAAGTAAGCAAGAATGGGAATGATTCTATCGAATTTATTTTCGAAATGAAAAGAAGCAAATAGCGAATATCCAATCAATTGCTTGCGGTGTTTGTACTCATCGGCTTTTCCGGTCTTCCAATCGAGAATGTAAATGTCTTTCCCGTCGGGAAGCATGAAGTCTACTTTACAATAAGCCTTCAATTCACCGCGATCGGTTTGAATGCGTGTTTCCCCATATCCACCGGGTTCGATAATCCATTGTTTCTTCGAAGATTCAGGCAGTTGTTTCACCCATTCAAATCGGTCTGAATTCAAGAAAATCATAACGGCGTTGAAGACGCTTTCCGTAATGTAATTTTCATCGATGGACTCTTTTTCCTTGTAATAAACTTCTGAAAATACTTTGTCGAGCATATACTTCTGCACTTGTGCTTTCACGAAGCCTCTCATTCGAGTTTCGTCAATGACATCAGTCGATTTTTGAAGTCGCTTGAGAATGGCTTCAATCACATCGTGCGCAAGGCTACCAATAGTAAGAGCTTCAGAGGTGAGCGCTTTTAACTCACTGATTTTAGCAAATGGAAATTCACGATCAGATTTTCCGTAATAGGTGTAGAAATATTTTCTTTTACAATACGAAAACGTGTCGAATCTACTGACAGACCAACCGAGAATAGGAGTGAAGGGGAATTGTTTGAGCATAATCAAATATAGTAGTAAAGGCAGTTTTTGTTGTTCGAAACTCGACTTTTACTTTCACGCTTAAAAAGTTAACTTTACCTAAACATAGAAGTAACTTAAGTAACCTTTATTCGAGTATGAAAAAATTGGTTCCAAAAGAAGCGTTAGCTAAGGCAATGGGATTGAATAAAAATAATCCGTTATTGACCTTACTGAGTTCTGTAACGAAGTTGAATAAAATAAATGATTTGTACGATCGTATTCGCGCAAACAAGGGAACAGCTTTTATCGAATCGTTTTTTCAAGAGCTTCACATTACCGTTCAGCTGAACAGTCAAGAGTTAGAAAATATCCCGGCAGAAGGTGGCTGTGTAATCGTTTGTAATCACCCGTTTGGCGCAATTGACGGACTGGCTTTAATTCAACAAATAGAAAAACGCAGGCCCGATATTAAGGTTATGGCTAATTTTCTTTTGGAAGAAATTCCAGAAATAGCTAATTATTTTTTCAGTGTAAATCCGTTCGATAAAAACGTAGTTCAACTCAAAAGCGAGCGCGGACTGAAGCGTTGCATAGAGCATATTGCGGCTGGTGGTTGTCTGGCGATTTTTCCGGCAGGAGAAGTGAGCACGTTTCAAAATAAATGGAGTAACGTTTCAGACAAGAAATGGCAGCGTTCCGTTATGAAACTGGTTCAACGTGCTGAATGTCCTGTTGTTCCTGTCTTTTTCGATGGAAGAAATTCAAGGATGTTTCATTTGTTGGGAAAGGTTAATGCACAACTTCGCACCATGGCTTTGCCTTCAGAGTTATTTAAGAAGGAAGGCGATGAGATTAAAATGCGCATAGGAAAAGCTATTTCAGCAGAAGATATTCATTTAATTTCAGATCCGGAATTGCTAGGTAGATTCTTACGAGCGAAAGTTTATTCCTTAGGTTCTGAGCTTCATGTGAAGAAGAAGTTGTTTCAAAATTTGAGAGAGAAGTTTAAAGATGTCAAGGAAATAGCGTTGCCGATTGATTCAAAAATTCTTCAAAGTGAAATAGATGCTAACGAAGATTCCAAGTTGTTCGACAATGGACCGTTTTCATGTTACGCTTTAAAGGCTTCATACATTCCGAATTTGTTATTGGAAATTGGTCGTGAACGA
>CANKYR010000155.1 GCA_947488195.1 Flavobacteriales bacterium
CTTCTGTATTTTTTAAGGAATGCGGAACTTACTAGGCCAATTTTCGCCAAGAAATAAATGACTACGGGCATCTGGAAAACCAAACCCGTTCCGAGAATGAGTGAAGAACACAGTTTCAAATAAGACAATACTGTTGCATTTACTTCGACATCTGCGAAAGCAAAGTTTCCTAAAAATTGAATGGAAAGCGGTGTCAAAACATAATAGCCGAACAGCACCCCCAGAAAGAATAACAAGGATACATAGAAGCCAATACCACGGGCAGATTTAAGCTCAGACTTTTTCAACCCGGGTCTCACAAAGGCCCAAAGCTGATAAAAGATTGCGGGAAAGGCGAGAATGACTCCTCCAATTAAGACCACTGTCATGTAGGCGGAAAAATTGCCACCCATGGTGGTACTCTGCAGGGTGAAGTTAGCGTCTGAAAAGCAGAGCTGATCTTCCAACCCCAAGTTTTGGCCTAACCAACAAAAGAAACGGTACGTTGGGAAATCGGCGCGACGTGGCGCCATGATGATATTTTCAATAACATAGGTGTCGAAAATAAAGACAACCACAACTCCTGCAACAGCAAACAAAACCGCTCGAAACAATCTTTTTCTAAGTTCCTCGAGATGCTCTAAGAAGCTCATGTTTTTCTCTTCAGCCATCTCCATTAATTAATTCCAGCACTGAGAAGATCGTGCAAATGAATAATGCCGCAATATTTTCCATTTTCGTCCACCACAAGCAATTGGCTAATCTTATTGTTTTCCATCAATTGAAAACCTTCGACGGCCAGCGCGGAATTTTGAATTCGTTTAGCTGAGGTGTTCATTAGGTCAGACGCGCGCAATACATCAAGGTTGGCGTTACGCTCAACTGCTCTTCGAATATCACCATCTGTTACAATACCCAAGAGTTCCTCGTTTTCTAAAACAGCAGTGGCACCTGCACGCTTGGAAGATATCTCCATGAGCAAGTCACGGAAGTTGCAGTCTGAAGAAACCTGTGGTAGGGCATCTACACGCATCACTTGTCCAATGGTTGTAAAAAGTTTTTTTCCAAGGGCACCTCCGGGATGGAATTTTGCAAAATCGAGTTTGCTAAATCCTCTTTCCGTCATAAGCGAGACAGCAATTGCGTCGCCTACGGCCAATTGAAGTGTCGTGCTCACGGTTGGAGCTAAATTATTCGGACAAGCCTCGCTTGTCATTGGAGTATGAAGAAAGTAAGTCGATTCTTTCGCTAGAAAACTTTCGGTATTAGCACCAACTCCCACTAATTGAACATTCATAGATTTCAACAAGGAAATCAAGTATTGAATTTCAGGGGAGTCTCCGCTTTTCGATAAGCAAAAGACAATGCTATTGTTTTGAACCATACCCAAATCGCCGTGAATGGCTTCAGACGCATGCAAGAACTGTGCAGGTTGACCAGTGCTATTAAAAGTAGCCACCCATTTTTGAGCAATTATTCCGCTCTTGCCTATTCCCGTTATAATGATTGGTTGTTTGGTCTCAAGGACCGCCTTTACAACGGAAACAAAGACGCTGTCTAAGGACAATCCTAATGCGGAAAGGGCATCTGCTTCTAATCGAATGGCTTCTTTCGCCGAGTCTAAAAGGGTACTGTTGGAACTCATTTTCACTTTGCAAAGATGCGAAGAATCGTTAGTTTTTTGAGGTCTTTTTTTTCGGTCGAATTTGTTGGTGTGCATATGCTTTTGTGCTTACATTCGTTTAGCGAATTTTACAGAGACGTTACTTTTTCATAACGTTCAATTACTAAAAGAGAATGATTACAGCGACAGATATGGCTCCGAAAGAAGCCTTAAAATATTTCTTTGGATTTTCAAACTTTAAAGGCCTGCAGGAAGGCGTTATCGATAATGTGCTTGCTGGAAATGACACCTTTGTGATTATGCCTACAGGAGGGGGGAAGTCTTTGTGCTACCAACTTCCTGCGCTTATGTCGGAAGGAACAGCTATTGTAGTTTCGCCTTTGATTGCCTTGATGAAAAATCAGGTAGATGCCATGCGAGGATTTTCAAATGAAGAAGGTATAGCGCACGTTATTAATTCATCTTTGAACAAAAGCGAAATTGCTCAAGTAAGGAAAGACATGCTCAGTGGCAAGACCAAGCTTCTTTATGTGGCCCCAGAGTCTTTAACAAAAGAAGAGAATATAGAATTTCTTCGAACCTGTAAAATTTCGTTTGTTGCTATTGATGAAGCGCATTGTATTTCAGAATGGGGTCACGATTTCCGTCCGGAATACAGAAGAATTAAAACGATTATCCAGCAAATTGCTGATTTACCCGTAATGGCCTTAACGGCAACGGCTACCCCAAAGGTTCAGATAGATATTCAGAAGAATCTTGGAATGGTTGATGCGAAAGTCTTTAAGTCTTCTTTCAACCGTGATAATCTGTACTACGAAGTACGCCCTAAAGTAAGCGTGGGTAAACAGATCATTCAATTCGTAAAAGGGAATGCCGGTAAGAGCGGGATAGTATATTGCCTGTCGCGAAAGAAGACCGAGGAGATTGCAGAGCTGCTCGTAGCTAACGGAATTAAAGCGCTGTCATATCATGCTGGAATGGACAGCCATCAGCGGAACGACGTTCAAGATAAATTCCTAATGCAGGATGTAGATGTTATTGTTGCAACTATCGCGTTTGGAATGGGGATCGATAAACCCGATGTGAGATTCGTTATTCACCATGATATTCCAAAAAGTTTAGAGAGTTATTATCAAGAAACGGGTCGCGCAGGAAGAGATGGTGGTGAAGGACATTGTTTGGCTTTTTACTCTCCGAAGGACGTTGAGAAATTAGAGAAGTTTCTGCACGGTAAACCTGTTGCGGAGCAGGAAATAGGAATGTTGCTTCTTCAAGAAGTAATGGCCTATGCCGAAACGGCAATGAGCCGAAGAAAATATTTGCTTCACTATTTTGGTGAAGAATGGGATGATGTTACCGGTGAAGGGGCAGGCATGGACGATAATTCGCGCAAGCCGAAAGAAATTTTCGATGCTACGGAAGATGTGAAGTTGGTTTTGGAATGCATTAAAGCATTCAAAGAAACTCACAAAGCAAAATTTATAGCCAATGTCCTAGGCGGAATTAGCAACGCTGAGGTTTCTACATATAAA
>CANKYR010000156.1 GCA_947488195.1 Flavobacteriales bacterium
TTCAACAATTAATCAAGCTTACGTTCAAGTATATAACGTAAACGGTCAATTGGTGAAGAATGTAAATGTTGGACAATTGAGCCCAGGATCACACAAAATTGATTTGGGTGTTGAATCTCTTGCAACTGGAACTTATGTTGTGAAAACATTTGCTGGTAACGCAAGCGGAACGGCGAAATTTATAAAGCAATAAGAAATTCCGAAAGGAAGCAAAGAGGCCCACTAGGGCCTCTTTTTTTGTAGGTGTTTTCTGCATAATGACTTACTTTCGTTAGAAGCAACTGAGTTAAGGAAATGAGCACATACAGAGCAGCAATAAACGGGTTTGGAAGAATAGGCAGAACTTTGCTCAAAGAAGCTTTACGTAGAAATGAGTTGGAGATAGTTGCTGTGCATGACTTGGCAAATATGCATACGTTGTTGCACTTGCTTAAATACGATTCAACACAAGGCATTTTTGAGATGTCAATTGAATCAGTTGATGAAAATACAGCACTTATTGGAGGAAGAACGATTCGTTTTTTTCAAAGCGTATCGGATTTTCCTTGGAAGGAGATGGGCATTGATGTGGTTTTTGAATGTTCAGGAACCATGAAAACGGAGGCTCAATGTGAAAAGCACATTTCTGACGGAGCTACCCGTGTTTTATTGTCGGCCCCTTCAGAAGATCAAATGCCCATGTGGATCGTTGGCGTAAATGACCATCAGATTGATTTAGACAGAAAAATTATTTCTTGCGCTTCTTGCACGACAAATAATGCAGCACCCGTTATTCAATTAATAGACGAGGCCTACGGTGTAGAGAGTTGCTATATTTCAACTGTTCATTCGTACACCGGTGATCAAAAGCTGCACGATGCGCCGCACAAAGATTTGCGCAGGGCGAGAGGAGCAGCGACATCTATAGTGCCTACGACTACAGGAGCGGCCAGAGCATTAACCAAGGTCTTCCCTCATTTGAGCGAGCTTTTAGGCGGATGCGGCATTCGAGTGCCTGTTCCGAACGGATCACTATCCGATTTGACCTTTATGGTAAGAAATAGAACCACAGCAATTGAGGTCAATGAACTTTTTGAAAAATGGGCAAACACACATCAGAGTATTCTTGAAGTGTCTAACGAACCTTTGGTTTCAAAAGATATTGTTGGAAACAGGCACAGCTGCATTATTGATGCGGAACTGACTTCCGTGATTGGATATATGATTAAAGTTGTCGGATGGTACGACAATGAAATGGGATACAGTAACCGACTTTTAGACGCGGCACAAAAACTAAAAATACACTAAATGGAATTTTATCACTTCATACTGTACGGCATGCTGGCTGTGGTGAAATTCATCATTACTCCATTTACTATTTATGCCACTGGAAAGGAAAACATTCAATTTGGCGAAGTGGTCTTAACAACAGGCACCGGTGCCGCCGTTGGTGTTTTGTTATTTTATTATGGAGGAACTTATCTCTTTAAGTGGACCAGTCATTTGAAGTCGAAAAAGAAAAAGCCAGTTTTCACGAAAGGAAGAAGAAGGATTGTTTTTATAAAGAATAAGTTCGGGCTTATCGGATTCATAGCTATTTCAGCAATAATTTCGGTGCCCATTACCTCTTTGCTTGCAGCGAAATTCTTTAAGCACAACCGATTTACGCCACTTTGGCTTATTTGTGGATTCATGGTTTGGTCTTTAATACTCTCATCTGCGGCCTATTACATCAAAGGATTATAAATGAAAAAGTATAAGGCAATCCTTTGGGATTTAGACGGTACCCTGTGGGATTTAAATGGAAATACAACCATTGCGCTCACGCAGTTATTTCAGCGATTTGAGTCGAGTAATTTTCGAAGCATTTCGCTTGAACATTTCTTGAATTGCTATCCCAAACACAACGAAAGAGTGTGGGCATTGTATCGCGAAGGTAAAATAGCCAAGGAAGAACTTCGGAACAAACGCTTCATTGATTTATTTGATGAAGTGAAGGCGGAATACGATTTAGATTTTGTTGATTTGTTTGCCACGGAATTCCTTGCGGTGTGTCCCCGTTTACCGCATCTTATTGAAGGAGCTCGTGAAATTCTAGAGCAGACGAAGGGGAATTACACGCATGTGATCTTGACCAATGGGTTTATCGAAGTGCAAGGATTTAAAATGGCAGCCGCTGAGATTGAGAATTATTTTTCTACGGTTGTTTACAGCGAAGAAGCGGGTGTTCGCAAACCACATGCTGCAATTTTTGAATTGGCCTTGCAACGGGCTAATTGCAAAGCCGAAGAAGCTCTGATGATAGGTGATGACTGGGATGCAGATATTTTAGGAGCAAGAAATGCAGGAATTGATCAAGTGTTTTTCACCGCGACAGAGAAGCGATTGGCAGAATTACACGATGGGAAATCTGTGCGACACAACTATGTTCCTACCTTTACCATACACACATTGAATGAATTGAAAAATATATTATAACATGGAAAACAACAACGAAACGCCTCAGCCGATAAGCATTGAATTATCTGAAAATATTGCTGAAGGAACCTATTCTAATTTAGCTGTTATTACGCACAGCACTTCAGAGTTTGTACTCGACTTTATTCGTGTAATGCCGAATGTGCCGAAAGCAAAGGTTCAGTCTAGAATTATTATGACACCTCAGCACGCGAAACGCTTAATGAAAGCTTTGCAAGAAAATATCTCTAAGTTTGAAGCTCAGAACGGAGTCATTAAGGAAGGTGTTGCAGATGTCCAATTTCCAATGACTTTCGGAGGGCCTCAAGGCCAAGCCTAATCGAACAGTGGAGTTACAGCGCCGTTTAATTCAGTGGTGAAGAGTGGTGTGTTTTTGCCGCGTGAAAGCCACGTAGATTGCTCAACAATTGTTTTTCTTTTGGTTGAAATGAGCACGAGTCGAGCTTGTTCTCCAACTTCCATTTGAATAGGAGGGATGTTTGCAGAGAACTCTGCACCGATAGTGAATTTTTCAATTAATGTTTCAATTGGAACTTCTTTCCCAACCGCAGAGAAAATTGTTTGGAAGGCAATTTCAATTCCGCTGATACCGAATTCTGCATATTCAAATTCGAGTTCTTTGTTTTCAATGTTCAGAGGAGTATGCTGACTTTCGATGGCATCTATT
>CANKYR010000157.1 GCA_947488195.1 Flavobacteriales bacterium
AGCGCTGGAATGTGGCTTTTGAAGCAGCTGGATTTAAGAATGCTGTTGTTTGTCTTCAACAACCCGATGATGCAACTTGGGATGCGGGAGATGTGCGCTACAACGTCCTTCGTTGGACATCTACTCCAGCACCTCCATTCGGTGGTTACGGTCCTAGTTTCGTGAATCCGCGAACAGGTGAAATTTTAGGTGCCGACATTATGTTGGAGTGGGTGGCTTTAACCAATCGTGTTTATGCTGATCGTACTTTTCGTTTGGGAAGTTCTTTAACCGAAGAGCAAGAGCAATTGTTGAAGGAAAAAGGAGCCCGCAATCCTTTCTTATGCAATGCCGCTGCTATGAGCAACGAGCAATTGATTTTCGGGACGAATGCTGCAAACGTAATGGGAGCAGGCGATTTAGAGAAGCAAGAAATAGTTCGTCAGATGTTATATCGCTTGGTTCTGCACGAAGTAGGTCACACGCTTGGTCTTACGCACAACATGCGTGCAAGCACGCTTCAGTCGGTAGCAGATATTAAGAATGTAGAAAAAATTAACAAGGAAGGTTTGGCGAATTCGGTGATGGAATATCCAGCATTCAATTACCAAATGAATCCGAAAGAACAAGCGCTTTATTGCGATGTTAAAGTTGGTCCTTACGATATGTGGGTGATTGAATACGGTTATAGTGCATCAGTTTCAGATGAGCAGAAAGAAAAAGAGCGTTTAGATAAAATTACTGCGAGAAGCATCGAGCATCAGTTGGCTTATGGAAATGATGGAGACGACATGCGCACTGCCGGAAGAGGAATTGATCCGGATGTAAATATCTACGATCTTTCAAGCGATCCCGTTGCATACGGAGCAGAGCGTTGCGAATTGGTGAAATTTGTTCTGCCTAAATTGAAAGAACATTTGATTACTTCGAATGAAAGCTATGCTGAATTGCTTCAGTCTTTTTTAATTGCAACCAAGGAATACGGTATTCAAACCAATGTAATGACACGTCAAATTGGAGGCGTGCATTACGATAGAGCCTATGCAGGACAAGGTTCTTCAGTAAAACCATTGGAACCCGTTTCTGAAGTGAAACAAAAAGAAGCCATGAAGGCTTTGGATAAATATGCGTTTGCTGGAGATGTTTGGAGTGAAGCAATTCCAACCTTCAATTACTTGTTGGATCAAAGAAGAGGCTTTAGCCAATATGCAAAAAGCGATGACCCTAAGATTCACGATCGTATCTTGGATATGCAATCGGAATGCTTGAATCACTTGATGCATCCGCGTGTTCATCAAAGAATCGTTGATAGTTACATGTATGGAAATACTTATTCTATAGATGAAGTGATGTTCGATTTAACACAAGCCATCTTTGAATCTGATATGAAGGGCGAAGTGAATACCATTCGTCAAAACTTGCAAATCGAATACACACGCAGATTAATTGATATGCTCGACGTTAAAAACAGATACGATAATGTTTCTCAAAGCGTAGCCTTATCCGAGTTAAAACGAATTATGAAAATGGAGGTGGGCAATATTGCGGGAGGTGCATTGACAAAGGCTCACCGCGGGCATATTGTGAAACTTATTGAAGATGCCCTAAGCGCGAAATAAGATTTATAAAATTCTACGAATGAGGCGAAGGTTATGCGAATAACCTTCGCTTTTTTTATTGATGCCCTGATGATCGAGTAGGTCTATTCTCAGTTCACCGGAAGCGTGAAGTATTTCGAAACTTCCGTTGTTTTCCATTATTAATCCGACATGCGTGATTCGACCTTCCGCGTTATCAAAGAAAGCAAGGTCACCTGTTTGGGCTTCTGAAAGCAGCATGACGTCCGCCCCCTCAGTGGCTTGCTGATAAGCATCGCGTTTTAATGAATGTCCAAGTGTCTTGAAAAAGGATTGTGTGAAGCCAGAACAGTCGTATCCAAAATTGGTCTTTCCTCCCCAAACGTAGGGCACACCAACATAGGACTTGAACAAAGTAATTGCCTCATTCAGAGACAGAATTTGATAAGGGAATTCCAAGGGGACAAATGCACCAAGAGGCATTAGTATTTGTTTGTTCTCGAATTGTCGAAGAGCACTTGCATAAGCATAAACACGGTCCGTGTCAACTTCAAAAACTTGTGGCGAGAATTGCTTTTTGTCAATCCAGCCGCGGTATTGATCGAAGCTAGTTTCAATGAAATACCATTTCTCATTTTCCTCGAGCAGTTCGTAGGTTTCTCCAAAAATAAGTTGACTCACTTGTTCGCTGCGGTCAGAAGCTTCTGCACGCATAGGAATAAATGAAAGAAGGCATTGTCCGTTTATCATGATTCAAAATTGGTTCAAAATGTTGTTTCCTCAACTTTAATTCATTATCAATTATTCAATGTGGAATGTGAATGGTTCGAAGAAAAGTGTACATTTGGGAAAATTATAGCACTATGTGGCGCGAATTGGACAATAAACTCGTTAGAGAATTTCGTTTCAAAGACTTCCAGGAGGCATTTACATTCTTGACGAGAGTCGCTTTCTTGGCTGAAAAGCATGGTCATCATCCGGCTTGGTTTAGCGTTTATAATTACGTTCGTCTTGAATTAAGCACGCACGACGCTGGAGATGTAGTTACGGAGAGAGATCGCAAATTGGCAGTAGCTATTGACGAAATTCTTCAATAATAGCTGAACTTTCATAGTAAAGCGCTAAATTTGCCGCTGAAAGTTAATCTTTCAACAGGAAATCATTTTTTATGACTCAACAAAACAGCTCTGCAGAAATGTCTGCAGTTACCGAAAGAATGGCGTTGCATAACCACGAGCAAGTGGTTTTTTGTCAAGATAATGCAACCGGATTAAAAGCCATCGTAGCAATTCACAACACAACATTAGGACCAGCAGTGGGCGGAACGCGCATGTGGATGTACGCCTCTGAAGGCGATGCATTGACTGATGTACTTCGTCTTTCTCGCGGTATGACCTATAAAAGCGCTCTCGCCGGATTGAATATCGGTGGAGGAAAAGCCGTGATTATTGCCGATTCAAAAAAAGATAAGAACGAAGCACTCATGCGTAGCTTCGGAAAATTCGTAGACGGTTTGGGTGGAAGATACATCACCGCCGAAGACATGGGTATCGGTACGCGTGACATG
>CANKYR010000158.1 GCA_947488195.1 Flavobacteriales bacterium
CACATCTGCCTCAGTTACAGTTACTCGGTGAATTTTTGACTTTAAAACCTGAATAATCATAGGCGGCAAATTTAATCTTCATTTCTCATCTTAGCGCCATAATTATGAGAAAGATTTCGAATATTCTTCTGAATTGTTGGTTTCCTCGGATATGCAGTGCTTGCAATCGAAGCTTGTCTGTTCGAGAGGAGGGCCTCTGTTTCTATTGCAAGCAATACCTACACAAGACCAATCATTTCGTTCGAAAGAATAACACGCTATACATTCAATTGGCTTACCGCATGTCGCTTCACAGCGTTCAATCGCTTTATTTCTTTCAACCTAAAAGCATTGAACAGCGGGCCATTCACGAATTGAAATACAAGAAGAACATGCAGATTGGAAATTTCTTTGGGAAGGAAATGGGTAAGCGTTTATTGAAAACCCCGTGGTTGCGTGATGTTGATTTATTGGTTCCTATTCCGCTGCACAGAAACAAAGAACTTGAACGCGGATATAACCAATCGCGGGTTCTTTGCGAAGGAATATCTGAAGAAACCAGGCTTCCTATTGCTACTGTTTTAAAAAAACAAAACGCAGGAAAAGGGGCTACCAAAGGAAACCGTATGGAACGAATGAACAGTCGGAAAATTGATTTTCAAATCGATAGTAAAATTCCTTCAAACGTAAACCACATCTTAATTGTAGACGATGTTATAACCACCGGCGCTACGTTGGAATCTGCCTTTCAAGTTTTACGAAAAGAGTTTCAGGGTAAAATTTCAGTGGTGTCTATCGCTCACACCTTTTAATCCTATCTTTGAGTGCTTCAAATTCATTGATCATGACATACATCGTTAAAAAAATTTTCGTTCTAATCCTACTCGCTCTTCCTGCTTGCGCATTCACGCAAGTGCAACAGGGAAAAGTTTTATTGATGAATGGAACCGTGGTAGAGAATACTCTTTGGGAAGAAAAAGACGGTTTGATTTACATCTACGATCAGAGAAACAACCTTTTCGGAAAAGAAAAAACACGTGCGATAGAACTGAATAAAAGTGAAGTCTATAGTCTTTCGAACGGAAGCAAAGAACAGATTCTGTATTACCAAGACACCATGCTTGGCGATTATTACACGACAGAAGAAATGCGAGTGTATTTGGCAGGTGCGGGCGATGCGCGAAAAAACTACAAAGCACGACACATAAGCGCCATTGGGTTTGCGCTATGCGGCGTTGCAGGATATCTCGTTGGAGATGGCCTACTCATCTTAATTGTTCCTCCAATAACTTATGCCGCCATTCAATATGTTGGAAAAATTAAAATCAAAGAGAAATACATGTCGGATCAGAACTTCAAATACAACGATTTGTACGCCGAGGGATTTGAGCCTCCAGCGCGTTCTCGAAAAATGATTCGCGGCGCTTTAAGTGGACTAGCTGGATCGGTTACAGGTGTTGTGCTCTCCATCATCAAAAATCAATAAGCATGTTTATAGCATTGCTTCAGAGTTTATCTCTAGCGGGCGCCTCTTGGTTTCTTTTGAATACTGCCAACCCTCAAACTCTGTTTGAAAACACGTTGTTATCAGTGGCGGTATTTTACAGCTACTGGGTTTCTCAAAAACTTCATCAAGCCGCCTACTGGTTGCCATTACTTGTTATTGCAGGCACAATTACTCTCTCGCCGAATGTTCATTCGGTTCTAATGTTAGTCGTTTCTCTTTTCACGATAGCCTATTTCCTTCAACATAAAATTTCATTCCGAAAAACACCCTTGTTAAAGAATATCACCGTAGCGATGTGTTGGTCTATTCTCATTGCAATTCCAGATACCAAAGAGATTTTTCAGTTAGGTAGAAGTGTGTTCTTCACAACCTTAGCGCTTTCGCTTTGCATTGATTTCGTGCAGCGAAAAGAAGATGAAGGCAAGGTTGATACAGTTCCGCATATTATCGGAAATAACCTCACGCTTTTCTTCGCTTTGATTTTCGTGATGATTGGACACTTGTTCATGCCGACTTCCTTCTATGCGGGAATATTGGCATTGACCATTCAAGCAGGTCTCACTTACTTTCCTCAGGAAAAACAAAGGGAAGCCCTACGTGAACTTCCCTTTCTTGCTTACGCTTTGGGGATTTATTTGCTGTAAACGTGATCCAAGGCGTCGCAGAAATCTACGATTGCCTTGTCGATGTCCGCGTCTGTATGCGCCGCTGAAACAAATCCTACTTCGTAACCACTAGGGCCCAGATAGACACCTCTTTCCAACAAAAATCTATGAAAAGGTGCAAACAATTGACCGCTGTTTTCTGGAATTTCATCCATACGACGAATGGCTTTCTCCTTCGAGAAAGAAACCCAAAAAATACTTCCCATATTGAAAATTCGGAAGACATAATTCTTCTGATCGGCATGAGCTTGAATGGCACTTACCATCTTCACTGTTTTTCTTTCCAACTCTTCGTAGAAGCCGGGCTTTGCACATTCTTTCAATTGAGCCAACCCAGCTGCCATGGCAACAGGATTTCCTGAAAGGGTTCCGGCTTGATACACGGGACCTTCTGGAGCAATCTGAGACATAATTTCTGCGCTTGCACCGTATGCACCTACGGGCATTCCGCCACCAATGATTTTTCCAAATGCAAGAACATCGGGTTGAATTCCGTAATAACCCGAAGCTCCTTCAAAACCTAAACGAAATCCGCTAATAACCTCATCGAACAACAACACAATTCCTTCACGCGTGCATACTTCACGTAGGTGTTTTAAAAACACACCGTCTTGAATAAGCAGTCCGTTATTCGCAGGAACGGGCTCAATAGCCACAACTGCAATTTGTCCGCGGTACATTTCAACTGCAGCGTCGAACGCTTCAATGTCGTTCAACGGAACAACAATTGTTTCGTTCACATAGGCCTGCGGAATTCCGGCGCTGCTGGATGTTCCCAAAGTTGCCAAACCACTTCCAGCTTTAACCAAAAGCGCATCAACGTGTCCGTGATAACATCCTTCAAACTTCAGCACTTTATCTCTTCCTGTATATCCACGTGCTAATCGAATAGCACTCATAGCGGCTTCCGTTCCGCTACTTACAAATCTTATCTTCTCT
>CANKYR010000159.1 GCA_947488195.1 Flavobacteriales bacterium
ACCAGAAGTCGTTCCAAGTAGCGTTGGTTACCAAGTTTCCGCTCCAGCTGTGGGCTAGCTCGTGTGCGATCAATGACACCAACGATTTATCTCCAGCCAAAATGGTTGGCGTAGCAAACGTCAATCGAGGATTCTCCATTCCACCAAAAGGAAACGCGCCGGGAAGAACCAACACATCGTATCGTTCCCAAGCATAAGGACCATACAAATCTTCTGCGGCTTTAACCATGCCGGGCATATCTGAAAATTCATTGTAGGCTAATTCCAACATATCGGCAGTGGCGTAAACACCGGTGTTTTCACTCAACGATTTAAACGCCACGTCTCCTACAGCTAAAGCCAATAGATATGAAGGAATTCGTTGTTTCATTTCGAAGTGATACTTGCCGTCTGGTGATTTCACTTGCGGATTTTCAGCAGACATTAAAGCCATTAATTCTTTCGGAACCGTCACGTCTGCTGAGTATGTGAAACGCACCGAAGGGCTGTCCTGACAAGGAATCCACGTTCTCGCCAAAATGGCTTGAGACTGCGAAAAAAGGAAAGGCAATTCGTTTTCCTTTTCCACCCACAGCAACGCCTCTGCATTCGGAGAGGTGGTGTATTGAATGCTCACTAGATTATCGATATCCCGAATTTCGACATGAAGCGCTTTACCTAAAAAAGGCTTCTCTTCATCCAAAGTGAAACGTGCCAATCTTCCATTCACCTTCACCCACTCGATATTTAAATCTTTTGTGTCGAAGGAAATTTGCTCCGCACCCTTTTCTGTTTTAAAGTCAAAGGTTGCATTAGCTGAAATGACATGCGTTTCAACATTCACATTCGCGGTCCAATGCATGTGTGTTACTCGTGCATCTAAAGTTGCCGCTGAATGCGGATCGAACAATTTCGAAGTTGTCATGGGTTGAATGGTGTGCTTCGATTGAGGAACATTCTCCTTGACTTTGCACGAAGCGAAAGCCATTGCGACAGAAATAAAGAGGAATATTTTCCGCATGAATTATACTTTTAAAATTCTTCCGAAAACGCCCAAAGGCAGAAGCACGCCGCTTTCAGCATTCAAATAAAGTTCTCCGATAGACAGGTTCTTTCCTGCAAACGGACGCAGTAGATTTTCAACAATGAGCGGAGAAAGCCCGAGGCTGTATGCGTTCAAAACTAAGAAGTGTTCTTTCGGGTCGAGCAATTGCAAAACCCCGTCGAGCAATTCCGAAATATGTTCTTCCAACTTCCACTTCTCTCCTTTCGGGCCATGTCCGAATGCCGGAGGATCTAGGATAATCCCGTTGTATTTGTTTCCTCTTCTCACCTCGCGTTGAACAAACTTCAAAGCGTCTTCCACCATCCAGCGAATGTCTTTCGTTCCTGTGAGTTGTGCGTTTTCATTCGCCCATGTCACTACTTGCTTTATGCTGTCAACGTGGGTAACATCTGCTCCGTGCGTTGCACAGGCCACTGTAGCCCCCCCTGTATATGCGAAGAGATTTAAGACTTTCGGCTTTTCAATTTGCATCTTCTGCATGGCGGTTATTGAGAAATCCCAGTTAGCAGCCTGTTCCGGAAATATTCCAACATGCTTGAAGGAAGTCATGCCCAAACGCATGTTTAAATTCTTTCCGTTGATTAACTCATATTCAATTTTCCACTGATCAGGCATTTTTTTCAACTTGGTCCATTCACCCATGTTGCTTCCTTTCTGCACAAAGCGAACGTGCGCTCTTTTCTTCCATTCCTCGTCAGACAAGCGTTTTGGCCATATTGCCTGTGGTTCTGGACGTATAGTTATGAATTCACCGAAGCGCTCTAATTTTTCAAAATCGCCACAATCTATCAGTGCATAATCCTTCCAACGTGAAGGGGTATCGAGTTGAACCGTTAATGTCATGAAACAAAGGTACGCTTCTTCGCTTTATCTTCGCAGAGATATGCGCATAGCTCTGGTTGGAAATGGAAATTTAGCGTGGCATTTAAATGCTGCACTTCGCGAAATTAATTCGCGTATTGATTTGCATGTGGTTCGCGAACTGCCTGTTTCGAGCCCGTGGAAAACAACCACACAACTGAGCGACATTAACGACAGCTTTCACTTGGTTTTGCTTGCCGTTCCAGACTCTCAGATAGCTGAGGTGGCGGCACAACTTCCTGAAAAAATTATTGCAGTGCATTTTTCCGGAGGCACCTCAATGCTCTCGCTTCCTCAAAAAAACAGAGCCGTTTGTTGGCCTTGCCAGACCTTGAAGAAAGGAACGTCTGTGAAATACAATAATATTCCGTTGTTGTATGAATTTTCGAATTCTGAAACGGAGACCATTGTGAAAGCGTTTCTTGAACCAGCCATTGGCAAATGGATTTCCGCCAACGGCGAACAAAGACAGCTCGCGCACATCTCTGCTGTTTTCTCGAATAACTTCACCAATCACCTTCAACACATTTCACAATCGTTGTTGAAGGAGGCGCAGCTTCCAACCGATTTATTTTACACCATGTTGAAGGCGCATGTTGAATTGTTGGAAACGAAATCTCCTGAGTCCATTCAAACCGGACCAGCTCAGCGTGGCGATGAAGGAACTCTTGAAGCTCAAAAACAACTATTGAATAACCATGTTGATTGGAAGGAAATCTATACCCTTCTTTCCAAAAATATTCTAGACAAATACCAATGAATTACAAAGAAAAATTAGCGAAAACGAAAATCTTTATTTTCGACGTAGACGGAGTCTTCACCGACAACATTGTTTGGTTGTTTCCAGACGGAGAGCAGATGCGCACAGCGAATGTTCGCGATGGATATGCTGTTCAGTTAGCCGTGAAAAACGGATTTCGCATTGCCGTAATTAGCGGAGGAAGATCTGAAGCCGTTCGCAATCGTTTCGAAAAATTAGGTGTTCACGAAGTTCACTTGGGTTCTTCGAACAAACGCCAAGTGTATTTAGATTTAAAATCGAAGTGGCATTTCCACGATGACGATGTGTGTTACATGGGCGATGATATTCCAGATATTCCATTGTTGAAG